>NZ_BJUV01000019.1 GCF_007988805.1 Frigoribacterium faeni | reverse complement strand
GAGCCCCGCTCGGGCGCGACCGAGCCGGTGCGGCAGGCCGACCACGCCCGTCCGGGCGTCGTCGGCCAGATCGGGGAGCACGTTCGTGAAGTGGATCGCGATGCCGAAGACGGCGCCGACTCCGATCGCCCACGGGGCGGGACCGGACGGAGGCGCCGTCGAGAGCGTCACGACGGCGGGCAGCGCCCCGAACGCGACGACGAAGGGCACGACCGATGCGGGCGTGCTCTTCAGGCCGGCGTTGTAGGCGAGGCCCGACGCGACGAGAGCAAGGTGAGCCAGCCCCGCGGCCAGGCTCAGCGTGAAGGGGAGGATGACACCCACCACCCCCGCGATCACGACGAGGGCGCGGACGACAGGGACGCGGACGGCGCCCTGCGCGATGGGCTTGTCGCGACGTCCGACGCGCCGATCGCGGTCGGCGTCGATCAGGTCGTTCGACCAGCCGATCGCGAGTTGTCCGGCGAGAACGGCGATCGCGACGACGACCAGTCGTGATCCGTCGAGCCCGACCGCGAGGCCGAGGACGACGGCGAGGACGGTGACGGTGAGGGTCGGGCCGGGATGCGAGGAACGCATCACCGCGACGACGCCGCTCATGGACGGGCTCCGACGAGCCTCGGTGGACGACGGCCGAAGGAGTGGAGCGTGTCCGGGCCTGGGGAGGACCGGACACGCCCCTCGGCGGCCGTCGGTCGTGGGAACGAGTGGATCAGAACCAGCTCCAGACCGGGTGACGGACGCCCACGTCGAGTTACCATCCCAGACGTGCCTGAAGTGTACGGCCGAGGGGTCGTCGAGGGAAGGGTCCGAGCGGGCGGGTCAGGCGCCGCGGCCGGTCTTCTGCTGCAGGCGGTCGATGTGCTCGCTCGCCTCGGCCTTGGTCATGTCGGCGGGCAGCTCCTCTCCGGCCTCGCGCGCGAGGGTGTCGAGGTAGCTCTTCTGCGGGCCGGTGATCGGCTCGTCGCCGGTGACCCATTCCTCCGGGTCCTTCGAGGCGGTGTTGGAGGCGTCGGGGCGTTCGCCGCCCAGGGTCTCGCCGCTCGGGGCCGAGGGGGACGCCTCGGACGTGTCGGTGGCGCCTTCGGCGGCGGCCGGGTCGACGGGGGTGATGTCGGGATCGATGTTCGAGTCGCTCATGCCGTGACCGTACGCCGTGCCACCGACACCCGGCACAGCGTCGTACCCCGCTCGCTAGACTCGACGCCGTGTCTGTGAACCCCGATTTGCAAGGGCGGGTCTTCCCGCCGGCGCCGCCGTACCTGGTGGGCCGAGAGAAAGTGCGCGAGTTCGCGCGGGCGACGGGCTCGACCAGCCCGCTCTCGCTCGACGTCGAGGCCGCCCGTGCGGCGGGTCACCGCGACGTCGTCGCGCCGCCGACCTTCGCGGTCGTCGTCCAGGAGGCCACGCTCGCGCAGCTGCTGGCCGAGCCCGACGCGGGCATCGACTTCTCGCGCGTCGTCCACGGCGAGCAGCGCTTCACGCTGTCCCGGCCGATCGAGGCCGGCGACGAGCTGACGGCCACGCTCACCGTCACCGGCGTCAAGACGCTCGGCGGCAACAGCATGGTCACGGCGTCCTCCGAGATGCTCGACGCGGACGGCCGACACGTCGTGACGGCCGTGTCGACGCTCGTCGTCCGGGCCGACGAGGTCGGGGGCGCCGCATGACCGCGCTCGCCGTGGGCCAGGTCGTGGCCGAGAAGACCTACCCGCTCACCCGCGACTCCCTCGTGCGGTACGCCGGCGCCTCGGGCGACTTCAACCCGATCCACTACCGCGACGACGTGGCGGAGTCCGTCGGTCTCCCCGGGGTCCTCGCCCACGGCATGCTGACGATGGGCACCGCGGTGCAGCCCGTGGTCGAGTGGCTCGACGGAGCGGGCGACGACGCCGGCGTGCTCGGCTGGATCTCCGACTACCAGGTGCGGTTCACCCGCCCGGTGGTCGTCCACCCGGTCGACGGCGCCGAGATCTCGATCACCGCGACCATCGCGCGCCTGGACGAGGCGGCGTCGACGGCGCGTGTCGACCTGACCGTCCTGTTCGGCGGGCAGACGGTCCTGGGCAAGGCCCAGGTCGTGGTGACGCTGGCGTGACCACTCTCGCGGGCCTCACCACCATGCAGGTGGGCGGCGAACCCGCCCGCTACGTCGAGGCCACGACCACCGATGAGCTCCTCTCCGCCGTGCGCGAGGCCTGGACGACGGGAGAGCCCTGGTTCGTCCTCGGCGGGGGGTCGAACACCGTCGCCTCCGACGAGCCCTTCGACGGCACCGTCATCCGGGTGGCGACGCGAGGGGTCGAGCGCATCGCGTCCGACGACGGGCTCGTCCATCTCCGCGTCGCGGCCGGCGAGCCGTGGGACGCCCTCGTGGCGTACACCGTCGAGCAGGGCTGGTCGGGGCTCGAGGCCCTCAGCGGCATCCCCGGCTCGACGGGCGCCTCGCCGATCCAGAACATCGGCGCCTACGGCCAGGAGGTCTCGTCGACCCTCGTCGCGGTCGACTTCCTCGACGACGACACGGGCGACTTCGTCCGCATCCCCGCCGCCAACCTCGCGCTGGGCTACCGCACGAGCGTCTTCAAGAAGGGGCGCCGCGGCGTCGTCACGGCGGTCGAGTTCGCCCTCTCCGACCTCGACCGCATGAGCGAGCAGGTCGCGTACCCGCAGCTCGCACGGGCCCTCGGGGTCGACCTCGGCGCCAGGGTCTCGGTCGCCGACGTGCGATCGAGCGTCCTCGCCCTCCGCGCGGCCAAGGGCATGGTGCTCGACCCCGACGACCGCGACACCGCGTCCAGCGGCTCGTTCTTCACCAACCCGATCGTCTCGCGTTCCGCGGCGGCCGAGCTCCCCGCCGACGCCCCGCGCTGGCCGCTCGAGCCCGAGGCCGAGGCCCGGGTGGTGCCCCTGGGCGACGAACCCGCGCCGCCGCCGCCCCCGCGGGCCGGTTCGGTCAAGCTGAGCGCGGCGTGGCTGATCGAGCACGCCGGCATCGGCAAGGGGTTCCGCCTCCCGGGATCGGGCGCCGCGATCTCGTCCAAGCACACCCTCGCCATCACCAATCGCGGGTCGGCGACCGGCGACGACGTGGCCGAGCTGGCGCGCTACGTGCAGCAGCGCGTCGCCGCCGAGTTCGGAGTCGTGCTGCAGCCCGAGCCGGTCCTGCTCGGTCTCGCGCTCTAACCCCGTCGACCGGACGGCAGGTACCCGCGCTCGAGCGCGAGGGTGACGGCACGGGTCCGGTCGTTCACGCCGAGCTTCTCGAACACGTGGAGCAGGTGCGTCTTGACCGTCGCCTCGCCGACGAACAGCCGGCGGCCGATCTCGGGGTTCGAGCAGCCTTCGGCCACGAGCGCCAGCACCTCGGTCTCGCGCGGACTCAGCGGACTCGACGGCCGGGCCGGTCCGGCCTCGGCCTGCGCCCGACCCACCAGGCGCACGGCCATGGACGGCGCGAGCGCGACCTGACCGGCCACCACGGCTCGGAGCCCGGCGAGGAGCTCGTCCTCGGGCGAGGCCTTCAGCAGGTAGCCGCTCGCTCCGGCGGCGATCGCTCCCAGGATGCTGTCGTCGGATTCGTACGTGGTCAGGACGACGATCCGGGTGGCGGGTCGGCGGGCGAGCACGGCCTCGGTCGCGGCGACCCCGTCGAGTCCCGGCATGCGCAGGTCCATCACGATCAGGTCGGGTTCGAGCGAGGCGGCCAGCTCGACGGCCTCGAGACCGTCGCGCGCCTGCCCGACCACGACGAAGTCCCCGGTCGTGGCGAGGAGCGCGGCGATGCCCTGACGCACGATCGGGTGGTCGTCGGCCACGAGTGTGCGGTGGGGCGCGGTCCGCACGGGCGATCCGTCCGCGGTCATGCGGCCACCGCCGGAGACAGGGGCAGCCGGGCGGCGACGAGCGTGCCCGAGCCGTCCGACGAGACGTCGAGGCGGCCGCCGGAGAGGGCGAGACGCTCGCGGAGGCCGTCGAGGCCGAAGCCCGTCGAGGGGACCGTCGGATCGAACCCCGTCCCGGCGTCGGCGACGGTCAGCAGCGCCGAGTCCCCGTGGGCCGACAGCGCGACGTGCGCCGAGACGGACGCGCTGTGCTTGCGGACGTTGGCCAGCGCCTCCTGGGCGCATCGGATCAGCACCACCTGCAGGTCGCGGGGCAGCTCGACCTCGTCGGCCGCCACGGTCACGACGATGCCGCTCTCGCGCTCGAAGCGCTCGCCCAGCCGGCGGAGGGCGGCCGCCGCGTCGTGTCCGGAGAGACCCGAGGAGGCGGTGGCCGCGACGAGCGTGCGGGCGTCGGTCAGCGCCTCCCGCCCGGCCGACTCGATGACGTCGAGGCGGTCGAGGGCGCCCTGGACGTCGCCGGCCGCCAGGGTGCTGCGCGTCTGCTGGGTCAGCATGACGACGCCGGTGAGGCTCTGCGCGATGGTGTCGTGGATCTCGCGGGCCAGCCGCTCGCGCTCGGCGCTCGTGCCGATGTCGCGGTTCCGCGCCGCGAGCTCGGCCTGGGCGTCGCGCAGGTCGTCGAGCAGACGACCGCGCTCGGCGCCGATCCGGGCGATGCCCGTGATCCAGAGTCCGAGGGCGATGCTGAAGACGAGCGAGAGCGCCTCGCTCGTGACCGCCGTCGTCACGGCCTCGGCCGACCAGCCGAGACCGACGACGAAACCGAGCGAGATGGCCAGGCAGAGGGCGACGTTGGCGACGATGGCGGATCGGGTCGTCGGCAGGATCGTCCACAGCGCGGGCATCAGGAACGCCTGCACGACCGCGAGCTCCGGCGTCGCACCGACGGCGACCCCGCCGACCACGACGAGGGCGGCCACCGCGGCCACCGACGAGGTCGAGAGCAGACCGTCGTCGCGACGGATCACCGGGCGGGCCAGGCCGAACCACGCGGCGAGGATCAGGCCGACCGCGACGAGCGAGGCGGGCATCCGGGCGCTCGACGACGTGACCGCGAGGACGACCATCACGATCAGCGTCACGGCGAGGCCGGCGTCCCACCAGCGCATCGAGATCGCGGTGCGGGAGCGGCTCTCCCGCTCGGCCCCGGCCCGTGCTCGCTCGTCGTCCATCTGCGTCACGTTAGCGCGCCGCCGCGGTCCCGCCGGGTCGTCACGGTCACGCGTCCTTGCGGATCCAGCGGAACGTCAGCACCGAGGCGACGGCACCCGCGACGAGCCACACCACGAGCCACAGCGCGACCCCGGGGAGGTCCCACGAGCCGCCCGCCTCGGCCGCGGCGAAGGTCTCGGGCAGGAACACGCTGCGCATTCCCTGCGCCAGCCACTTGAGAGGGAACACCGACGCGAAGGACTGCAGCCAGTCGGGCAGCTGGGTGAAGGGCAGGTAGACGCCCGAGACGAACTGCAGCACGAGGGTGATCGGAACGATCACGGCCGTCGCGCTCTTGCCGCTGCGGGGCACCCGCGACAGGGCGATGCCGACCAGGGCCGAGGTGGCGATGCCGAGGAGGTAGACCCAGGCGAAGGTGAGCCAGGAGCCGGCGTCGGTCGGCAGGGGCACGCCGAAGGCGACGCGGGCCACCAGGACGAGCAGGGCCACCTGCAGCAGGCTGGTGACCAGCACCTGGCCGAGCTTGCCGATGAAGTACGACGTCACCGGGAGGGGAGTGCCGGCGAGCCGTTTGAGGGTGCCGTCGCCCCGCTCGAGCGCGATGTCGACGGCGAGGTTCTGCACGCCCGAGAGGAGGATGCCGGCCGCGATCATGCCGGGCAGGTAGAAGGCGGCCGCTCCGACCTCCGTGCCGTCGGGACGGGTGCCGAACGACCCCGACGCACTGAACGCGGTGGAGAAGATGGCCAGCATCACGACGGGGAACAGGAACGTGAAGAACACGGTGTCGCCGGCGCGGAAGTACCCGCGCACCTCGTACCGGGTGCGGCTGACGCCGAGCGCCAGCGCCCTCACGAGAGCACCCCCGCCGAGGAGGCGCGGTGCCGGTCGTCGCCGCCGGTCGCGTCCCGCTCGGCGTCCGTGGCCCGTGCGGCTGCCGCGACGAGGTCGAGGTAGACGTCCTCGAGCGACGGGCGGATGACCTCGAGCGAGCGGGGCTCGCCTCCCTCGGCGTGCAGGCGGGCGACGAGCGCGCCCGGTTCCGTCGTGCGGACCTCGTGCGGGCCCTCCGAGTCGGTCCACACGACCCGAGGCGTCCGCGCCTCCTCGTCACCGAGCTCGTCGGGCGGGCCCTGGGCGACGAGTCGGCCCTGGGCCACCACGGCGACCCGGTCGCTCAGGTGCGCGGCCTCGTCGAGGTAGTGCGTGGTCAGGACGATGCTCGTGCCGTCCTCCGACAGCGAGCGGATCAGCTGCCAGAACCGCCGGCGCGCCTCGGGGTCGAACCCGGTGGTCGGCTCGTCGAGGAACAGCAGCTCGGGGTTGCCGACCACGCCCAACGCGACGTCGACCCGACGTCGCTGACCGCCGGACAGCGAGCGGATCCGTGCACCCGCCTTCGACTCGAGACCGACGGCGGCGATCACCTCGTCGACGTCGCGCGGACGGGGATAGAACCCCGCGAAGTGCGCGATCTGCTCACGGACGGTGGCCGTCCCCTGCTCGCCCGAGGTCTGCAGGACGATGCCGAGGCGGGCCTTCCAGTCGAGGCCGCCGTGCTGCGGGTCGACGCCGAGCACCGAGACCTCGCCGCCCGAACGGTCGCGGTAGCCCTCGAGGATCTCGATCGTGGTCGACTTGCCGGCTCCGTTCGGCCCGAGGAGGCCCAGCGTCTCGCCGGCGGCGACCTCGAACGAGAGGCCGTGCAGGGCCGTGGCCGCGCCGTAGGACTTGGTGAGGTCGTGCACTCGCACGACGGGCTCTGATGTCATGGCACCAGCCTGCGTCGCCGAGGCCGCCCGCACCAGGCCCGACCGGTCGAGCCCGGGTCCACCGATCGGTGGACCCGGGCTCGGGGGAGTTCGGCCGGATCGTCAGGCGAAGAGACGCTGCAGGCGACGGACGCCCTCGAGGAGCTCGTCGTCGCCGAGGGCGTACGACAGGCGGAGGTAGCCGCTCGGGCCGAAGGCCTCACCCGGCACCGTGGCGACGTCGGCCTGCTCGAGGATGAGGTCGGCGAGCTCCAGAGAGGTGGTCGGGGTGACGCCGCCCCACTCGCGGTTCAGCAGCCCGCGCACGTCGGGGTAGACGTAGAAGGCGCCCTCGGGGGTCGGAGTGACGACGCCGTCGATCGCGTTCAGCTCTCGGACGATGGTCGTGCGACGGGCGTCGAATGCGACCCGCATGGCCTCGACGTCGTCCTGGGGGCCGGTCAGCGCGGCCAGGGCGGCGCGCTGCGACACGTTCGAGACGTTCGAGGTCAGGTGCGACTGGAGGTTCGCCGCGCCGGAGATGACGTCGGCCGGGCCGATCATCCAGCCGACGCGCCATCCGGTCATGGCGTAGGTCTTCGCGACGCCGTTCACGAGGATGGTCTGGTCGGCGAGCTCGGGGACGGCCTGGGTGATCGACGTCGCGACCACGCCGTCGTAGGTGAGGTTCTGGTAGATCTCGTCCGTGACGACCCAGACCCCGTGCTCGAGGGCCCAGCGGCCGATCGCCTCGACCTCGGCGGGAGAGTAGACCGCGCCCGTGGGGTTCGAGGGCGAGCAGAAGAGCAGCACCTTGGTCTCGTCGGTCCGGGCGGACTCGAGCTGGTCGACGGTGACCCTGTAGCCCTGGTCGGCCCCGGCGAACACCTCGACCGTGACGCCGCCGGCCAGCGAGATGGCCTCGGGGTAGGTGGTCCAGTACGGAGCGGGCAGCAGGACCTCGTCGCCGTCGTCGAGCAGGGCCTGGAACGCCTGGTAGACCGCCTGCTTGCCGCCGTTGGTCACGATCACCTGCGAGGTGGTGACGCTCGTGCCGCTGTCGCGGAGGGTCTTCTCCACGATGGCCTCGCGCAGCTCGGGCAGACCGGCCGCCGCCGAGTAGCGGTGGTTGCGCGGATCGCGGGCCGCGACCACCGCGGCCTCGACGATGTGCTCGGGGGTGGCGAAGTTCGGCTCGCCCGGGCCGTAGCTGATGATCGGGCGGCCGGCGGCCACCAGGGACTTCGCTTTCGCGTCGACCTTGAGGGTAGCGGACTCGGCGATGGACGAGATGCGGGACGAGAGACGGCGGGCTGGCGTGGTCACGGCGTCAGCCTAGCCGCGGCACGGTTCCCGTGACAGGAGACGACCGCGACGTCGTCGCGGTCGGCCGTGCGGGGGACGCCGCCGCCGCCGACCCGCCGGTGTCGGCCCGGCTTTACACGCCCCCGCGGCGTCGCCTACACTGGTCCAGGCGGTCGACGATTGCCAAGCTTTTGCGCGCCTCACGGTGTCGTGTCCCGCTCTTCGCGAACGGGGTCGAGCTTGGTGTCGACGCCGAAGGGCGGTGGCTCAATTGGTAGAGCAGCGGTCTCCAAAACCGCAGGTTGCAGGTTCGAGTCCTGTCCGCCCTGCAGCCCGGCCGGGGCGTCGCGACTGGTCCACCAGAGACTCAGCGCGGCGGCCCGGATCACGGACACAGGCCCTCGGGCCGAGCTCGGAAGGTACCCACAGTGGCGAGAAAAGACGTTGACGTTCCCAGTGAGGACGTCGTCGACAAGGCGAAGAAGGACAGCGCGACACGTCGTGGTCCCTTCGCCCGGATCGCGCTGTTCATCCGCCAGGTGATCAACGAGCTCAAGAAGGTCGTCACCCCGACGCGCAAAGAGCTGTTCAGCTACACGGGCGTCGTCCTCGTCTTCGTCGTCATCATGATGGCTCTGGTGAGCGGCCTCGACACGGTGTTCGGCATCGTGGTCGGCTACGTCTTCGGCAACGGCCCCACCGGCAGCTGAGTCCGGCGTCGTCCCGACGCCACACGAGATTCGCCGCCTCCCGATGGTCGGCCGATCCAACCCCCACGAACGGAAGTAGAACCCTTTGCCTGACAACGAGCGCGACGACATCGATCTCGCCACCGCTGCTGAGCAGTCCTCCGAGGTCGAAGAGGCCCAGGAGGGCGGCACGCTTGCCGCCGACGAGGACGCCGTCGAGTCCGCCGAGAGCGAGGCCGTGCACGTCGTCGACGAGGGCGAGTCCGGCTCCGACGACACCGGCGACCTCGACGGTCTGCTCGACTCGCTGGCCGAGGCCCGCGACCCTGAGGCCGACGCCATCGTCGACGACGCTCTCGACATCGATGACGCCGCCGAGGCGGAGGCCGCCGTCGAGGCGACCGACGACGAGGCCGACAGCGAGGGCGAGGCCCTCGCCGCCGAGGGCGACGCTCTCGGGGCGGACGCCGTCATCGCCGAGGCCGAGCAGTCCGTCCAGGACGCCGACGCGCAGGCCGCCTTCGGCGACGACGTCCTCGACAGCGACGACGTCGCGACCGACGACGACGCCGAGCCGGTCGAGGTCGACCCCTACGAGGCCTTCCGCTACGAACTGCGCGGCAAGCCCGGCAAGTGGTACGTCATCCACAGCTACGCGGGCTTCGAGCGTCGCGTCAAGCAGAACATCGAGAACCGCATGGTCTCGATGACCATGGAGGACTACATCTACCAGGTCGAGGTCCCGATGGAGGACGTCGTCGAGATCAAGAACGGGCAGCGCAAGCTGGTCACCCGCGTGCGGATCCCCGGCTACGTGCTCGTCCGCATCGACCTCAACGAAGACAGCTGGTCGGTCGTCCGCCACACCCCCGGTGTCACCGGCTTCGTGGGCAACGCGCACAACCCCACGCCCCTGCGCTTCGAGGAGGCCTTCAACATGCTGAAGAGCCTCGTCCAGGTCGACACCACGCCGGCTCCCGCCAAGGGCGGTGCGAAGGGCGGAAAGCAGGCCCAGCGCGTCATCCCCGCCGAGGTGGACTTCGAGATCGGCGAGACGATCACGATCAAGGAGGGCTCGTTCGCGGGTCTTCCCGGTACGATCAACGAGATCAAGCCCGAGAGCGGCAAGCTCACGGTGCTCGTCTCGCTGTTCGAGCGCGAGACCCCGGTCGAGCTCAGCTTCGATCAGGTCACCAAGCTCTAGCCCACATACTTATAGATCACCGGAGTCCGTCCGCGGACCACCGGGAGAGCCGATCGCGACCGCGACCGGCTCGACACCCACAAGAAGGAAAAGAAGAATGGCACCGAAAAAGAAGGTCACGGGTCTGATCAAGCTTCAGATCAACGCCGGCGCCGCGAACCCCGCCCCGCCCATCGGCCCGGCCCTGGGTCAGCACGGCGTGAACATCATGGAGTTCTGCAAGGCCTACAACGCCGCGACCGAGTCGCAGCGCGGCAACGTCGTCCCCGTCGAGATCACCGTCTACGAAGACCGTTCGTTCACGTTCGTCCTCAAGACCCCGCCCGCCGCGGAGCTCATCAAGAAGGCCGCCGGCGTCGCCAAGGGCTCGTCGACCCCGCACACCGACAAGGTCGGCAAGCTCACCATGGACCAGGTCCGCGAGATCGCCACCACCAAGCAGGCCGACCTCAACGCCAACGACATCGACGCCGCGGCGAAGATCATCGCCGGCACCGCCCGCTCCATGGGCATCACGGTCGACGCGTAGTCACCCGCCGTCACGGCACCCGCCGCGTCGGCCGCACGGCCGTCGCAGCACCGAACAGACATCCGTGGGAGAGCCGGCCAGGCTCGTTACCGCACTCTCGAAATCAGGAGATTTCCACATGGCTCAGAAGTCCAAGGCGTACCGCGCCGCTGCCGAGAAGATCGAGGCAGGCAAGTTCTACAGCACCAGCGAGGCCGTCGCCGTCGCCCGTGAGACCGGCTCCAAGAAGTTCGACTCGACCGTCGAGGTCGCGCTGAAGCTCGGCGTCGACCCCCGCAAGGCCGACCAGATGGTCCGTGGCACGGTCATCCTGCCCCACGGCACCGGCAAGACCGCTCGCGTCATCGTCTTCGCGACGGGTGCCGCGGCCGAGGCCGCCATCGCGGCCGGCGCCGACGAGGTCGGTGGCGACGAGCTCATCGAGAAGGTCGCCGGCGGCTACACGTCGTTCGACTCCGCCGTCTCGACCCCCGAGCTCATGGGCAAGGTCGGTCGTCTGGGTAAGGTCCTCGGCCCCCGTGGCCTCATGCCCAACCCGAAGACCGGCACCGTGACCCCCAACGTCGCGCAGGCCGTCAACGACATCAAGGGCGGAAAGATCGAGTTCCGTGTCGACAAGCACAGCAACGTGCACTTCGTCATCGGCAAGGCCGGCTTCTCGGAAGAGCAGCTGAACACCAACCTCGACGCCGCGCTCGACGAGGTCGTCCGCCTCAAGCCGTCCTCCTCGAAGGGCCGTTACATCACCAAGGGCACGCTCTCGACCACCTTCGGTCCCGGCATCCCCCTCGACATCAACGTCTTCTAGGCTCCGGTCTCGATCACACGATCGTCACGACAGGCCGTCCCGCTCTCCAGCGGGGCGGCCTTCGTCGTCCCCGCCGTGGGGCCCCGTCCACCCCACACGGGTGCGGTCCCACCCGAGCCGGGACGCCGTCTGCCGTGCCCTGTGTGCCGGGTGCCGTCTACGGACTCGTCGGCCCTCCACGCTGTCGGCAACTCCTGCGCCCTGCGCCCGCGGCCGTTCGTCGCACGCGTGTCGCGGGGTGTCTGCGGCAGGAGTGTGGAGTTGCCGACGCCCGCTTGGTAGTACCGCACCCGTGCGCGCCCGGTCGGTAGTACCGCCCCCGTGCGCGCCTGGTCGGTAACTCCGCACCCCTCCTCTGCGCCCCCGGTCGGTAACTCCGCACTCTTGCGCCCGCAGCCGTCCGTCGCAGGCGTTTCGCGGGGTGCGTGCGGCAGGCGTGCGGAGTTGCCGACGCCTGGTCGCCCCAACTCCGCACCCGTGCGCGCGGTCGCTAACTCCGCACCTGTGCGCGCCCGGTCGGCAACTCCGCACTCCCGCGCCCGCGGCCGTTCGTCGCAGGCGTGTCGTGGGGTGTGTGCGGCAGGGGTGTGGAGTTGCCGACGCCCGGTCGCCGACTCCGCACCCGTGCCCCCGGCCGGTAATTCAGCACCTGTGCGCGCCCGGTCGGTAACTCCGCACTCCTGCGTCCGCGGCCGTTCGTCGCAGGCGTGTCGTGGGGTGTGTGCGGCAGGGGTGTGGAGTTGCCGACGCCCGGTTGCCGAC
The DNA here is from genome assembly GCF_007988805.1 of Frigoribacterium faeni. Taxonomy (GTDB): domain Bacteria; phylum Actinomycetota; class Actinomycetes; order Actinomycetales; family Microbacteriaceae; genus Frigoribacterium; species Frigoribacterium faeni. The sequence goes on along the minus strand of NZ_BJUV01000019.1, from coordinate 52,587 downwards.
TCCGCACCTGTGCGCGCCGGTTCGGTAACTCCGCACTCGTGCGCCCGCGGCCGTTGGTCGCCGGGGTGTCGTGGGGTGTGTGCGGCAGGGGTGTGGAGTCGCCGGCGTGCGGGAGGGGCGAGGGCGGCCACGATCCGGCGGCAGGAGAGCAGGGCTGCCGAGCGGCTGCGCGAGCCGAGTGCGGCCGGGTGCGGCACGATGGGCGGGTGACCGTCTCCATCCGCCTCGCCGTCCCCTCCGACGCCCGCGCGCTCGCCCACGTGGCCGCCGTGACCTTCCCGCTCGCCTGCCCTCCCGGGACGACCCTCGTCGAGATCGCGCGGTTCGTGGTCGAGAACCTGAGCCAGGATCGTCTCTCCGAGTACATCGCCGACGCCCGCCGCACGGTGCTCGTGGCCGTCGACGAGGACTCCCTCGACCTCGTCGGCTACTCCATGCTGGTCGAGGGCGAGCCGACCGACGGTGACGTCGCGCGCGCCGTCGAGGCCCGTCCGACGGCGGAGCTGAGCAAGTTCTATCTCATGCCCGACGTGCACGGCAGCGGCGTCGGCGGGCGTCTCATGACGGCCACCCTCGAGGTCGTGAGCACGGGCGGGGCCGAGTCGGTCTGGCTCGGCGTGAACGCCGAGAACGGCCGGGCCCAGGCCTTCTACGCGAAGCACGGTTTCGAGCAGGTGGGGACGCGTCGATTCGTCGTCGGCGGTCGCACCCACGACGACCTCGTCTACGAGTGCGCCCTCTAGCGGTGCGGGCTCATTCGTCGGCGACCCGGAGGACGAGCTTGCCCCGGGTGTGGCCCTGCTCCAGCCGTCGCTGGGCGTCAGCCGCGTCGGCGAGGTCGTAGACGTCGTCGACGTACACGTGGACGTCGCCTGAGTCGAGCAGGCGGCCGATGACGGCGAGCGTCGCCGCGTCAGGAGTCACGGCGAAGCCGGTCGCCCGCAGTCCTGCGTCCGCCGCCCGGCCGACCAGCGCCTCCCGGTTCGAGGACGGTGCCTGCACCATCAGCCCGCCGGGCCGCAGGACGGCCAGCGAGCGGGTCGCCACCTCGTCGTCGTCGAGGAGGTTGAGCACGACGTCGACGTCGCGCGTCGTCCGATCGAACTCGGCCGACGAGTAGTCGACGACCTCGGCGGCACCGAGCTCCCGCAGCCAGCCGGAGTTCCGCTGCGACCCGGTCGCGACGACGTGCGCGCCGAAGTAGGAGGCGAACTGGACGGCGAAGTGCCCCACCCCGCCGGCGCCGGCCTGGATCAGCATGCGCTGACCCTCGTGCGCCTTGGCCACCTCGACCACCATGCCCCATGCCGTGAGCGCGGCGAGCGGAACGCCGGCCGCCTCGACGTGCGACAGCGACGCGGGCTTCCGCGCCACCGACATCGACGGCACGCTGATGTACTCGGCGTAGCTGCCGCCGCCCCGCGGGAACGTCCCCATGCCGTAGACGGCGTCGCCCGGACGGAGCGGATGCGCCGCGTACGGCGTCTCGACCACGACGCCGCTGAAGTCGTGTCCGAGCACGGCTGGGAACGTGGCGAGGGCGGCGCCGTCCGCCCTGCCCTCGCGCGCCTCCACGTCGCACCGGTTGACGCCCGCTGCCGTGACCTTGACCAGCACCTCGCTGCCGACGCGCTGCGGCCGGGGGACGTCCCTGGCGACGAGACGGTCGGGTCCGCCGACCTCCTCGATCACCATGGCGTGCATCGTCGTCGGCGTCATCGCTCTCCCCTGGACTGGTGGTGCGCGGTGCAGAGCAGGCGCGTGGTCGCCACCAGTAAAGAGCGGACGTGAGTCGGTCGTGTTTCGTCGGTGTCACTGGCGCGCAAACTATCGCGCCGGCGGCCCGGAGCGGGCTCCGCGTCGAGGTCGGGAGGGGGCGGACGACCCCCGTGGCCCGCGGCGGAGTCAGTGCAGCGGGTCGTAGGGCGGCGGCACGTAGGCCCGCCGTCCGGGTGCGAAGGGGTCGACGGGAGCCTGCCGGGCGAGGGTGTCGAGCACGCGATCGGCGAGGTCGACGAGTCGGTGGATCTCGTCGTCGTCGCGATCGACCCATCGGCACAGGGGGACGTCGTCGACGGGCACGAAGTCGAGGTGCTGCTCCCACACGACGAGGGTGCGCTCGGCGCCGAGCACGTACTGCTGCCAGAAGACCTGGCGCAGGTAGGTGCGGGGGATGCTCGACCAGGCCTTCTTCGTCGTCTTGATCTCGCAGAGCTCGACGCGGCCGTCGTCGCGGACCACGACGCCGTCGGGGGTGGCGAGGTGACGGCGCTGCTGAGCGGCGTGGAAGAGACGCGAGCTGGGGGCGATGCCGTGCTCGTCGAGCACCCAGCGGGCGATCTCCGGCTCGCGGGCGCGCCCGTGATCGGTGTACGCGTTGCCGCCGAACCCGTTGCCGTAGAGCTTGTCGAGGACGACCGCCTGTACCGCCCGCGGGCTCGACAGACGGGCCACGTCGGTGGCCGTGATGCCCTGGCTGCGGGCCCGCAGCCAGGCGATGCGGTCGGACGAGTCGGCGAGCACCCGGTCTTCGTGGGCGGCCCGAGGCACGGGTCGAGGAGGCGCGGTGACGGTCTCGTCGTCGTCCCACAGCGAGAGCATGGGCTGGACGACGGTCATGCCTCCATTGTCCCTCGTGCGGAGCGCGTGGTCGACCCGTCCGCGGTGCCGTGTCGCCGCCTGCGGGTCAGACCGCGGCCGCGAGCTCGTCGATCGCGGCGGGGGAGAGGGCGTGGTGGATCGCGAGCATGCTGGCCCCGATCATCGCGGCCCGGTCGCCCGAGCGCGACTGGACGATGCTGAGATGCTCGGTGGCGAGCGGCATCGACCGGGTGTAGACGATCTCGCGGACGCCCGCGATCAGGTGCTCGCCGGCCTGGGCCATCGAGCCCCCGATGGCGATGACCGAGGGGTTGATGACGTTCACGCAGGCGGTGAGCACCTCGCCGAGGTCGCGGCCCGCCTGTCTCACGGCCTGGATGGCGTCGATGTCGCCGCGGCGCACGAGCTCGATGACCTCGCGGCCGCCGGCGACGTCGTGGCCGGACGCCCGCAGGGCGCGGGCGATGGCGGGCCCCGAGGCGACGGCCTCGAGGCAGCCGACGTTGCCGCAGTGGCACGCGATCCCCGCGCCGCGGGGGATCTGCACGTGGCCGATGTCGCCCGCGATGCCCTGGGCGCCGCGCTGCAGGCGGCCGCCCGAGATGATGCCCGACCCGATGCCGGTCGCGACCTTGACGAAGAGGAAGTGGTCGGTGTTCGGGAAGGAGTGGCTCCGCTCGCCGAGGGCCATGATGTTCACGTCGTTGTCGACCAGGACGGGCACGTCGAGGTGGCGTCTCACCCAGCCGGGCACGTCGAAGCCGTCCCAGCCGGGCATGATCGGCGGGTTGACCGGGCGGCCGGTGCTGAACTGCACGGGGCCCGGCAGGCCGATGCCGACGCCGATCAGGTCGGCGCGACTGCGTCCGTAATGCGAGAGCAGGGCGTCGGCGGTGGCCACCATCGCGGTGAGACCGGCCTCGGGGCCGTCGGCGATGTCGATCTCGGTGCGCCGGCTGACGAGCTCGTCGCCCATCAGGTCGGTGAGCGCGAGGTTGAGGTGGCCGGCGCCGAAGTCCGCACCCAGCACGACACGGGCGGAGGGGATCAGCGCGACCCGCGAGGGCGGTCGACCTCCCGTCGAGACGGCGTCGGCGAACGGGCCGACGAGGCCCAGCTCGGTGAGGGCGTCGAGGCGCAGGCCGATCGTCGACCGGGCGAGGCCGGTCATCGTCGCCAGCTCGGCCCTGGTCCGCGGGCGACCGTCGCGCAGCAGCTGGAAGAGCTCGCTGGCCCCGGTGCTGCCGAGGGCGGACGACCGGGTCGTGTCGGACATGGGAGCAGTAAAGCACAGGCTCAGGTGACGATCGAGACAAGGTCGTCGATTCGTGTCGACTTTTGCTTGCGCGTCGACAGAAGCGGTCCTATGGTGAGTTCCGATCACCGGCGATCGACTCCCGAACGGGGGTGGTTCGCCGCTGCCACCACCACTCGAAGAGGAGTCCACCAGGTGACCACACCGATCTCGGTCCAGCTCTACACGGTCAGAGGGGCCATCGCGGCCGATCTGCCCGGCACCCTCCAACGACTCGCCGACATCGGCTACACCCAGGTCGAGCCCTGGGGCTTCGTCGAGCGGGTCGACGAGTACGCCGAGGCGCTCCCCGCGGCCGGCCTCGTCGCTCCGAGCGCGCACGCCAAGCTCGTGGGGCAGGACCTCGAGCCGATCTTCGAGGCCGCCGTGCGACTCGGGGTCGGCACCGTCATCGACCCGCACATCGACGAGACCCGCTGGATCACCCGCGAGGACGTCGAGGCCGTCGCGGCCGAGCTGGGCCGGGTCGCCGAGGCGGCCAAGGCCCACGGGCTCACGGTCGGCTACCACAACCACGCCTTCGAGCTCGAGAACCTCATCGACGGCACCCCGGCGCTCGAGGTCTTCGCGGCGGCGCTGCCCGCCGACGTGGTGCTCGAGGTCGACACCTACTGGGTGGAGGTCGGCGGCGTCGACGCCGCCGAGCTCCTCGCCCGCCTGGGAGATCGCGTGCAGTTCCTGCACGTCAAGGACGGCCCCAAGACGAAGGACGACACCGAGCAGGTGGCCGTGGGCCGGGGCGACATGCCCGTCCGCGACATCCTGCGCGCCGCACCGCAGGCGCTCGCCGTCGTCGAACTCGACGACCACGTCGGAGACGTCTTCACGGCGCTCGAGCAGAGCTTCGCGTTCCTCGAGGGGGTGCGCGCGTGACCGACACGACCACCGCCTCCTCGACCTCTTCCCTCGGCGCGGCGAAGACCGGCCCGGTCGGCGTGGGCCTCATCGGCGCCGGCGTCATCAGCGACCAGTACCTCGGTAACCTCACGCGGTTCCCCGACCTGCGAGTGCTGTTCATCGCCGACATCGACGAGGCGCGCGCTGCCGCGCAGGCCGAGAAGTGGGGCGTGCCGGCCAGCGGCTCGGTCGACGAGCTGCTCGCGGTCGACGACGTCGAGATCGTGGTCAACCTCACGATCCCCGCGGCGCACGTCGAGGTCGCCCTCAAGGCCGTCGCCGCCGGGAAGAACGTCTGGGGCGAGAAGCCCTACGCCCTCGACCGCGAGAGCGGGGCCCGACTGCTCGCCGCCGCCAAGGAGGCGGGCGTGCGCGTGGCCGTGGCCCCCGACACGTTCCTCGGCGCGGGCCTCCAGACCGGCCTGCGGGTCGTGCGTCGCGGCGACATCGGCACGCCCCTGACCGGGCTGGCGCTCTTCCAGGTGCCCGGCCCGGAGTCGTGGCACCCGAGCCCGGAGTTCCTCTTCGCCCACGGCGCCGGCCCGATGTTCGACGTCGGCCCGTACTACCTGACCACGCTCGTCCAGGTCTTCGGGCCGGTCGCCAAGGTCACGGCCACGGCGTCGAAGGCCCGCGAGACCCGGGTGATCGGCTCGGGTCCGAAGGCGGGCACCGAGTTCCCCGTCGAGGTGCCCACGCACATCAGCGCCCTCCTCGAGTTCGAGAGCGGGGCGAGCGCGCAGGCCGTGTTCAGCTTCGACTCCAAGCTGGCCCGCGCCGGCTTCGTCGAGATCGCCGGCACGACGGGCACGGCGGTGTTCCCCGACCCGAACGAGTTCGAGGGCGACACCGTGGTGCACACGGGCGCCGACGAGCCCACGGTGGTCGCCGCGAGCGGGTCCACGTTCACCCGCGGCACGGGGGTCGCCGAGCTGGCTCAGGCCATCCGCGGCGGCCGTCGGGAGCGCGTCCCCGGCGAACTCGCCTTCCACGTGCTCGACGTCATGGTCTCGCTCGCCGAGTCCGCCGACCGCCACGAGGGCGTCGTCGTCGACTCGACCCTGGAGCCCACGCCCGAACTGCCCGAGGACTGGGACCCGTCCGTCCCGACCCTCGGCTGACACCGTCACGGGTGCCGTCCTCGACGGCGAGGTCGGCACCCGGACGCGACACCCTCCCCTACCCCCGATAAGCACCACCGCACCACCGCACCACCGCACCACCGCACCGCACACAGCACCACCAGCTCGCTCCCCGCTCGAAGAAGAGAAATCTCGAAGATGAGACACCAGGAGAAGTCATGAGAACGAAGTTCCGTTGGATCGCGGCACTCGCCGTCGGAGTCGTCGCCGCAGGGTCGATGACCGCCTGCTCGGCATCCGGCAGCGATGGCGACAGCGACACGATCACGTACTGGGCCAGCAACCAGGCCCCCACGGTCGAGAAGGACGCAGAGATCCTGCAGGAGTCCATCGACCGCTACACGGAGGAGACCGGGGTGAAGGTCGACCTCGAGGTCATCCCGTGGTCCGATCTCTACAACCGGATCCTCACCGCCGTCTCGAGCGGCGAGGGCCCCGACGTGCTCAACATCGGCAACACCTGGGCCGTGTCGCTGCAGTCCAGCGGGGCCTTCGTCCCCTGGGAGGGCGACGCGCTCGACGCCGTCGGCGGACAGGACCGCTTCGTCCAGTCGAGCTTCGCCACCGGCGGCGCCGAGGGACAGGCGCCCACGTCGGTCCCGCTCTACGGGCTCGCCTACTCGCTGTACTACAACACGGCCATGTTCGAGGCCGCCGGCATCACCGACCCGCCGGCCACCTGGGACGAGTTCGTCGAGGACGCCAAGAAGCTGACGATCGACACCGACGGCGACGGCACCATCGACCAGTGGGGCGTCACCATGGCCGGGTCGAGCATCTCGAACAACTCGCACCAGGCGTTCGTCCGCGGGCTGCAGAACGGCGGAGCGCTCTACGACGACAGCGGCGAGCCCGACTTCGCGAACGACGGCGTCGTCGCCGGCGTCAAGGAGTGGGTCGACCTGATGGCGGTCGACAAGGTGGTCTCGCCCTCCGACGCCGAGAGCGTCAACGGCTCGGACATGGCGGCGACCTTCGCCGACGGCCAGGCCGCGATGTTCTTCGACCAGGCGCCCGACGCCAACCTCGCCGCGCGTGACTTCACCGACTACGCCGCGGCGCCGGTGCCGATGGAGACCGCCGACGCGACGGACCTCCTCGGCACGCAGAGCCACGTCGCCGGCATCAACATCAGCGTGTTCGACAACTCGGACAACAAGGATGCGGCGATCGACTTCGTCAAGCACCTCACGAGCGACGACGAGCAGGTCTACCTCAACCAGGCGTTCAGCTCGCTGCCCGTCGTCACCAGCGCCTACGACGACCCGGCGTTCCAGTCGGACACGATCAAGCTGAAGCAGGTCACGCTCGCCGACCACGCTCAGCCGATGCCCCTCTTCCCCTCGGAGGGACAGATGGAGACCCTGGTCGGCACGGCCATCAAGGGACTCCTCGCCACCGCAGCCCAGGGCGGCTCCGTCAGCGAGGCCGACGTGAAGTCGGCGCTCGAGGACGCGAACAGCCAGATGAGCACGGGTCAGTAACCCGACCCACCGCCGCAGGTCGGGGCGGCCGGTCCACGCGACCGGCCGCCCCGGCCGAGGCCCCGAGAGGACCCTCATGACCGTCAACGTGCTGCCCCCCGCCACCTCCGAGAAGGACACCCCGCCCGACCCGCACCAGCAGGCTCCCCTCGAGCCCGCGAAGCGCAGGAAGCACCGCTCGCCGCTCGCCTACATCCTGGTGACCCCGGCCGCTCTGGCCGAGCTGCTCGTCCACATCATCCCGATGGTGCTGGGCGTCTGGATCGCCTTCATCACCCTGAACCAGCTCAGCATCGCGAACTGGGTCAACGCCCCCTTCGTCGGTCTGCAGAACTTCGTCACCGCTCTCGATCCGAGCTCGCCCATCGCGGGTCAGCTCTACGGGGCCCTGGGCCGCACCCTCCTGTTCACGGTGATCGTCGTCGCCATCGCCTGGAGCATGGGCATGCTCGGCGCGGTCCTCCTCACCAGCTCGTTCAAGGGCCGTGGCGTGCTGCGCACGCTGTTCCTCGTGCCCTACGCGCTGCCCTCGTACGTCGGCACCATCGCGTGGGCGTTCATGTTCAACCAGCGCGACGGGGCCATCAACCGGTTCCTGGTCGACGACCTGGGCATCCTTCAGGACCGCCCGTTCTGGCTGCTGGGCGGCAACTCGTTCTGGGCCATCGTCATCGTCACGGCCTGGCAGTTCTGGCCCTTCGCGTTCCTCATGCTGCTGGCCGCGCTGCAGAACATCCCGGGCGACGTCTACGAGGCGGCGAGCCTCGACGGCGCGAGCCTCTGGAAGCAGTTCACCCAGATCACGCTCCCCATGGTGAAGCCGGCCAACGCCGTCCTGCTGCTGATCATGAGCCTCTGGATCTTCAACCAGTTCAACGTGCCCTACGTCCTCTTCGGGCCCGCGTCGCCCGAGCAGGCGACGCTGATCTCGCCGCTCATCTACCAGCAGTCCTTCAACAACTGGAACTTCGGCCTGGGCGGTGCGATGAGCGTCATGCTCCTGGTCGTGCTGCTGATCGCGTCGGCGTTCTACATCCGCATGGTGCTCCCGAAGGGACAGAACGACAATGATTGAGACGCGCGGCTTCAAGATCTTCCGGTTCTTCGGACTGGCGTTCCTGTCGATCGTCGTGATCGTGCCGCTCTACGTGGTGCTCACGACGTCGATCAAGCCGCTGGCCGACGTGCAGGGGCTCTTCACCTGGATCCCCTCCCGCGTGACCCTCGAGCCGTACCTGCAGATCTGGCAGACCGTCCCGCTGGCCACGTACTTCAAGAACAGCCTCATCGTGACGGTGTCGGCCACGATCCTCTCGGTGGCGATGGCCGTGCTGGCCGCCTACGCCCTCGCCCGGATGCGGTTCCGCGGGCAGCGGAGCTTCAGCCTGGTCGTGCTCTCGACGCAGATGTTCCCCGGCATCCTGTTCCTGCTGCCGCTGTTCCTCATCTTCGTGCAGATCCAGCGCACGGTCGGGGTGCAGCTGACCGGCAGCTACCTCGGGCTCATCATCACCTACATGACGTTCTCGCTGCCGTTCTCCATCTGGATGCTGACGGGCTACTTCGCGTCGATCCCCAAGGAGCTCGAGGAGGCCTCGATGATCGACGGCACCGGCCGCCTCGGCGCGCTGTTCCGCGTCGTCATCCCGGTCGCCAAGCCGGGCATCATCGCCGTCGCCGTCTACGCGTTCATCACGGCCTGGGGCGAGGTCCTCTTCGCCTCCGTGCTGACCAGCAAGGACACCCGCACCCTGTCGATCGGTCTCCGGGCCTACGCCTCGCAGCAGGACGTCTACTGGAACCAGCTGATGGCGGCCTCGGTCGTCGTCTCGCTCCCGGTGCTCATAGGCTTCATGCTCGTGCAGAAACACTTGATCACCGGGCTGTCGTCCGGGGCCGTGAAGTGACCGACCTGGGGGAGGTCGCGGCGGTCGGGGTGGCCGAAGCGACCGCGGGAGGCGCGGTGCCGGTCGAGCCGTTGCGCATCGGCATCGTGGGCGGGGGCTTCATGGCCCGTGTGCACGCGGCCGCCGCTCGGTCGGCCGGCGCCCGTGTGGTGGCGCTCGCGTCGTCCAGCGCCTCCCGCGCGGCGGAGGCCGCGACCCTGCTGGGGATCGACACCGCCCACGACAGCGTCGACGATCTCGTGCGCGACCCCCGTGTCGACGTGGTGCACGTCTGCTCGCCGAACGCGACGCACGCGCCCGTGGCACTCGCGGCCCTCGACGCCGGCAAGCACGTCGTCTGCGAGAAGCCGTTGGCCACCTCGGCGGCGGACGCCCGCGCCCTCGTCGACGCCGCACGCGAGCGGGGCCTCGTCGGGGCGGTGCCGTTCGTCTACCGCTACCACCCCCTGGTGCGCGAGGCGCGCCACCGGATCGCCCGCGGCGGGGTCGGACGCGTGCTCAGCATCCGGGGCACCTACCTGCAGGACTGGCTGCTGGGCAGCGACGACGTCGACTGGCGGGTCGACGCCGCCGCGGGCGGCCCGTCGCGGGCGTTCGCCGACATCGGCAGCCACCTGGTCGACCTGCTCGAGTTCGTCGTCGGCGACCGTCTGGCGCGGCTGACCTCGACCACGAGCCGGGTGCACGACAGTCGCGGGGGGACGGCCGTCGACACGGAGGACGAGGCCGCGGTCCTGTTCGAGACGAGCCGAGGCGCGATCGGCACCCTCTTCGTGTCGCAGGTCGCCCCGGGGCGGAAGAACCGCCTCCTCCTCGACGTCTCGGGCACCGCCGAGAGCCTCGAGTTCTCGCAGGAGGAGCCCGAGACGCTCTGGGTCGGCCGGCGCACGGGCAGCCGGCTCGTCGCGCGCGACGCGGCGGTGCTGTCACCCGACGCGGCCCGCCTCTCCACCGTGCCCGCCGGTCACCCGATGGGCTACGTCGACGCGTTCGCGGGGTTCGTCCGCGACGCCCACGCCGCCGTCCGGGGTCCGGCGCCCGAGGGTCTCCCGACCTTCGCCGACGGCCTCCGCGCCGCGCAGGTCACCGAGGCCGTGCTGGCGTCGGCCGAGTCCCGAGCCTGGGTCGACCTGCCCTGAACGACCCGCACGCACCCCACCGACACCGCGCACCGAGAAGGACCCCCATGACCGAGAGCTCCCGTCCCGTCACCCTCTTCACCGGCCAGTGGGCCGACCTGCCGTTCGAGGAGGTCGCCGCGCTCGCCGCGGGCTGGGGCTACGACGGGCTCGAGATCGCGGCGTCGGGCGACCACCTCGACCTCGAGCGCGCCGACCAGGACGACGCCTACCTGCGGTCGCGTCTCGAGGTGCTCGACCGGCACGGCCTGAAGGTCTGGGCGATCTCGAACCACCTGACCGGGCAGGCGGTCTGCGACGACCCGATCGACTTCCGCCATCAGGCGATCGTCCGGCCCTCCACCTGGGGCGACGGCGACCCCGAGGGGGTGCGTCGGCGCGCGGCGGAGGACATGAAGAGGGCGGCCCGCGTCGCCCGCAAGATGGGCGTCGACACCGTCGTCGGCTTCACCGGCTCGAAGATCTGGCCCTACGTCGCGATGTTCCCCCCGGTCCCGGCGAGCGTGATCGACGCCGGGTACCAGGACTTCGCCGACCGCTGGAACCCGATCCTCGACGTGTTCGACGCCGAGGGCGTGCGCTTCGCCCACGAGGTGCACCCGAGCGAGATCGCCTACGACCACTGGACGAGCGTGCGCGCCCTCGAGGCGATCGAGCACCGCTCGGCGTTCGGCTTCAACTGGGACCCGTCGCACCTGCTCTGGCAGGGGGTCGACACGGTGTCGTTCATCACCGACTTCGCCGACCGGATCTACCACGTCGACTGCAAGGACACCCGGATCAAGCCGCCGACCGGCCGCTCGGGCGTGCTCGGCTCGCACCTGCCCTGGGGCGACCCGCGGCGCGGGTGGGACTTCGTCTCGACCGGGCACGGCGACATGAACTGGGAGGACGCGTTCCGCGCCCTCGACTCGATCGGCTACGACGGCCCCATCTCGATCGAGTGGGAGGACGCCGGCATGGACCGCCTGCACGGCGCACCCGAGGCGCTGGCCCACATCCGCTCGCTGCTCTGGCGGCGACCGAGCGCCTCCTTCGACTCCGCCTTCTCGAACCAGTGACGCGGTACTGATCCCATGCCCCGCACCCTTCTCCCCGGCCAGCGCTGTCGCGTGCTGATCGTCGACCCCGCGACCGGGGCGACCGAGATCGTCTTCGAGAGCAGGACCGTGCTCGTCGAGGCGCCGAACTGGAGCCCCGACGGCCGATGGCTGGTCGTCAACGGCGACGGCCTGCTGTGGCGCCTGCCCTCCGACGCGCGCGGCGTCGACGAGACCGCTCTCGAGGCCGTGCCGATGGGCGACGTCCCCGAGATCAACAACGACCACGTCATCGCTCCCGATCAGCGGACGGTCGTGGTCAGCTCACGCGACGGGCACCTGTACGAGGTGCCGTGGGGCGGGGTCGACGCCGGGCGCACGGCCCGACGCATCACCCGCGACCACCCCGCGGGTCGCAACCACAAGAACTACCTGCACGGCGTCTCGCCGGACGGCAGCACGCTCAGCGTCATCGTCGGCGCCCTGCCGGCCCCGGTCGCCGATCCCGAGGAGGCGCGGTCCGGCTGGCGCACGAACGTCACCCTGGTCGCGACGGCCGACGGAGCCACCGCAGCCGTCACCGACGACGAGCACCCCGACGACGGCGCCGGGTTCTCGCCCGACGGCGTGTGGCTCTGGTTCAACTCGGAGCGCGCGTCCGGGGGAGTCGCCGGCCACGCCCAGCTGTTCCGCGCCCGCCTCGACGGTGCGGACGCCGTGCAGATCACGGACGACGAGCGGGTCAACTGGTTCCCGCACGTCTCGCCCGACGGGCGCACCCTGCTCTACGTGTCGTTCGAGCCCGGCACGCTCGGCCACCCCGAGAACCGTGACGTCGTGCTGCGCACCCTCCCGCTCGGCGACGACGGGCTGCCCGTGCCGGGGTCGACGCCGCACGACGTCCGGGCGCTCTTCGGCGGTCAGGGCACGATCAACGTGCCGTGCTGGGCCCCCGACTCGACCCGGTTCGCCTGCGCCGACTACCCGCTCGCCTGACGGCGGGTCCCGGCCGGGAGCCCGACGCGGATCAGATGTCGCGCACCTGCCCGCCCTTGAGGTGCAGGCGACGCTGGGCGCGGCGGGCGACGGCCGAGTCGTGCGTCACGATCACGAGGGTCAGCCCCCGATCCCGCCAGACGCCTTCGAGCAGGTCCATGATCTCGTCGCGGGTCGCCTCGTCGAGCGAGCCCGTCGGCTCGTCGGCGAGCAGCACCGAGGGCTCCTTGACCAGGGCGCGGGCGATCGCGACGCGCTGCTGCTGACCGCCCGACAGCTCGGCCGGCAGGTGCTCGGCCCGCTCGGCAAGTCCGACCGAGGCCAGCGCCGCCGCCGAGCGACGACGCCGTTCGTCGCGGGGGACCGATCCGTCCGCGAAGGCCGTCTCGACGTTCTCGGCGGCCGTCAGGGTCGGGATCAGGTTGAAGCCCTGGAACACGAAGCCGATCTCGCTGCCGCGGGCCGCGGCCAGGGCGTGGTCGCCCGCCTTGGAGAGGTCCTGGTCGCCGAGCATGACCGTGCCGCTCGTCGGGCGGTCGAGGGCGCCGAGCATCTGCAGCAGCGTCGACTTGCCGCCGCCGGTCGGCCCCTGGATCGCGACCATCTGCCCCGCGGGGATCTCGAGGTCGACGCCCGAGAGGGCGGTGACGGTGCGCTTCTTCTGCGTGTACGTCTTGGTGACGTCGGTCAGGGTGTACATGGGTCGTGAGCCTCCGGAGGCGCGGGTCGGGTGGGTCGGGTCGGCGGGCTGGGTCTCGACGGCGGTCATGCGACGCTCCGCAGGGCCTCGGCCGGACGCAGCCGCGAGGCGCGCCAGCCGCCCACGGCGCCGGCGAGCAGGCCGCCGACGATCGCGAGCCCGACGGCGATCAGGATGATCGAGAGGGTCACCGGCACGTGCAGGGCGATGTCGCTGGTCGTCTGCGCGACCTGCTGACCGAAGCCGCCGGTCGGGGCGCCGCCCTCGGCGCCACCGGGCATGCCCCCGCCCGGGCCGGCCGCCTCGGCGGCGGCGCCGGCCGACAGCGTCGGCGCGATCAGGTTGACCACGAGGATGCCGACGAGGCCGACCGCGACGCCGACGACGCCGCCGATCAGACCCTGCACGAGCGACTCGCCCGCGACCTGCCGGGTGATGCGGGCGTTGCTCCAGCCGATCGCCTTGAGCGTGCCGAACTCGCGCGTGCGGCGGCTGACCCCCGACACGGTGAAGAGGATCGCGATCAGGAACGCCGCCGCCAGGACGGTGATCGACAGCCAGGTGCCGAGGTTGGAGACCAGGTTCGACGCCGTCGTGAGCGAGCCCGATACGCTCGACGCGAGGTCGGACTGGGTGCTGACGGTCGCGTCGGGCAGCGCCGTCTCGAGGTCCGACTTCAGGGCGTCGACGTCGCTCGCGCTCGCCGCGGTGACGTAGATGTCGCTGATCTGGCCGGTCAGGCCGCTGAGGGTCTGGGCGGTGTCGAGGGGGATGTAGGTGTCGGAGGCGGTGGCCGCGTCGGACGAGGTCGAGGCGACGATGCCGATCACCTGGAAGTCGGTGCCGCCCACGCTCAGCGTGTCGCCCACGGCGAGGTCGGCGCCGGTGGCGTAGGTCTGGTCGAGCACGACGACGTCGGTGCCGGCGTCGTCGGCGGTGAAGGTGCGGCCGTCCGCGAGGGTGACGCTGGTGAGCGGTCCCACGGCGTCGGCGGTCACGTCGATGCCGGTCACGGCGAACTGGTCGACGTCGAACGAGCTGCCGCCCGCGCCGTCGGCCCCGCCGGTGGGTGGCGCCGCCTGGGTGCCCGACTCCGCGTCGGTGCCGGACCCCGGTGCGGTGCCCGTGCCTCCTGCGCCCTGGCTGAAGTCCGGCAGCGTCCCGGAGAAGCTCGAGTTCTGCAGGCTGAGCGTCGCGGTCGCGGCGGCGACGCCGTCGACCCCCTGCGCCGTGGTCAGGTCGCTCGCGTCGAACGTCGCCGTGCCGCGGGCGGCGGAGAGCGTGCTCTGGGCGACCTCGGTGCTGCCGTCGTCGGTGGTGCCGTCGTCGGAGCCGAAGGAGAACTGCTGCCCGGGCCCTCCGCCGTCCGCGCCGGGCTCGGCGGTCCGGCTGATCGTCACGTCGGTGCCGACGCCGTAGACGGAGTCGAGCACCGACGACTGCGCGTTCCGCACGCCGGCCGCGGCTCCGTTCACGATGATGACCAGCGCGATCGCGAGGGCCATGCCGATCGCGATGATCACGGTCTGCTTGCGTCTGTTGCTCAGCTCTCTGAACAGGTAGGTCAGGAACATGGGGTGGTGATCTCCTCGTGCTGTGGGGGCGTCGGTGCGGGCGGTGGGATCCGCCTCGCCGACCGTAGGGAGGAGCGTTATCGGGGCTCTATGGCGTCGCTATGAGCGGCATATGAGATCTGCACGGCTCCCGCATCGGTTCAGCACAGTCGACTCATAGGAATCTCTCGATACTTGGAGTCGTGACCACGACAACCCCCGCCACCGCAGCCGCCCCGAGACTCACCCGGGCCGACGGATCGCCTCTCCGCGTCCTCGTCGTCGACGACGAGAACAGCCTCACCGACCTGCTCTCGATGGCCCTCCGCTACGAGGGCTGGGACGTCAAGGCCGCCTCCGACGGGCAGACCGCCCTCACCCTCGCCCGCGACTTCAAGCCCGATGCGATCGTGCTCGACTGGATGCTGCCCGACATCGACGGCATCCAGGTGCTCGGTCGGCTGCGCCAGGGCGGCGACGACACCCCCATCCTGTTCCTCACCGCGAAGGACGCCGTCGAGGACCGCGTCTCGGGCCTCACGGCCGGCGGCGACGACTACGTCACCAAGCCGTTCTCGCTCGAGGAGGTCGTGGCGCGCCTGCGCGGGCTGATCCGCCGCTCGGCGTCGGCCATCAGCGAGAGCGGCGACTCGCGCATCGTGGTCGGCGACCTCGTGCTCGACGAGGAGAGCTACGAGGTCCACCGGTCCGGGCGCGAGATCGAGCTGACGGCGACCGAGTTCGAGCTGCTGCGGTTCCTCATGCGCAACCCCCGCCGGGTGCTGAGCAAGGCGCAGATCCTCGACCGGGTCTGGAGCTACGACTTCGGCGGCAAGTCGAGCGTCGTCGAGATCTACATCTCGTACCTGCGCAAGAAGATCGACGTCGGCGAGGAGCCCATGATCCACACCGTGCGCGGCGTGGGCTACGTCATCAAGCCCACGTCGTGAGCGACGCGCTCCCGGGGCGCACCCGGGATCGTCTCCGGCGCCTCGGACGCCGCCTGCCCGGCGTGGCGGGTCCGTTCACCCTGCGCCAGCGCCTGATCCTCAGCATCGTCGCGCTCGTGGTGCTGCTCACCATCGTGATCGGCGCGATCAGCGTGCTCGTGCTGCGGACCTCGCTCATGCGCCAGCTGGACGACGAGCTCAAGGGCGCCAGCGATCGCGCGACGCCGCTCGTGAACTCCCAGAGCTCGAACGCCCGGCCGAACCTGTCCCCGGACGGCGACGACCTCACCGGCCCCCGGCAGTCGCCCGGCACGTTCACGGCCGTCGTCGTCGACGGTCAGGTGATGGTGGCCTACCGTGTGGCCGACACAGGTCAGATCGTCACCCCGGCCCTGACCGACGATCTGACGACGACCGTGCAGTCGGTGACGGGCACGGCTCAGCCGGAGACCGTCTCGCTCGGGTCCGCACTCGGCACCTATCGCGTCGAGTCGCTGGCCGTCAGCTACCAGGAGACGACGGCGTCGGGCGTCACCTCGACGCCGGCCTACCTCGTCGTGGGTCTGCCGACCAGCAGCGTCGATCGCACGATCACGGTGATGGTCGTCACCATCGTCGCGGTCACCGTGATCGGTCTCGCCATCGCGATCGCGATCGCCTTCGCGGTCGTGCGGTCGGCCCTCCGCCCGCTCGAGCGCATGTCCGACACGGCCCTCCGGGTCGCTGAGCTGCCGCTCGACCGCGGAGAGGTCGCGCTCGCCGAGCGCGTCGACGAGCAGGACACCGACACCCGCACCGAGGTGGGGCGGGTGGGCGCCTCGCTCAACCGCATGCTCGGGCACGTCGCCGGGGCGCTGGAGGCACGGCAGCAGTCCGAGAACAAGGTGCGGCAGTTCGTCGCGGACGCCTCGCACGAGCTGCGCACGCCGCTCGCCTCGGTCCGCGGGTACGCCGAGCTCACGCGCCGGATGAACGCCGACCTGCCCGAGGACGTCGTCTACTCGATGGGGCGCATCGAGTCCGAGGCCGTGCGCATGACGTCGCTGGTCGAGGACCTCCTGCTGCTCGCCCGTCTCGACGAGGGGCGCGATCTCGTGCTCGCCGACGTCGATCTCACGCGCATCGTGCTCGACGCGGTCAACGACGCCCATGTCGCGGGCCCTTCGCACGACGTCGACGTCGTCGTGCCCGACGAGCCGGTCGTCGTCTCGGGCGACGGCATGCGTCTGCACCAGATCATCGCGAACCTGCTGACCAACGCGCGCACCCACACGCCGGAGGGCAGTCACGTGCACGTCACGCTCGGCGTCGAGTCCGGTGAGGCCGTGGTGCGGGTGGCCGACGACGGCCCGGGCATCGAGCCCTCGGTGCTGCCCGTCCTGTTCGAGCGGTTCGCTCGCGCCGACAGCTCCCGCTCGCGCAAGGCCGGGTCGACCGGGCTCGGGCTCGCCATCGTCGACGCCGTCGTGCACGCGCACGGGGGCACCGTGGGCGTCGACAGCTCCGACCGAGGCGCCACGTTCACCGTGCGGCTCCCGCTCGGCGCACCCGTGCCGGTGGGCGCCCCGCCGGCCGGTGCGGCGCACGTCTGACCGGAATCCCGAGAAGCCGAGGAGGCGCGACTTGCGCGGACGCGCCTCCTCGGTCTATTGTGATCGAAGCCCAAGACCGCCGGTTGTGGTCGCCTGCTCGCAGACGATCACCGAAGGTTCTCGAGAGAGAGCGACCAGCGCAGGTGTGTGAAGTCGTTCCTCTTCTCGAAGAGATCCAGCTCCGTGCCCTTGCGCCGGAGCTTTTTCTTTGCCCTGAGCGGATCGTCCGCGATCCGTCGGAGCAGATCGGGATCCCAGGGGCTGCCGGCACACCCACGTTTTAGGAGAGCCATGGCGAACAAGGAAGCATCGGTCGCCGAGCTCACGGAGAACTTCCGTGACTCGACCGCCGTTCTGCTCACCGAGTACCGCGGTCTCACTGTTGCCGAGCTGAAAGAGCTCCGCAAGTCCATCAGTGCAGACGCGACGTACGCCGTGGTGAAGAACACGCTCAGCAAGATCGCGGCGAACAACGCCGGAATCAGCTCGTTCGACGACGAACTCGTCGGACCTTCTGCGATCGCCTTCGTGCACGGTGACCCTGTCGCCGTCGCCAAGGGCCTGCGTGACTTCGCCAAGGCACACCCCGCTCTGATCGTGAAGAACGGTTACTTCGACGGTAACCCTCTCTCGGCAGACGAGGTCAAGAAGCTCGCCGATCTCGAGTCGCGGGAGGTGCTGCTGGGCAAACTGGCCGGCGCCTTCAAGGCTTCGCTGTTCGGCGCTGCTTACCTGTTCCAGGCACCGCTGTCGCAGGCCGTTCGCACGGTCGAGGCGCTGCGTGCCAAGCAGGAAGCAGACAGCTAAACAGCTGTCGCACCAACCCCAACTTTAGAAAAACCAGAAGGAGAACACCATGGCGAAGCTCACGCAGGACGAACTGATCGAGGCTTTCAAGGAGCTCACGCTCATCGAGCTCAGCGACTTCGTGAAGAAGTTCGAAGAGGTCTTCGAGGTCACCGCCGCCGCCCCCGTGGCCGCTGCCGGTGCCGCCCCCGCCGCCGCCGCTGAAGAGGTCGAGGAGAAGGACTCCTTCGACGTCGTCCTCGAGGCTGCCGGCGACAAGAAGATCCAGGTCATCAAGGAGGTCCGCGCGCTCACCAGCCTCGGCCTCGGCGAGGCCAAGGCCGTCGTCGACGGTGCCCCCAGCACCGTCCTCGAGGGCGCCAACAAGGAGGCCGCCGAGAAGGCCAAGGCTCAGCTCGAGGCTGCCGGCGCCACCGTCACCCTCAAGTAAGTCCGCTTCACCGCTTCACACGGAAGGCGCCGCCCCTCGGGGTGGCGCCTTCCGCCGTCTCCGCAGCCGATGCAGTGGTCGGGGCAGCGCGGCGTGGGGCGGCCGGGCTCGGAGCGGCGTGGGCTCAGGAGGCGCGGTCGAGCACCGAGTGCCGGCGCCCGTAGCCGAGGTACACGCCCGTGCCCACGAGCATCCACACGGCGAACGCCAGCCAGGTGATCCAGCCGAGCGTCACCATCAGGAGCACGCAGAAGGCGCAGCCGAGGATCGGCACGACGGGGTAGAGCGGCACGCGGAACGTGCGGTCGAGCTCCGGCCGGTTGCGGCGCAGCCAGATGACCGAGACGTTGACCAGGGCGAAGGCGAAGAGGGTGCCGATGCTGGTCGCGTCGGCGAGGGCTCCCAGGGGGATGAGCGCCGCGGCGATCGCGACGGCGACGCCCACGATCAGCGTTCCGGCCACGGGCGTCCGGGTGCGGGGCGAGATGCGGCCGAGGATGCGCGGCACGAGTCCGTCGCGCGCCATCGATACGAAGATCCGGGTCTGACCGTAGAGCACGGTCAGCACGACGCTCGCGATCGCGAGCACCGCGGCCACCGCGAACACGAACGCCACCCAGGGCTGTCCGGTGATCTCGGCGACGATGCCGACGAGCGACGCCTCGCCGTCGGTGAACGTCCGCCACGGGCGCGCGCCGATGGCGGCGACGGCGACGAGGATGTACAGCACGGTGATGATGACGATCGAGGCGATGATCGCGCGGGGCAGGTCCCGTCTGGCGTCGCGCGCCTCCTCGCCGGCCGTCGACGCGGCGTCGAACCCGATGTACGAGAAGAAGAGCCGCGAGGCGGCGGCCGAGACCCCGGCGGCGCCCATCGGGGCGAGCGGTTCGAAGTTGCCCGCGCTGAAGGCGGTGAACGCCACGACGACGAAGAACACGAGCAGGGCCACCTTGACGACGACGAGCAGCGTGTTCACCCAGGCGCTCTCTCGGGCTCCCGGCACGAGGATCAGCATGGCGACGATGACGAGCGCCGCCGCAGGCAGGTTGAGCACCCCGCCGGCCCCGGGCGGAGCGGCGACGGCGTCGGGCAGGGCGAGGCCGAACACCGACAGCGCCTCGTTGACGTACTGGCCCGCGCCCACGGCGACGGCCGCCACCGACACCGCGTACTCGAGCACGAGGCACCACCCGCAGACCCAGGCGATGCCCTCGCCGAGGGTCGCGTAGGCGTAGCTGTAGCTCGAGCCCGACACGGGCACGCTGCCGGCCATCTCGGCGTACGACAGGGCCGAGAGCAGGGCGGCGACGCCGGCGAGCACGAAGGCGATCCAGACGGCGGGCCCGGCGAGGGGGACGGCCGTGCCGAGCACGACGAGGATCCCGGTGCCCAGCGTGGCGCCGATGCTGATCGCGGTCAGGTGCCAGACGCCGAGCGATCGGCGCATCCGCGGCCCGTCGTCGGCCGAGGCCTCGCTCTCGGCCACGTACGTCTCGAGGGGCTTCCGCCGGCGCAGCTGGGCACCGAGGGGCGAGCGGGAGGAGGGGGAGGACCGGTTCTGTGACACCGCGAGAGGCTACCAGCCCACGACGGCCGGGTCAGTCGTCGATGTGCAGGCCGAGCTGCCGGACGCGGGCCATCGCCTCGCGCCGCGACGTCGCCTGGAGCTTGCGGTAGATGCTCCGCACATGGCTCTTCACCGTGTTGACCGAGATGTAGAGCTGGCTGCCGATCTGGCCGAGGGTCTGACCCGTCGCGAGATGGCGGACGATCACGAGCTCGCGGTCGCTCAGGGGCTCGGCCAGCTGGTGGACGGAGTCGACGGCCGAGCCGAGGAGGCGCTCCAGGCTCGCGCGGATCACCGGGGGCTGGTCGCGCTGGGCCGCCCGATCGAGCAGGTGCCGCAGCACGTCGGGGTCGAGCGTCGCGAACATCCAGACCGAGCCGTTGCGGCCGGCCGCGAGCAGGGCGCGGTCGAACGCGATGTCCGCGCGCGCCGCGTCGCCGAGCGCGAGGTGGGCCGCCGCCACGATGGCGTGCACGTGCGGCATGGTCCGTTCGCTGTGCAGGTCGCCGAGCGCGAGGCAGGGTCCGAGCGCGTCGAGGGCGGCCTCGGGCTCTCCCGCGGCGAGGTGGACGAGCGCCAGGACCCGTCCGGGGCACTGGATGTGTCTCGGGGTCGGGACCAGCGGTGCCGACAGACGACGCGCCTCCTGAGGCTGACCGAGCGATCGCATCGTCTCGGCGCGGAGCGACGCGACGGCTCCGGGCAGGGTCGGCTGGCCGGTGAAGCCCTCGACCAGCCGTGTGATGCGCGCGAGCAGGTCGAGCACCTCGATGTACCGCCGATCGGCGAGGCACGCGTTCGCCTCGGCGAACCAGCCGAGAGCCTCCCAGTCGCTGCCGCGGGTGGCCAGCCGGACCGAGTCGATCAGCGGCGCGACGCCGCCGAGCACCTCGTCGCGCTCGAGGGCGAGCTGCAGCCGGGTGATCTGGGCGAGCGCGGCGAACGAGCTGGTCATGAGGTCGGTGCCGTCGCTCAGCTCCACGGCGACCGAGAGGTGCTCGTCGGCCAGCGTGAAGTCGCCGAGCAGCATGGCCACGTAGGCCAGCGCCGACGCGCACTCCACGCGTTGGGCGACGCTCAGGTGCTCCTCGGAGAGACCGCTCGCGAGGCCGAGGGCGAACTGCGCCTGGTCGTACTCGCCGTAGTGGATCCGGATCAGCCCGAGCTCCAGCGAGAACTCCGCGCTCAGCGAGATGCGGGCGCTGATCGACTCCGTGATGTCGGTCTCGATCATCGTGCGGGCGACCTCGAGGTGCTCGTGCGCGACCACGAAGTTGCCGAGGGTGCGGAGCGAGGCCGCGAGATGCACGTGGTAGCCGGCTCGGACGTCGAGGGGCATCGCCGGATCGGCGTCGATGGCCTTCGCGACGCCGCGGAACCAGGGCAGGGCGGCGCTGCGCGAGCGCGAGCCGATCGAGCGGTGGCTGGCGGCGAGGGCGAGCAGGATGCGCGGGCGGCCGCGCCACTCCTCCTCGGGGGTGGAGCGGATGGCCTCGCGCAGTCGGGCCCCCTGCAGCGGCGCGATCGTGGTCCAGGCGCGTTCGATGGCGTCGAGTGCGGCCCGGTGGTCGGCGGGCTGGATCTCGGCGCTCGGGGAGTCGACGGCCGTTTCGTCAGGCGTGTTCACGGGTCCTACCTCTGCCGCATCGGGTAGTTCCTCGTCGGGTGTGAGGAATGCGGCGTCGGGATGGGGGTCAACCATCCGTCGCCCTCATCCTAAGCTGAGACTTCTTCTTGAACAGGGTTCTCCGCCGAAAACCCCGGATTGGGGGGACGTTCCTGTACCCCGGTCGAGCGGGTGTCCCGCGCGCATGACGTCGCCCGCGGGGGCGTACCGTGAGCGGATGAGCAGGATGGACTCCGTCGCCTCGGGCGGCGGGATGCGCGGCGGCGGCACGCGCCCCGGTCGGGTCTCGAGCGGCGACGCCCGCGCACAGAAGGCCGCGAACGCCGACGCGCCGCGGATCCCCGACCTGTTCCGCCGCATCCGGGGGCTCTTCGCGCCGCACCGTCGGGCGCTCGTCGTCACGGTGATCCTCGTCTTCGTGGGCGCCGCGATCAGCGTGCTGCCGCCGCTGCTGACCAAGCAGGCCTTCGACCGGGGGCTGTTCCCGAGCGGCGGCCCCGACGTGCCCGTGCTGCTCGAGCTCGTCGGAGCCATGATCGGGCTCTGGGTGCTGTCGGCCGGCATCGGCGTCTGGCAGACGTACCTCACCGCGACGGTCGGAAACACGGTGATGGGCTCGCTGCGGATCCGGCTGTTCGGGCACCTCCAGCGGATGGAGCTCGCCTTCTTCACGCGCACGAAGACCGGCGTGATCCAGTCCCGGCTGCAGAACGACGTCGGGGGCGTCGCCAACGTCTTAAGCAACACGATCTCGAGCGTGCTCGGGAACACCGTCACGGTCATCGCCGCCTTCGTCTCGATGCTCGTGCTGAGCTGGCAGATGACCGTCGTCACGGTGATCCTGCTGCCGCTGCTCGTCGTCGCCCAGCGGCGGGTCGGCCAGGTGCGGGCGCGCATCGCCACCAGGACGCAGGAGTCGCTGAGCGACATGACCGCCATCACGCAGGAGGCGTTGAGCGTCAGCGGGATCCTGCTCGCCAAGAGCTTCAACCAGCAGCGCGCCGAGGTCGAGCGCTACTCGGCCGAGAACCGCACGCAGATCGGTCTGCAGGTGCGCCAGCAGATGAGCGGCCAGTGGTTCTTCGCCGTCGTGCAGATCTTCCTGTCGGTCATCCCCGCCGTCATCTACCTGGTCGCGGCCTGGCTCATCCTCCGCGACGTCCCGGTCACGGCGGGCACCATCGTGGCCTTCACCACGGTTCAGGCGCGGCTGACGTTCCCGCTGATGGGGCTCCTGCGGGTGGCCCTCGACCTGCAGACCTCCGGCGCGCTGTTCGCCCGCATCTTCGAGTACCTCGACCTGCACCCGGCGATCAGCGACGACGGCTCGGCGCGACGCGTCGACGAGTCCGCGCTCGGCCGCGTCGAGTTCGACGACGTCTCGTTCTCGTACCCCGACGCGGAGCCGGGACAGCGGACCCTCGACGGGGTCTCGTTCGACATCGAGCCGGGCCGGTTCGCCGCGTTCGTGGGTCCGAGCGGCGCCGGCAAGACGACGGTGTCGTACCTGATCCCGCGGTTCTACGAGGCGTCGGGAGGCGCGGTGCGGTTCGCCGGGACGGACGTCCGCGACCTGCAGCACGAGTCGCTGATCGAGCACATCGGCATCGTCAGCCAGGAGACGTACCTCTTCCACGCGACCATCGGCGAGAACCTCCGCTACGCGCGCCCCGACGCGACCGACGAGCAGCTCGTCGCGGCGGCCCGCCAGGCCAACATCCACGAGACCATCTCATCGTTCCCCGACGGCTACGACACAGTCGTGGGCGAGCGGGGCTACCGGCTGTCCGGCGGCGAGAAGCAGCGCATCGCGATCGCCCGCGTGCTCCTCAAGGACCCCGCGGTGCTCGTGCTCGACGAGGCGACCAGCGCGCTCGACACCGTGTCCGAGCGCGTCGTGCAGGACGCCCTCGACACCGCCGCCCGTGGGCGCACCACCATCGCCATCGCCCACCGGCTCTCGACCGTGCGGCACGCCGACGTGATCTTCGTCGTCGACGCGGGGCGCATCGTCGAGCGGGGCAGCCACGACGAGCTCGTCGCACGGGGCGGGGTCTACGCGGGGCTCTACGGGCAGCAGGCCTCGGCGGCGCGGTGAGGGGGAGCGGGTCGCTGCGGACGCCGTGTCGTCGCGGGCGCCGTCAGGGAGTCGGAGGGCGCGTCACTCGCGTTCGGCCAGCATCTCCTGCATCGCGGTGATCTCGCTCTCCTGGCTCTGCACCATGCCGGTCGCGAAGACCCGCACCTGCCGCACGTCGCTGCGGGCGAGGATCGCGTCGGCCATCTCGACGCCGCCGCGGTGGTGGGCGATCATCAGCGTGAGGAACAGCCGCTCGGCCTCGACGCCGCTCGCCGCCTGCAGCGCGGCCAGCTGATCGTCGGTCGCGAGCCCCGGCATGCGACCGCCGGGCTCGTGGGTGGCGACCGGCGTGGCGGTGCCTCCCGTGCCTCCTGCGGTGGTCGCCTCGTGCTCGTGGTCGCCGTAGGCGCCGTCGAGCGTGGGGCGGGACATCCAGGTCATGGTCGGTTCGGACGGCGCCTGCGGCAGGCTCCAGAGCTCGAGCCAGGCGAACATCTGGCCCGCCTGCTGGGACTGCGTCAGGGCGATGTCGTACGCCAGCGAGCGGACGGCGGGGTCGTCGGTGCGTTCGCGCACGATCATCGCCATCTGCACGGCCTGCTCGTGATGCACCTGCATGTCGCGCGAGAAGCCCGCCTCGACGCTCTCGGTGCCGGGCGTGACGGGGTTCGGCGAGCTCAGCCGGCCGACGGCGATGCCCACGAGCAGCACCAGCGCCACCGTCAGCACGCCGGCGACGACGAGCCGGAGTCGACGCCCCCGGGAGGCGCGGGTCGGCACCGCCGCGTCGGTCGCCTCGTCACGCCCCGTGTCGGTCACGCGATCTTGCCCTCGCCGTCCACGCCGCCGGTGCAGGGCGCGCCGGGCTCGGGGGCGTCGCCGGACTTCCAGTACTTGGTGACGAAGTCCGAGACGGAGGCCTCGTCGTCGGTGACGTTCGCGAACGGCAGCTGCGCGCCCCAGGCCGAGACGTACATCGGCGAGTCGAGGCCCTCGAAGGGCGAGACGACGGCGTACGTGTCGGGCGCGAAGTCCTGCAGGGCCTCGATCTCGGCGTCGCTCACCTGGGCGGGGTCGTACGTGAACCAGATCGCCCCGTGCTCGAGGTCGTGCACGGCGTTCTCGTTCGGGACGGGCTCGGTGTAGACCCCGCAGTTGAGCCAGATCTGGTTGTGGTCGCCGCCGGCCGGGGGAGTCATGGCGTAGTCGACGGCGCCGGCGACGTGGTTCGCCGTGAGGTCGGAGTAGGTCTGGACGCCGTCGATCTCGATCGCCTGGGGGTCCTGTCGGGGCTGTCCGCTGGTGACCACGTAGGCGACGACGAGCGCCACGACGGCGGCGCCGGCGACCGAGGCGGTCACGATGCCGATGAGGCGGTTGCGCCTGGCCCGCTCCTGCTGCTTCTTGAGAGCCGCGACCTTCTCCTGTCGTCGGGCGTCGCGCTGCTGCTTGACGGAGGGCTTGTCGTTGGTGCCGTTGGCCACGTGGGGTCCTGTCGTCCGGGGATCGATCGAGATCGGGGATGCGTCACCATTGTCTCTCACGGTTCGCTGGGAACTCCTTCCTTCTTTGCACGCCGTGCAGCGCGTCCGTCCCGTCGTCCCCCGTAACACGCCAGGGCGCGTCGTTAGACTCGACGCCGGGCCGCCACCGTCGCGACGCCCGCCCGCCACCCCGATCCGCACCCCACGACGGCAGCGGAGAACCCGGAGCACCCGTGAAGTACGCCGAGACCGTCCTGGACCTGGTGGGCGACACCCCGCTGGTCAAACTGAACAAGGTCACCGAGGGCATCGCCGCCACGGTCCTCGTCAAGGTCGAGTAC
The DNA here is from genome assembly GCF_007988805.1 of Frigoribacterium faeni. Taxonomy (GTDB): domain Bacteria; phylum Actinomycetota; class Actinomycetes; order Actinomycetales; family Microbacteriaceae; genus Frigoribacterium; species Frigoribacterium faeni. The sequence continues at coordinate 26,932 of NZ_BJUV01000019.1, read as the reverse complement.
CTGAACCCCGGCGGCTCGTCGAAGGACCGCATCGCCACCCGCATCATCGACGCGGCCGAGCGCGAGGGTCTCCTGAAGCCCGGCGGCACGATCGTCGAGCCGACCAGCGGCAACACAGGCGTCGGGCTCGCGCTCGTCGCGCAGCAGCGCGGCTACCGCTGCGTCTTCGTGCTGCCCGACAAGGTCGGCGAGGACAAGCGGAACGTGCTGAAGGCCTACGGCGCCGAGATCGTGGTGACCCCGACGGCCGTGGAGCCGACGAGCCCCGAGTCGTACTACAGCGTCTCCGACCGGCTGGTCACCGAGATCCCCGGCGCCTTCAAGCCGAACCAGTACGCCAACCCGAACGGGCCGCTCAGCCACTACGAGACCACCGGTCCCGAGATCTGGCGCGACACCGACGGTCGCGTCACGCACTTCGTCGCCGGCGTGGGCACCGGCGGCACGATCAGCGGCACCGGCCGGTACCTGAAAGAGGTCTCGGGAGGCGCGGTGCAGATCATCGGCGCCGATCCCGAGGGCAGCGTCTACAGCGGGGGCACCGGTCGGCCCTACCTGCTCGAAGGGGTGGGCGAGGACTTCTGGCCGAGCGCCTACGACCCGAGCGTCGTCGACCGCATCATCGCCGCCTCCGACGCCCGCTCGTTCGAGCTGACCCGTCGGCTCGCCCGCGAGGAGGGCCTCCTGGTGGGCGGCTCGTCCGGACTGGCCGTGGCGGCGGCGCTCGACGTGGCCCGCGAGCTCGGCCCCGACGACGTCGTCGTCGTCCTGCTGCCCGACAGCGGGCGAGGCTACCTGGGCAAGATCTTCAACGACGCCTGGATGCGGTCGTACGGGTTCGCGGACAGCACCGACGAGCGCACGGTCCGCGACCTCCTCGCGTCGAAGACCGGCTCGCTGCCCGACCTCGTGCACGCCCACCCCTCGGACACGGTGCACGACGTCATCGGCATCATGCAGACCTACGGCGTCTCGCAGATGCCCGTCCTGTCGGCCGAGCCCCCCGTCGTCATCGGCGAGGTCGTCGGGGCCATCGAGGAGAAGTCCCTGCTCGAGGCGCTGTTCACCGGCGGCGCCACCATGGGCGACGCCCTGTCGTCGTTCGTCGGCGCCCCGCTGCCGCTGATCGGCATCAACGAGTCGGTCACGGCGGCGCGCACGGCGCTGCAGACGACCGACGCCCTCCTCGTGACCGACGACGGCAAGCCCGCGGGCGTCGTGACCCGTCACGACGTGCTGGCCTTCGTCTCGGCCTGAGCCGTCCCCTTCTCCGTTCCGTCGTCCCCCTCGAAAGGACACCTCGCATGACCCACGGCTTCTCCACCCGCGCCATCCACAGCGGCCAGGCCTTCGACCCCACCACGGGTGCGGTCGTCCCGCCGATCTACCAGTCGTCGACGTTCGTGCAGGACGGCATCGGCGGCTTCCGCGGCGGGTACGAGTACGCCCGGTCGGCGAACCCGACGCGCGACTCCCTGCAGACCCTCCTCGCCGACCTCGAGGGCGGAAGCCACGCCTTCAGCTTCGCCTCCGGACTCGCCGCGGAGGACGCCCTCCTCCGCTCGGTGCTGAGGCCGGGGTCGCGAATCGTCATGGGCAACGACGTGTACGGCGGCACGCACCGCCTGGTGAACCGCCTGCACGTGCCGTGGGGCGTCGTGCTCGAGACGGTCGAGATGACCGACCTCGACGCCGTCCGCGCCGCCGTGCGCCCCGGCGAGACCGCGGTGCTCTGGGTCGAGACGCCGAGCAACCCGCTCATGAAGATCAGCGACGTCACCGCTCTCGCCGAGATCGGACACGCCGCCGGCGCCCTCGTCGTCGTCGACAACACCTTCGCGTCGCCGTATCTGCAGCAGCCGTTGGCGCTCGGTGCGGACGTGGTCGTGCACTCGACCACCAAGTACATCGGCGGACATTCGGACGTCGTCGGCGGGGCCGTCGTCGTCCGGGACGACGAGCTGGCCGACAAGGTCGGGTTCCTGCAGTTCGGGGCCGGAGGCGTCTCGGCGCCGATGGAGTCGTGGCTGACCGTCCGCGGCATCAAGACCCTCGGCGTGCGCGTCGACCGCCACTCGTCGAACGCGGCGACCATCGCCGACGCCCTCGAGGGGCACGCCGCCATCGAGCGGGTCTACTACCCGGGGCTGGCGTCGCACCCGGGTCACGAGATCGCCGCCCGGCAGATGAAGGCGTTCGGCGGCATGATCTCGGTGTCGTTGGCGGCGGGCCCCGCGGCGGCGCGCCGGTTCGCAGAGTCCACCGAGCTCTTCCAGCTGGCGGAGTCGCTGGGCGGCGTCGAGTCGCTCATCGGCTACCCGACCGAGATGACCCACGCGTCGGTGCGCGGCACCGAGCTCGAGGTGCCCGAGACGGTCGTCCGCCTCTCGGTCGGCATCGAGGACGTCGACGACCTGCTCGCCGACGTGCTCCAGGCGCTGGACCGCGTCACGGCCTGATCGGAGGGCCCGGCGCGGCCTAGGGTGGGTGGATGTCCCACGGCGCGCCGAGCACCCGACCCGAGGGGGTGCTCAGCCGGCGGTATCGGCTGGCCACCCTCGGCATGTGCGCGCTCATCGCCATCGCGGCCTTCGAGTCGCTGGCCGTCACGACGATCATGCCGATCATCAGCGCCGAGCTCGACGGCGAGTCGCTGTACTCGCTCAGCTTCGCGGCCCCCCTCGCCTCCGGCCTCGTCGGCATGGTCGTGGCGGGCAACTGGGCCGATCGGAGCGGCCCGAGGGTCGTCGTGATCGCGTCGATGCTGCTGTTCGCCGTCGGGCTCGTCGTGGTGGGGACCTCTCCCGACATGGTCGTGCTGCTGCTCGGTCGTCTCGTGCAGGGGCTGGGCTCCGGGGCGGTGATCGTCGGTCTCTACGTGATGGTCGCGCGTCTGTACCCGCCCGCCCTGCATCCGTCGATCTTCGCGGGCTTCGCCGCGGCGTGGGTCGTCCCCGCGCTCGTCGGCCCCCTGATCGCCGGGGTCGTGGCCGACACGGTCGGGTGGCACTGGGTGTTCCTCGGCGCGGTCGGCCTGGCGGTCCCCGCGTTCGTCATGATCCTGCCCAGCCTCGAACGGGTCCCGCCGCCCGTCGTCGGCGACGGCGAGCGGCCGGTGCGCTGGAGCGTGGCGCGCATCCTGTGGGCGGTCGGCGCCGCCGTCGGCGTGCTGCTGCTCAACCTCGTCGGCGAGTTCCCGGCCGGCGTCTCGGCGGCGGTCATCGTCGGCGCGGTCGCTGTGCTCGCGATCGCTCTGCGGCCATTGCTGCCGACGGGCACCCTGCGGGCCGCCCGGGGCCTGCCCACGCTCGTCCTGCTGCGGGGCCTGGTGGGCGCCGCGTTCCTGGCGAGCGAGGTCTACATCCCGTACATGCTCGCCGCAGAATACGACTTCAGCTCGTCCACCTCGGGCATCGCTCTGACGCTCGGCGCCCTGGGGTGGGCGTTCGCGAGCTGGCTGCAGGGGCGACTGGGCGACCGGGTCCGCCAGCGGGCGGGCATCCGTCTCGGCATCGCTCTCGTCCTGACCGGGCTGGTCGCGGCCACGCTCACGCCGCTGCTGCACCTCGCGCCCGTCGGGCTGATCGCCACGTGGACCGTCGCCGGCTTCGGCATGGGGTTCATGTACCCGCGCTTCTCGGTGCTCGCCCTGGCCCTGTCGACCGCGGCCGACCGCGGGTTCAACAGCTCCGCCCTCACGATCTCCGACTCCGCCGGTTCGGCGGTGGTCCTCGCGCTCAGCGGCGCCGCCTTCGGGGTGCTCGGGGGAGCGTCGAACCCCGCCGCGTTCGTGGCCTGCTTCGCGATCGGGGTGGCCGTGGCGGCGCTCGCGCTGGTGCTCAGCGGACGCGCGGTGCCCCGCGGTCGCTGACCCGCGCTGGTCGTCCGGGTGCCCGCGAGTCTGCATAATGGTCTGCAGACAGCGATGTGTACGGTCACACCGCTCGGCAGCAGAGCGACGGAGCGACGGTGAAGCCTGACATCGACAAGGTGCGCGCGCCGAACATCCGCGACGTGGCCGCGCTCGCCGGGGTCTCGTACCAGACCGTCTCCCGCGTGCTCAACGACAGTCCGAGCATCCGACCCGCGACGCGTCAGCGGGTGCTCGACGTCATCGAGCAGGTGGGCTACCGTCCGAACCAGGCCGCCCGCGCCCTGGTCACCAGCCGCTCGCGCGCGATCGGCGTCCTGACCCTCCAGAACGTGCACTTCGGTCCGCAGACCATGGTCAACGCCATCGAGGTGGAGGCCCGGGCCGCCGGCTACCGGCTCAGCATCGCCAGCACGACGCGGGCGGACGGCGACGTGCGGGCGAGCCTCGACCTCCTGACGAATCAAGCGGTGGAGGCGATCATCGTCATCGCGCCCCAGAGGAAGTTCTTCGACGTCATCGACGAGCTCGACCTCGACGTGCCGATCGTCGCGCTCGACTCGACGCAGCGGACCCGTGCCCACAGCCTCTCGGTCGACCAGTTCGCCGGGGCCCGTCTGGCGACCCGGCACCTGATCGATCTCGGGCACCGGCACATCGTGCACGTCGCCGGCCCGCAGGACTGGATCGAGGCCGACGAGCGCATGCAGGGCTTCCTGTTCGAGATGGGCGAGGCCGAGCTCTCGATCGAGCCGCCGATCCTCGGCGACCTCACGGCCGACTTCGGCTATCTGGCGGGTCGGGAGCTCCTCCGCCGACGGGACTTCACGGCCGTGTTCGCCGCGAACGACCTGATGGCCGTGGGGCTGCTCCACGCGTTCCGCGAAGCCGACGTCGACGTGCCGCGCGAGGTGAGCGTGGTCGGCTTCGACGACGCCCCCACCGCCGCGCACCTCTGGCCGCCCTTGACGACGGTGCGGCAGGACTTCGAGCTGATCGGCCGTCGCGCCATCGAGCTCGTCATCGCCGAGCTCGAGGGCAACGAGGTGGTCGACCGCACCCTGCTCGCACCGGAGCTCATCGTGCGGGCGTCGACGGACCGGCCCTGGTTCCTGTGACGAGAGCCGTCCCGGTCGGTGTCACGAGCCTCCCCGGCCTCGATCCGGTCGCCTGCCGACGGGCCGTTCATAACAGATCGGCATCGGCATTTGACACGGAGCATTCCCAGGATTAGCTTTGCTCCAGTCGCGGTGTGAACGGTCACATTCGTTTGCTCGCATCGACACCGGTGCCGAGTGCACGGGCCGCCACCACGACGACGATCAGAGAGTGCCCACCACGCCCTTCCGGCGCGGCGGACCGACGAGGAAGTCGAACGTGGAGGTCAGCGTGCCCGGTGCACACATCACGACGAGCGGGACCCCTGGGGGTGCCGAGCGTGGTTGAGTCCCCGATCATCCTCGAGATGCGCAGCATCACGAAGGAGTTCCCCGGCGTCAAGGCGCTCGACGCCGTGTCCATGCAGGTCAGGGCCGGCGAGGTCCACGCGATCTGCGGCGAGAACGGCGCCGGCAAGTCGACCCTCATGAAGGTCCTGTCCGGGGTCTACCCGTTCGGCACCTACGCGGGCGACATCGTCTACCAGGGCGACGAGATGCGGTTCCGCGACATCAAGTCGAGCGAGTCCGCCGGCATCGTGATCATCCACCAGGAGCTCGCGCTGATCCCCGAGCTCTCGATCACCGAGAACATCTTCCTCGGCAACGAGCCCACCCGCTTCGGCGCGATCGACTGGTCGGCCGCCAAGCTCCGGGCGATCGACCTGCTCGCGCGGGTCGGCCTCAAGGACGACCCCGACACGGCCATCAAGAACCTCGGCGTCGGCAAGCAGCAGCTCGTCGAGATCGCCAAGGCGCTGAACAAGAACGTCAAGCTGCTCATCCTCGACGAGCCCACCGCGGCCCTCAACGAGGCGGACTCGCAGCACCTGCTCGACCTCATCCGCGGTCTCAAGGGCCGGGGCATCGCGTCCATCATGATCAGCCACAAGCTGAACGAGATCGAGGCGATCGCCGACTCCATCACGATCATCCGCGACGGCAAGACGATCGAGACGCTCGACGTCAAGGCCGACGGCGTCAACGAGGACCGCATCATCCGCGGCATGGTCGGCCGCAACCTCGCGAGCCGGTTCCCCGACCGCACGCCGAAGATCGGCGAGGTCTTCTTCGAGGTCAAGGACTGGTGGGTCCGCCACCCGCAGACCGCCGAGCGCTTCGTCTGCAAGGGCTCGAACATCACCGTCCGCCGCGGCGAGATCGTCGGTCTGGCCGGACTGATGGGCGCGGGCCGCACCGAGCTGGCGATGAGCGTCTTCGGCCGTTCGTACGGTCAGTTCGTCTCCGGCACGATCGTGAAGGACGGCCGCGAGGTCGAGATCAAGAACGTCCGCGACGCCATCGACAACGGCCTCGCCTACGTCTCCGAGGACCGCAAGGTGCTCGGCCTGAACCTGCTCGACGACATCAAGCGCTCGACCGTCTCGGCGAAGCTCGCCAAGATCTCGCGCGGCACGGTCGTCGACCGCGACCAGGAGCACACGATCGCCGAGGAGTACCGCAAGAGCCTCCGCGTCAAGACGCCCACGGTCGACGAGGGCGTGGCCAAGCTGTCGGGCGGGAACCAGCAGAAGGTCGTGCTGGCCAAGTGGATGTTCACCGACCCCGACATCCTGATCCTCGACGAACCGACCCGCGGCATCGACGTGGGCGCCAAGTTCGAGATCTACAACATCATCAACCAGCTGGCGGCTCAGGGTAAGGGCGTCATCGTCATCTCCTCCGAGCTGCCTGAGCTGCTGGGCCTCTCGGATCGCATCTACACGATCTTCGAGGGCACCGTGACCAACGAGATCGACGCGTCGGAGGCCGACGCCGAGACGCTGATGAGAACAATGACGTCCAAGAAGAAGGAGCACGCCGCATGAGTGGCATCAAAGACCTGAAGAAGGTGTTCGGCGGCAACCAGTCGAACGCCCGACAGTTCGGGATGATCGCGACACTCGTGGTCGCCATCGTGATCTTCCAGGTGCTCACCGGCGGGCTCACCCTCGACCCGCCGAACCTGATCGCCCTGGTCAGCCAGTACTCGTACATCCTGATCCTCGCGATCGGCATGGTGATGGTGATCGTCGCCGGCCACATCGACCTCTCGGTCGGTTCGGTCGCCGCCTTCGTCGGCATCATGGTCGCGACGTCGATGACCACCTGGAACTTCCCCTGGCCCGTCGCCATCCTCTTCGGCCTCGTGGTCGGTGCGGCGATCGGCGCCTGGCAGGGCTTCTGGGTCGCCTACGTCGGCGTGCCCGCGTTCATCGTGACGCTGGCCGGCATGCTCCTCTTCCGCGGTGCGAACCAGTTCGTCGGCAACGCCGTCACGCTGCCCGTCCCCGAGGGCTTCACCGTGATCGGCGCGGGGTACCTGCCCGAGTTCGGCCCGAACACCGGCTACAACAACGCCACGCTGCTGCTCGGCCTGCTGCTGGCCGCCGTCGTCGTCTGGCGCGAGTTCCGCCTGCGCCGCAAGCAGCGCGCCCTCGGCTCCGACATGGCGCCCCTCTGGGTCAGCCTGGTGAAGGTCGCCGTGCTGGTCGCCATCATCATCTACGCCGCCACGCTCTTCGGCGGAGGCCGCGTCGGCACGTCGTTCCCGATCTCGGGCATCATCCTCGGCGTGCTCGTGCTGGTCTACGGCTTCATCACCCAGAACACGATCTTCGGTCGTCACATCTACGCGGTCGGCGGCAACTCGCACGCCGCCGAGCTGTCGGGCGTCAACGCCAAGCGCGTGAACTTCCTGGTGATGATGAACATGTCGATCCTGGCCGCCGTCGCGGGCATGATCTACGTGGCCCGTGCCGGCGCGTCCGGCCCGCAGGACGGCCTCAACTGGGAGCTCGACGCCATCGCCTCGGTCTTCATCGGAGGCGCCGCCGTCGCCGGCGGCATCGGGACGGTGACCGGTTCGATCGTCGGTGGTTTCGTCATCGCCGTGCTGAACAACGGGCTGCAGCTGCTCGGCGTCGGCTCGGACAAGGTGCAGATGATCAAGGGCCTCGTGCTGCTGATCGCCGTCGCCGTCGACGTCTACAACAAGAGCCAGGGCCGCCCGTCCATCACGGGCTTCCTGACCCGTGGTCTCCGCCGTGACAAGAACGGCGTCGCCGCTCCCGCCTCGGCCGAGACCGCACCCGGCACCCAGAACGGCGTCGGCAGCGAATCCGACTCGGCCGCTCCCGTCCTCACCCCGAACGGCGACATCTCGGACGTGCAGCGTCCGGGATCCACCACGCCCAACTAGACCCGCACCCCGTGCGGCCGTCCATCGACGGCCGGCCGCGCCTCCTCCGGGTCGTCGCACGACGACCCACCCGCACCACCTCACTCACGAGAAAGAGACACAGCATGCGCAAAATCGCGCTGGCGACCATGGCGGTCGCCGCAGCAACGACGCTGATCCTGAGCGGCTGCTCGAACTCCGCTCGCACCGACGCCGGTTCCGGCGACGCGGCCGCCGGTTTCGACCAGGGCTCGATCGTCGGGGTCGCCCTCCCCGCCAAGACCAGTGAGAACTGGGTCCTGGCCGGCGACCTCTTCAACGAGGACCTCACCTCGGCGGGCTTCAAGCCCGACGTGCAGTACGCAGCGGCCAGCGGCACCGTCGCGAACCAGCAGGAGCAGATCCAGTCGATGGTGACCAAGGGCGCCAAGGTGATCGTCATCGGCGCGGCCGACGGCGGCCAGCTCGGCACGCAGGTCAAGGCGGCGCACGACGCCGGCGCGATCGTCATCGCCTACGACCGTCTCATCCTCAACACCGAGGACGTCGACTACTACGTCGCCTACGACAACTTCAAGGTCGGCGAGCTCCAGGGCCAGGCCCTCCTCGACGGCATGAAGGCCAAGAAGGCCGACGGCCCCTACAACATCGAGCTGTTCTCCGGCTCGTCGGACGACGCCAACTCGGCCGTCTTCTTCAACGGCGCCATGAGCGTGCTGCAGCCGGCCATCGACGACGGCACCGTCGTCGTGGGCTCGGGCCAGACCGACATCAAGCAGACGGCGACCGACGGCTGGAAGGCCGAGAACGCCCAGCGTCGTATGGACTCGCTGCTGACCAGCACGTACACCGACAAGGAGCTCGACGGCGTCCTGAGCCCCAACGACACCCTCGCCCGCGCCATCATCACCTCGGTGAAGCAGGCCGGCAAGGACATCCCCGTCGTCACGGGTCAGGACAGCGAGGTCGAGTCGGTCAAGTCGATCATGGCCGGCGAGCAGTACTCGACGATCAACAAGGACACCCGCAACCTCGTCAAGCAGGCCGTCGCCATGGTGACCTCGGTCTCCGAGGGCGACACCCCCGAGACGAACGACGACGAGTCGTACGACAACGGCTCGAAGGTCGTCCCCGCGTACCTGCTGCCCCCGCAGATCGTGACCAAGGACAACGCCGCCGAGGCCTACGCCAACGACCCCACGCTGGGCCCGTTGACCAAGTAGTCCCGAACCACGCACCACACGAGAGCCGATCGCCCAGCCGGGCGGTCGGCTCTCGCCGTCCGTGGGGCCGGATCGTCGTCCGTCGAGCCGCCTCGCTTGGTACCGTGACCGGATGCACGAGGAGGAACGGGTCGGCACGGAGACGCCCGTCACCGTCGAGCTGCTGCTCGCGTCGCCGCGGGCCCGGTACGTCGGCCGTCCGGCAGACGGCCCCGAGCCGTCGTCCGGCCGCGAGACGCACGACCGGGTCGAGATCCGGGCCGGCCTCGGCGTGGTCGGCGACCGCTACTTCGGACGGCCCGCGCACCGGCAGGCGTCGGTGACCGTGTTCGCGGCGGAGTCCCTCGAGACCGTCGCGCGCCTCCTCGGCTCCGGACCCCTCGACGCTGCCGCCACCCGCCGCAACGTCGTGCTGCGCGGCACCGACGTCGACGCCCTGCGCGGTGAGACGTTCAGCCTCGACACGGGGGAGGGCCCGGTGGTGTTCCGGGCCCATCGTGCGGCCAACCCGTGCGCCTGGATGGACGTCGTGCTGGCGCCCGGCGCGTTCCGCGCGCTCCGGGGGAGGGGAGGGGTGCGCTGCGAGCCCCTGACGAGCGGAGCGCTCAGCCTCGGGCCCGCCGTGCTTCGCGTGCGGTCAGCGGACTCAGCGGAGCCCGTCGCCGGCGTCTGACCCGACGGTCAGCGCCACCACGACGGGATCATCGCGGTGATCGTGTCGAGCAGCGTCTTGCGGCTGGTCCGCTTGCCTCGCAGCCAGGCCTCGATCGCGCCGACCAGGGCGTGCGCGAAGAAGCCCGCGGCGATGTGGGGCGCCACCCCGCTCGGCACCGCGCCCTCGGGGAGGTCGTCGACGTGCTGCAGCGAGGTCGCCTCGAAGTGCGCCGCCAGCGCGTGGTGGATCGACGCGTCGAGGCGGTCGGGCAGGGCGAGGCGGTACATCTCGCGGTAGCGGACGACGTGATCGACGACCCGCTCGACCGCGAGCCGGGTGAGGGCCTCGGGGTCGGAGCCCGGCTCGGACCGGAGTCGGGCGTCCTCGTCGCGGATGGCGTCGAGCTCGGGGGTCAGGACGTCGGTGAGGAGGCTCCCCGGCGAGGTCGCATGGCTGTAGAACGTCGCACGGTTGATGCCGGCGGCCCGGGTGACGTCGGCGACCGTGATGGTCGAGACCGGCTGCCGGGAGGCCAGCTCGACGATCGCGGAGTGCAGCGATCGGGTGGTCTGGACGATGCGGGCGTCGACCATGGGCGGCCTCCTGTGGTGCGGAACGGAGCCCGCCGACGCGGGACCTCCCTGAGCCTAGACCGTGCCCTCGTCTCGTCGCGCATCGGCGCGACAGGTGTCGCGGGGGCTGTCGCGTGCTCCCGTCCGCCCACTACAATCGTTGGCGACGGCGTCCCGCTGCAGGCCACGATCGTCACCCTCCCCCTCCCTTCCGACCCTGTCGTCGCGCCGGTGGATCGAACCGATTCGACCCGTGCCGTGTCGGAGCCCCGCACGGTGCTCCGGCCGCCCCGTGCCTCCTCGGTCCCCACCTCGCATCGGAGCTCCGTGACCACCGTCGTCCACCCAGGTGACTCGCTCACCCGCCGTCAGCGACTGGTCTACGTCATCGTGCTCGGGGCCCTGACCGCTCTCGGGCCGTTCACGATCGACCTCTACCTGCCCGCGTTCCCCCAGCTGAGCAGCGAGTTCGCGGTCGACAGCGGGGTTATCCAGCTGACGCTGACGGCGACGACCATCGGCTTCGGGGTCGGACAGCTGCTCGTCGGGCCATGGAGCGACAAGGTCGGTCGACGACTGCCCCTGATCGTCGCGACGGCGGTGCACATCGCCGCGAGCATCGGCGTGGCGACGGCGCCCTCGATCGAGGTGCTCGGGCTGTTCCGCGTGCTGCAGGGCATGGGCGCGGCGGCCGGCGGCGTCGTCGCGATGGCGACCGTGCGCGACCTCTTCGGCGGGCTGCCGCTGGTCAGGATGCTCTCGCGGCTGGCCCTGGTCAACGGCCTGGCGCCGATCGTCGCGCCGGTGATCGGCTCGCAGCTGCTCCAGTTCACCAGCTGGCGAGGCATCTTCGTGTTCCTGATCGCCTACGGCGCCTTCGTGATCATCGCGGCGATCTTCCTCATCGTCGAGACGCTGCCGCCCGCCCGTCGCCAGGAGGCCGGGCACTCGACCCTGGGCCAGCGCTACAAGGTGCTGTTCAGCGACCGGATCTTCGTCGGCGTCGCCCTGATCGGCGCGATGACGTTCTCCGGGCTGTTCTCGTACCTCTCGGCGTCGTCCTTCCTCTTCCAGGAGGTCTACGGCCTCGACCCCCAGCAGTACGGCTACCTGTTCGCGATCAACTCGCTCGGCATCGTCGCGGGGGTGCAGATCAGCTCGCGGCTGGCGCGTCGGGTCGGACCGCAGTGGATCCTCGCCTGCTCCACCGTCGTGCTGCTCCTCTCGGCGACGGCCATCGTCGTGCTCGACTCGGCGGGGGCCGGGCTGGTCGGAATCCTCGTGCCGCTGTGGTTCTTCATCGCCGCCTGCGGGTTCTCGTTCCCGCAGGTCCAGGTGCTGGGGCTCGCCAACCACGGGAAGGAGGCCGGCACGGCCGCGTCGCTGCTCGGCGCGCTGAACTTCGGCCTGGCCGGACTGATCTCGCCCGTCGTGGGGTTCCTCGGCATCGGGTCGGCGGTTCCGATGGGCAGCGTCATGATCGCCACGTCGTGCGTCGCGATCGCGAGCCTGTGGCTGCTGGTGCGGCCGCGGACGGTACCGGCGCTGGGGAACTGACCCGCGCCTCCCTCGGCCGCCGGTCCCGCCTCGCGTCCCGGCGGACCCGTCGACCCGTGGAGGCGCGGGCCGGGCCGTCCGCCGCCGGGTACGGTCTGGGGATGCGCACCGACCCCCTCTCGCCGAAGCCCGCGTCCCCCGCCGAGGAGCGCGTGGCGCGGCGGGTGCAACGACGCTGGTGGGTGTTCAGCGCGCTCGGCGCGATCGGCGTCGTGCTGCTGCTCGGCGTCGTGATCACGGCCCGCTCGGGGGTGATCGGCGTCGACGAGGAGTTCATGGGCGAGCTGGTCGAGCATCGCAGTCCGTTCTGGGACGCCCCGTCGTTGGTGTTCAACGTGATCGGCGCCGGTGTCGTCGGGGTGTTCGTCGTGCCGCTCGGCGTGGCGGCCGTGCTGCTGCTCCGCCGTCGACGGTGGGCCGCGTTCTACTGGATCACCGCGTGCGCGCTCAGCGCGGGCGTCGTGCAGGTCGTCAAGCACGCTTTCGGGCGGGCCAGGCCGGCCGACATCATGGTCGTGAGCGACTACGGGTCGTTCCCCTCCGGGCACACCGCCAACGCGGCGACCCTGGCCGTCGTGCTGGGCGTCATCCTGCGTCGCGTCTGGGTGTGGGCGGCGGGCGTCCTCTACACGGTCGCGATGCTGCTCAGCCGGACCTACCTCGGCGCGCACTGGCTGACCGACACCATCGGCGGCCTCCTGATCGGCGCCGGCGTCGCGGTGGTGCTCTGGGCCCCGTTCGCCCACCGGCTGCTGGCCGAGCAGGAACGCGTGCGCGGACGAGGCTGGATCTGGCAGCACCGCGAGAGCTGATCGGTGCCTAGGCTGACGGCATGACGGACGCGCTCGAGCAGGCCAGGGCGGAGGCCGCCGCCGCGGTCGCCGCTGCCGACAAGGCGAGGCAGGACGCGGAGGCGGCGCTCGCCCGGGCGGAGCAGCTCGCCGCCGATGCGGCCGCGGCCTCCGCCGCGGAGCAGGCGTCCGCCGAGGCGAGCGTCGCGGAGGCGGCCGGCTCCGCGGGCATCGCCGATCCGTCGGCCGACTCCGGCCCGCTCGGCGAGCCCGCGATCGACGCCATCCGCACCGGCTACGGCTTCGACGGTCCGGCCCTCGAGCTGGGCGCCCTGGTCAACGGCGAGGCCCGGGCCGACGTGCCCGTGCGCATCCCTCTCGCCATGCTCAACCGGCACGGCCTGGTCGCCGGCGCCACCGGCACCGGCAAGACCAAGACGCTGCAGGTGCTCGCCGAGCAGCTCTCGGCGGCGGGCGTTCCGGTCTTCGCCGCCGACGTGAAGGGCGACCTGTCCGGCATCGCGAGCCCGGGCGAGCCGAGCGAGGCGCTGCTCTCCCGCACGGCGGGCGTCGGACAGAGCTGGGTCCCGCAGTCGGCGCCGACGGAGTACTTCGCGCTCGGCGGCATCGGCACGGGCATCCCGGTCCGCGCCACGGTCAGCGGCTTCGGGTCGCTGCTGCTCAGCAAGGTGCTGGGCCTCAACGACACGCAGGAGTCGAGCCTCGGTCTGGTCTTCCACTACGCCGAGCAGGCCGGCCTGCCGCTGCTCGACCTCACCGACCTCCGGGCCGTGCTGACCTATCTGACCAGCGACGGCGGCAAGGGCGAGCTCGACGGTCTCGGCGGCCTGAGCAAGCAGACCGTCGGGGTGATCCTCCGCGAGCTGATCACGTTCGCCGACCGCGGCGCCGACGCGTTCTTCGGCGAGCCAGAGATCGACACGGCCGAGTTCCTCCGCACGGCCGCCGACGGCCGCGGCGTCGTCAGCCTGCTCGAGCTGCCCGGCGTGCACGACCAGCCCGCGCTCTTCTCGACCTTCCTGATGTGGCTGCTGGCCGACCTGTACAACGACCTGCCCGAGGTGGGCGACCTCGAGAAGCCCAAGCTCGTCTTCTTCTTCGACGAGGCGCACCTGCTCTTCACCGACGCCTCGAAGGAGTTCGTCGCCCAGATCACGCAGACCGTGCGGCTGATCCGCTCCAAGGGCGTCGGCATCGTGTTCGTGACGCAGACCCCGAAGGACGTGCCCGGCGAGGTGCTCGCCCAGCTCGGCTCCCGGGTGCAGCACCAGCTGCGCGCCTTCACGCCCGACGACGCGAAGGCGCTGCGGGCGACGGTCTCGACGTACCCGACGAGCGACTACGACCTCGCCCAGGTGCTGACCACCCTCGCCACCGGGGAGGCGGTCGTCACGGTCATGAACGAGAAGGGGGCGCCCAGCCCGGTCGCCTGGACGCGCCTCCGTGCGCCGCAGGGCTCGATGTCGCCCACCCCGGCCGAGGAGATGCAGGCGACGGTCGCCGCCTCGCCCCTCCTGGCCGCCTACGGGACGGCCATCGACCGCGACTCGGCGCGCGAGATCCTCGCCCGCAAGCTGGAGGCCGCGGCGCTCGACGCGCGGGAGCGCACCGACGCCGCCGCTCGACAGGCGACGATCGAGGCGCAGCTCGAAGAGGCCGCGGCCCGCGAGAAGGCCGACGCGAAGGCCGCCACCGCCGCCGAACGCGAGCGGAAGGCGGCCCAGGCCGAGTACGAACGTCAGCAGAAGGAGTTCGAGCGAGCCGAGCGCGCCGCGGCGGCGAAGCGGGCGGGACGGTCGTCGACGACCTGTGCCTCCTCGGGTTCACGCGCTCCCGTCGGGTCGACCGGAGGGGTCATCGGCGACGTGCTCGGGTCCCGTGCGGGCAAGGCCATCGTGCGCGAGGTCGTCAAGGGCATCTTCGGCACCCTCCGTCGCCGCTGATCCGACGGGTCAGCCGCCCAGCGCGCGATAGACGAGCACGAGGCCGCCCGTGGCCAGCGCGAACAGTCCGATCAGGGCGGGCGCCGTGAGGTGGGGACGGCCCTCGTACCAGTACCGGGCATGCGGATAGCGACGGTAGAAGTCTCCGAGCGCCATCGGCTTGGGCGCGGCGGGCGCCGCCCCGAGGGCGTCTCCGACGGCGGTCATCGCCTCGTCGGGCCAGTAATGGCCTCGCATCCGGAACAGCTTGACGCCGACCGCGTCGAAGGCGACCAGCTGGAGGACGACGTCGGTCGAGTGCGGGCGGTAGGTGCTCACCATGACGACCTCGGCGATGCGGTCGCGTCGCACCCGGACGAACCCCGGCAGCCAGCCGCGTTTGACGAAGTCGTCGGCCGTCACCCCGGCGAACGAGATGCGGTAGCGCCGGTACGCCACCAGGCCGAGCGCGAGGGCCGCACCGGCGAGGGCGACGATGGCGGGCCAGCGCCCCGAGGGCCAGCAGAGCCAGAACAGCGCCACGCCCACCGGCAGCAGGATGGCGACGCAGGTGAGCGTCGCGCTGAGGGCGAGCGAGCGTCGGGGCAGGACGAGCGTCTCGAAGTCCTCTCGCGCGACCCCTGCCACCATCTCAGCCCCCTCGGCCGGCGTCGCCGCCCTCGCCCGCGGCGACGGGCCCACCGCCCCCGATGGAAGTCGCCGTGACCCTCGATCTTAGGGCGTGCGGCGGCTGCGCACCGACCGATCGGTGTCCCCCGAGGAGGCGCGGATCAGCGGTCGCGGAGCCTCTCGAGCTCGCGACGCTCCCGTTTGGTCGGGCGACCGGCGCCCCGGTCGCGCACGGGCACCGTGGCGACCTCCTCGCGGGGCGGGGGAGGCGGGGTCAGATCGTCCATCGCGAGAGCGGCCACCGGGGCGCCCACCCGTCTGACCAGGCACTGCCGCACCACGAGGATCCGCTCGACACCGCCGAGCCGCACGCGCACCTCGTCGCCCGGACGGATCGACTGGGCGGCCTTGACGCGCTCGCCGCCGACCCTGACGTGCCCGGCCCGGCAGGCGGCGGTCGCCGCCGAACGCGTCTTGACGATGCGCACCGCCCAGAGCCAGGCGTCGACGCGGCACGAGGCGGGGGAGTCCATGCCCACGATCGTACGTCGCGGGGCCGTCACTCACCGGGGTGCGCATCCGCTAGAGTGGACGAGGTTCGCGCGCCGGTAACCGGTGCGCCGCCTGGAGGATTCGCCTAGTGGCCTATGGCGCACGCTTGGAAAGCGTGTTGGGTGCAAGCCCTCAGGGGTTCGAATCCCCTATCCTCCGCCGCACGACCGAGAAGCCCCCGCATCGACACCTCGATGGCGGGGGCTCTCGTCGTAGGAGGCCTCGGGATCGGCGGCGGCCCGTCGCCGCCGACCGGCTCGAGGCGCGCTACGGTGGGCGGACAGTCGTCACCGATCCGGGGGGAACACCATGACCGACCAGCAGCCGAACCAGCCGCCGCAGCCGTACGGCGAGCCGCCGCAGCCGTACGGACAGCAGCAGCCGTACGGTCAGCCGCCGCAGCCCTACGGACAGCAGGCCCCCGGGCAGGCTCAGCAGCCGTTCGGCACGGACGGGACCCCACCGCTCCGGGCCCCCTACTACGGCGCGCCGCTGTCAGCGGCGGTGTCGCGGTTCTTCCGCAAGTTCTTCGACTACTCGGGTCGGGCCAGCCGCAGCGAGTACTGGTGGTTCGCGCTCGCCCAGGGCGTCGTCACGTTCGGCCTCGTCATCGTGACGGGCCTCGTCGCCTCGATCGGCAGCACGGTGGACGCCACGGGTCAGGCCGTCTCCGACCCGCCCCTGGCGATCTTCGTCCCTCTCGTCGTCCTCAACCTCCTGCTGTGGCTGGTGGTGCTCGTCGGCTCGTTCTCGCTGACGGCTCGCCGGCTGCACGACGTGGGCCTCAGCGGGTACTTCCAGTTCCTGTACCTCGTGCCGTTCGGCTCGATCGCCGTGTTCGTCATGACGCTGCTCGACTCGAAGCCCGAGGGCGCCCGCTTCGACACGCCCCGCGACTGAGGCGGCGTCCCCCGGCCCCGGGGTGCTCCCGGGGTGGGGGAGTGTGATGGCGCGATGAGCGACCCCATCTTCCAGCCGCGTGGCATCTCGCACGTCCGGCTCACCGTCACCGACATCCGGCGCAGCAAGGCCTTCTACCAGCAGCTGTTCGGCATGCCGCCGGGCAGCGACTTCAGCGATCAGATCGACGACCCGACGATCCACGACGACCCGCAGCGCACCTACGGCGGCTGCTCGTTCACCTTCGGCGGTCAGACGATGGGCCTGCGACCCGTGGCACCGAGAGGGGACCGCTTCGATCCCGACCGGGTCGGCCTCGACCACCTCAGCTTCGTCGTCGACACGGTCGACGAGCTGCACGAGGCGGCCCGGCGCCTGTCCGAGGCCGGCATCGAGCACGGCGACGTGACGCCGATCCCGGCCTTCGGCCTCGTCATCCTGTCGGTGCAGGACCCGGACGACATCAACCTCGAGCTCGCGGCGCGGGCGCCGGCCGACGAGCGGTAGCGGTCAGCTCAGCGCGCGGGTCATGTAGCGGAGGTCGAGCCACCGGCCGAACTTCGTGCCGACCTCGCGCAGGACGCCGGCGTCGTCGAAGCCGAGCGAGGAGTGCAGGCGCACCGACGCCTCGTTGCCGGCCTCGATCAGGGCCACCATCACGTGCAGGCCGTCGGCGCTCGCCCCGGCGATCAACGCCTGCAGCAGCGATCGCCCGATGCCCTTCCCCTGGTGCCCCGGGCGCACGTAGACGCTGTTCTCGCAGGTGTGGCGGTAGCCCTCCTTCGCGTGGAACGGGCCGTAGCTCGCGTAGCCGACCACCAGGTCGTCCTCCACGGCGACGAGGGCGGATCGGCCGGCGACCGAATGGGTCGCCAGCCAGTCGCGCCGACCGTCGAGCGTCGGGGGCTCGTCGGTCCAGATGGCGGTCGAGTGCGCGACGGCGTCGGCATGGATCTCGAGCACGCCGGGCAGGTCGGATTCGATGGCTGGTCGGATCTGCATGGCGAAGATCCTAGGGGAGCCGTCCCGCTCACCGCCGCCTCCGAGGCGACCGCCCTAGTGTTGTGGCCGTGTCGACCCGCATCTACATCACGTCCGCAGAAGGCCACACCGGCAAATCCACGATCGCCCTCGGGGTGCTCGACACCCTGAGCCACGAGCTCGGGCGCGTCGGGGTGTTCCGCCCCGTCGCCCGCTCGACGGACGAGCGCGACTACGTGCTCGAGCTGCTGCTCGCGCACGACGGCGTCGACCTCGGCTACGACCAGTGCGTCGGCGTCACCTACGACGACGTCCACGCCGACCCCGACGCGGCTCTCGCGACGATCGTCAGCCGGTTCGCGGCCGTCGAACGGCAGTGCGACGCCGTCGTCGTCATCGGCTCCGACTACACCGACGTCGGCAGCCCCACCGAGCTCTCGTTCAACGCCCGCGTGGCCGCCAACCTCGGAGCCCCCGTGCTGCTGGTGCTCGGCGGTCGGAGCTCCGACGGCGGTTCCGCACGCAGCGGGGCCGAGATGCGCCAGGTGGCCGAGGTCACGACGGCGGAGCTCCGCAGCGAGCACGCGAGCCTGCTCGGGGTCGTCGCCAACCGGGTCGAGCCCGAGCGCCTCGACGAGGTCGTCTCGGGCATCGGCGGCGCCCTCGCCTCCTCGCCCTGGGGGGCCGTCCCGGTCTGGGCCCTGCCGGAGGACCGCCTCCTGGTCGCCCCGACCGTCCGAGCCGTGCTCTCCGCGACGGGCGCCACGCTGCTCAGCGGCGACGAGGCCCTGCTCGATCGCGAAGCCGTCGGCGTGGTGGTCGCCGCCATGTCGATGGAGAACGTCCTGCCGCGGCTCACCGAGGGCGCGATCGTCGTGGTGCCGGGCGATCGGTCCGACGTCCTGGTCGCCACCGTCCTCGCGCACGCGTCCGAGACCTTCCCCTCGCTCGCCGGCATCGTCCTCAACGGCGGCTTCGAGCTGGCCCCGCAGGTCGAGCGGCTGATCGCCGGTCTCGACAGCCCCCTGCCCATCGCCCACAACGACCTGGGCACCTACGACACCGCCCTCGCGATCACCCAGACACGGGGCCGTCTCGCCGCCGACTCGTCGCGGAAGCACGACCTCGCCCTGTCCCTCTTCGAGACGCACGTCGACGGCGAGCAGCTGCTGCGCCTCCTCCAGGTCAGCCCCTCGGGTGTGGTGACGCCCCTCATGTTCGAGTACCAGCTGCTCGAGCGGGCACGGGGCGTGCAGAAGCACATCGTCATGCCGGAGGGCGACGACGACCGCATCCTGCGGGCGGCGTCGACCCTGCTGCAGCGCGGCGTCGCGCGCATCACCCTGCTCGGCGACGAGCCGGCGATCCGCGCACGCGGGGCCGAGCTCGGACTCGATCTGGCCGAGGCGCGCATCCTCGATCCGTTCGACCCCAGCCTGCAGGTCCAGTTCGCGGCCGAGTACGCCAAGCTCCGGGCGCACAAGGGCATCTCCGCCTCGATGGCCATGGACACCGTCACCGACGTGTCGTACTTCGGCACGATGATGGTCAAGCTCGGACTCGCCGACGGCATGGTCTCCGGCGCCAAGCACACCACCGCCCACACCATCCGCCCCGCCTTCGAGGTGATCAAGACGCTGCCGGACGTCGGCGTCGTCTCGAGCGTGTTCCTCATGGCGCTCGCCGACCGGGTGCTCGTCTACGGCGACTGCGCGGTCATCCCCGATCCCACCGCCGAGCAGCTCGCCGACATCGCCATCTCGTCGGCCCAGACGGCCGAGCAGTTCGGCATCGAGCCTCGGGTCGCGATGCTGAGCTACAGCACCGGCGACAGCGGCTCGGGCGCCGACGTCGAGAAGGTGCGCGCCGCCACCGCGCTCGTCCGCGAGCGTCGACCCGACCTGCTGGTCGAAGGGCCCATCCAGTACGACGCCGCAGCCGACCCGACCGTGGCCGCGGCCAAGATGCCCGACTCCGAGGTGGCCGGCCGTGCGACGGTGTTCATCTTCCCCGACCTGAACACCGGCAACAACACGTACAAGGCCGTCCAGCGCAGTGCCGGCGCCGTGGCGATCGGCCCGATCCTGCAGGGGCTCCGCAAGCCGATCAACGACCTGTCGCGCGGCGCGCTCGTCGGCGACATCGTCAACACCGTCGCGATCACCGCCATCCAGGCCGGGACCGACAGCGCCCCGACCACCGTCACCACCCCCGAAGGGATCCCCTCGTGAGCGCAGTCCTCGTCGTCAACTCCGGTTCGTCGTCGTTCAAGTACCAGCTGATCGAGCTCGATGGCGAGCGGACCCTCGCGAGCGGTCTCGTCGAACGCATCGGCGAGGACGTCGGGTCGACGCGGCACCGCAACGAGGTGACCGGCGACGAGACCCGCAACGACTCGCAGCCGATCGCCGACCACGCCGCCGGGTTCGCCGCGATGCTCAGCGCCTTCGAGTCGCACGGCCCCTCCTTCGACGAGTACCCGCCGATCGCGGTCGGCCATCGGGTCGTCCACGGCGGGGAGGAGTTCGACCGGGCGACGGTCGTGACCGCCGACGTCGAGAAGGCCATCGATCGGCTGTCCACCCTCGCGCCCCTCCACAACCCCGCGAACCTGCAGGGCATCCGGGCGGCGAAGAAGGCGTTCGCCGACGTGCCGCACGTCGCGGTCTTCGACACCGCCTTCCACCAGACGCTGGCGCCGGCGGCCTACACCTACGCCATCGACGCCGAGCTCGCCCGCCGGCACCACGTCCGTCGATTCGGATTCCACGGCACGTCGCACAAGTACGTCAGCGAGAAGACGGCCGAGTTCCTCGGCAGGCCGCTCGCCGAGCTGAAGATGATCGTGCTGCATCTCGGCAACGGGGCCTCGGCGGCGGCGATCGACGGTGGACGCTCGATCGACACGAGCATGGGCATGACGCCCCTCGAGGGTCTCGTCATGGGCACGCGCTCGGGCGACATCGACCCGGCGGCCGTCTTCCACCTGCACCGTGAGGCCGGCCTCGACGTGGCCGAACTCGACACCCTGCTCAACAAGAGGTCCGGTCTGCTGGGTCTGACCGGCAGCGGCGACATGCGCGACGTGCAGGACAGCGCGTCCCGGGGCGACGCCGTGGCCGAGGCGGCGCTCGCCGTCTACCGGCACCGGCTGCGTCACTACATCGGCGCGTACGTCGCCCAGCTCGGCGGCCTCGACGCCGTCGTGTTCACGGCCGGCGTCGGCGAGAACAACGCGCTGCTCCGGCGGCGCACCCTGGCCGGGCTCGGGTTCTTCGGCATCCAGGTCGACGACGATCGCAACGAGCTCGCCTCGCGCGACGCGCGGCTCATCTCGCCCGACGGCGCCCCCGTGTCGGTGCTGGTCGTGCCGACGAACGAGGAGCTCGAGATCGCGCGTCAGGCCGCGGCCCTCAGCTGATCCCGGTCCGTTCGTCCCGGCGACGCACGAGGGCCCGGAGGCGCAGGTCGCGCCTCCGGGCCCTCGGTCGTCTCCCCGGGATCGAGGAGGCGCGGGTCAGTACTTGATGGTCGCGAGCGCGTCCGAGACGGAGACGTCGCCGGAGACGGCTTCGAACTGGGTCTTGACGGCCGTGCCCTCGCTCAGCGCGGTGGCGATGATCTCGGCGACGTCGGCCCGGGGGATCGTGCCGCGCTCGACGGTCGTGCCGACCGTGATCTGGCCCGTCCCGGCGTCGTCGGTCAGTCCGCCGGGGCGCACGATGGTCCAGTCGAGGCCGTCGCGGCGGCGGAGGTCGGCGTCCGCCTCGCTCTTGGCGCGCATGTACACCTGGTACAGGTCGTCGTCGTTCGCGGCGGGGAGCTCGGCGCGGGCCGGGTCGAAGTCGTCGGTGCCGATGGCCGACACCATCACGTAGCGGGCCACCCCGGCCTTCTCGGCCGCGTCGGCGAGCAGGATCGCGCCGTCACGGTCGATCGTGAGCTTGCGTTCCGCACCGCTGCCGCCTCCGCCGCCGGCGGCGAAGACGACCGCGTCGGCCCCGTCGAGGTGACCGGCGAGGGTGTCGACGTCGGTCTTCTCGAGGTCGAGCACGAGGGCGCGCGCCCCCGCCGTCTCGAGGTCGGCGGTGTGGTCGGGGTTGCGGACGATGCCGACGGGGTCGTGCCCGGCGTCGGCGAGTCGGCGTTCGAGGAGCAGGGCGATCTTGCCGTGTCCTCCGGCGATGACGATTCTCATGCCCCCAGGCAACACCCCGGGTCGCGCGAGTCACTCAGAAGCCGCTAAACTTCTCGAGGCTCCTCACGTGGCGCCATCCAGGCCAACTCCCCCAGGGCAGAAATGCAGCAAGGGTAACCGGGCTCTGGCGGGTGCGTGAGGGGTCTTTCTCTTTTCCGGCGTCCATCCCCCGTTCGCGGGGTGCGAGATTCCCTCGTCTGTGCATAGTATTGCGACACCGCCGACGCCAACCACGTCGACGGCACGTCGCCAACCACGACGTCGCCAGGCCCCTCACCACGGCCCGGCTGTCCCGCCCCTCACCACGGCGAGACGAGATCGAACGACCCGAGAGGACCGCGACCGTGACGTCGCACAGGATCAGGACTCCCTCGTCGACCCACCCCGTCGACGACACCGCACCGGAACCCGCCGCCCCCGCGCAGCCGAACCGGTCGACGCGGGCGACCCACGCCGCGTCGGTCGATCCGTCCGTCGCGTCGACGGCCCCGGTCCGGGGCCCGCGCCGCACCGCGTCGCGCGTGGCCCTCGCACTGGCCGTGCTCGTGCTCGCCGGCCACCTGGGCGCCACGCTCCTCTGGTCGTCGGCCGGCAACCCGGTCCGCACCGCCGTCGGAGAGCAGACGCTGCGCGGCTACATGCTCCCGTTCTTCCAGCAGAGCTGGTCGGTGTTCGCCCCGGAGCCCGTCTCGAGCGACATCTCGCTCGACGTGCGGGCGCACCGGGCCGGCTCGACCGACGCGACCGAGTGGTTCACCGTCACCGACCGCGACATCGCCAACGGCGTCACCCACCACCTGATCCCGTCGCGCGCCTACCTGACCAACTTCTCGCTGGCCCGGGGGTGGTTCCAGTCCTACGACGCCCTCGGCGACGGGGCGGGCGCCGCCGTCGGACGATCGCAGATCGGCGGCGACTGGCGCCAGGCCCTCAACGACGACGTGCAGGCCTCGTCCACGGCCTCGGAGCCGACGGTCGCGGCGTACGTCGACTACGAGGACGCCCTCAACCGCATCGCCTCGAGCGTCGCCGTCGCCCAGTGGGGCGAGGTCGACGACGTCCAGGTCCGCGTCCGCATCACTCCGGTGACGCCCTTCGAGCAGCGTGCCGATCCCGTCGCCGACCCCGAGTTCCGATTCGTCACGAGCGGATGGCGCTCGCCGCTGCCGGCGTCGACGATGGACCAGGGCGCGATCGACGTCCTCTACGGGCGCGGGGGCCGGTCGTGAGCGCCCTCGTCGACCGGGGCCGCGCCTCCTCGGCTCGCCTGCTGGGTCGTCTCGAATGGTGGTTCCTCGACGGGGCCAAGGCCCTCTACGGGGCGGCGGCGGCGCGGATGGTCAGCGGACTGGGCATCCTGCTCTTCGTCCTGGCGAACGCCAGCAGCGCGGCCTACACCTGGGGCGGGGCCTCCGGATGGGCCGAGTCGGTCAACCGCTCGTCGACCTGGGGCTTCCCCTTCGTCGCCTTCGACGCCGCCCGGGTCGGCGGCCCCCTGTTCTGGACCGGATACCTGCTGCTCGGGCTCGCCGCTCTCGCGCTGCTCCTCGGCTGGCACGCCCGCGTCGCGACGATCGTCACCCTGTGGCTCTACACGAGCCTGACGACCTCCAACCTGATGGCCGTCGATCAGACCGACAACGCCGTCCGGCTCTTCCTCTTCTACTTCTGCTTCCTCGACCTGTCGCGGGTCTGGTCGCTCGACGCGAGACGTCGGGAGCGTCGCCAGGCGCGGGGCGGGCTGCCTCTCGGCTCCGGCTCCGCGGTGCTCGGCCGGATCCGCGCCGAGTGGGGCTGGCTGCGGGTGCTGGCGCACAACACCGCCCTCGTGGCCGTCGCCGGACAGCTGTTCGTCGTCTACGTCGTGGCCGGGCTCTCGAAGGTGCAGGGGCCGCTCTGGCGTGACGGCACGGCGATCTACTACCCGTTGCACGTCGAACGGTTCGCCCCGTGGCCCGCGCTCAGCAGCCTGCTCACCGCGAGCGGCGTGCTGGTCGCCCTCGCCACCTGGTTCGCGGTCGCGGTGCAGCTGTTCTTCCCGTTCATGCTGCTGCAGCGCTGGACGCGCGTGCTCGCCCTGCTCGGGGTGACCGGCATGCACGTCGGCATCGGCCTCTTCATGGGACTCCCGCTGTTCTCGCTCGCGATGCTCGCGGCCGACATGATCTTCATCCGGACGATCACCTTCCAGCGCGTGGCAGCCTTCGTGGCCGCGCGAGCGGACGTCGCCCGGGCCCGGTTCTCGAGATCGAGGGGAGGGATCGGCGAGCTGCCCGAGGCGACGGCTCGCGATCGGACGTCGCCCGTCGTCTCCTGACGGGGAGCGGACGGCACCACGGCACCACGGCACCACGGCACCACGGCACCACGGCACCACAGAACGCAGCGTCGCGATCGACCTTCGAGGCGCGCAGCACCCTCCCGGCCAACCACCGGGGGAGTCGGATCAGGCGGCAGGCTCCGGTCTGCCAGAAAGAGGCACCCGTGCGACAACTCAAGCAACGCGGCCCGTTGGGGACGCTCGGACTCTGGGGGTCCGCCGTGGCCGTGGGGGCGCTCGTCGCCACCGCGACCGTGGTCCCCGCCCAGGCCGCACCACCGGACGTCACCGAGGCGGAGGGGCTCTTCCTCAGCGGCAGCGGCATCGTCGACGTGGACACGATCGCCGAGCTGCAGGGCGCCTACTCGTCGTATGCGGGAGGCACGGCGGGCGACCCGCAGGCGAACCCGCTCGACCTGACGGTGCTGCAGTCGCTCGGCATCCAGATCGGCGGCGGCGTCCAGCTGCTCGGCCAGAACGGCATCCTCCAGCTCGGGGCCGCCTCGCAGTACGGCGCGACCTCCGCGACGGGGAGCACCGCGGCCTCGGGCCTCATCACGGCCGACGGCGCCGTGCAGGCGGGCGACGGGTCACCGGCGCAGCAGGCGTCTCTCGACCTGTCGGGCTTCCTCTCGGACGCCCAGGTCGCGGGTCTCGCCGACCAGCTCTCGCTCGAGCTCGGCGCCCTGTCGTCGAGCGCGACGGCGACCCGCACGGACGACGGCTACGACGTCGCGAGCGACTATCAGGTCGACGGTGCGCGACTGCAGCTGCACAGCCCCGCGGTATCGGCGCTGACGGGCGACCTGAACGAGACCATCGGCGACCTGGACACCGCGGTGAACGGCACCACGACGGCCCTGCCGGGCACGATCGAGGCGGGCGTCCTGACGCCGATCCGCGGTGCGCTGTCCGCCCTGGGCAACACGCTCACCCTCGCCGACACCCAGGCCGTGGTGACGGCGAACGTCGACCTTCCGGCGGTGACCGACCCGATCCTCGCCGCACCGCTCACGAGCGGTCCCGTCACCGTCGACCTGTCGACCGGCGACGTGACCGTCGACGTGGCTGCGCTGCAGTCGCTGGACGGGCTGCCGGCCAACACCGAGCTGCTGACCGGCGACGCGGTGAACGCCGAGCTGCAGACGGCCCTGTCGTCGATCTTCGACACGACCCTGCCCGACGCGCTCCGCACCGCCGTGACGCAGGCGGTCAACACGACGGAGGCGCGGGTCCTCATCACGACGACGCCCACCGTCAACGTGAACGTGCTGACGCTCGGGACGGTCACCGCCCCGCTTGCAAGGCTCTCCATCGACGTCGACACGACGCTCGGTGCCCTCGTCGGAACCGACCCCACCCGGCCGGTGGCCACGACGAGCGTCACGCCCCTGCCGAACTCGAACGGGGCCGTCGAGGTGCTGCTCGCGCCGCTCAGGGGGACCCTGGGCACGCTGACGACCGGTGTGTCCGACGCGGTCGAGACGGCGCTGCCCGGGCTCACGCAGCCGACCCTCGGGCCGATCCTCGGCGGCGCCGCTCTCGAAGGCGTCGGCGACACGCTGTCCGCGGCGACCGGTGCGGTCGCCGACGTGCTGAGCCCGCTGCTCGACGTGGTGAACGACCTCGTCTCGGTCACGGTCAACTCGCAGACCGGACCCGGCTTCCGCGACCCGAACGGGACGGACTCGGGTGCCTCGACGGTGCGTGCTCTGCGACTGGCCGTGCTGCCGGGTGCCGACGCGCTCGTGGTGGATCTGGCCGGCTCGACCGTGAACGCGCAGGCGCTCGACGCCCTGACGATCAACACGCCCGCCCCGAACGACGGATTCGTCGTGTTCGGGCCGAACGGCACCACCACGGTCACCGTGGGCGGTCTGTCCGCCCCTGGCGCCGTGATCGACGTCGCCATCGGCGACGCGACGGCTCAGACGACCGCGTCGGCTGAGGGAACCTGGTCCGTCGGAGTCCCCGGAGTCGTCGCCGGCCTGGACCAGACCGTGTCGGCGACGCAGACCATCGACGACGGGGCCCCGTCGGCGCCGGTCAGCGTCCTGATCGATGTGCGCGCCGCAGCGGCCGTCGCGATCACGGACCCGGACGACGGCGACGTGCTGACCGTCGGATCGAGCACCTCCATCCGTGACGTGGTCGTGACCGGCACGGTCGAGCCCGGTGCCACCGTCGTGGTGAGCCTCGACGGCGACGAGTCGGACCCGGTCGTCGCCTCGGACCCGGGAGGCACGTGGACCGTGACCTTCCCCGGCGTCGGCATCGGCTCGTACGACCTCGTCCCCACCGAGACCGTGGGCGGAATCGACTTCGAGGGCGAGACCGTCACGGTCGTCGTCCGCGAGGTCGGAGCCGGCACGGACACCGCCGGTACAGCCACGGACTCGAC
>NZ_BJUV01000018.1 GCF_007988805.1 Frigoribacterium faeni | reverse complement strand
CCCCCCCCCCCCCCCCGGTGCGATGCTGCGTGCAAATCGCGACCGGTGGTGGGGGTGCTGCGTGCACGTCGCGACTGCTGACGGGGAGATGCGTGCAAATCGCGACCGGCACCGCGCCTCCTCGGCTCCCGTGTGCCGAACCCGACCGGTCGAGAACGACTCAGCGTGCCGAACCCGACCGGTGAGGCGCGACACGCCGCTCATCTCCGCCGGAGAACCACGATTCGGCCGCCGAATGTCGCGATTTGCCCACGCCGACCCGAGTGACGCGCACTCGCCGAGGTCGTCCGGCGACCGGATTCACCACGCGGCGGGCAGCGGCGCCCCGGGCCCGGGCGGTCGTTCGACCAGCGCCACCGCGTCCTCGCGGCTGATGCGGCCGGGGAAGTTGTACCGCGCGAAGCGGCCGGTCGGATCGTACGAGGCCGTCGGCATCGCCACCGACGTCCGACGGACGGCCTCGGCGAGCACGGCGGTCGAGGTCTGATCGAGGGTCGCACCTCGGCGGTCGCGCAGGATGATCTCGACCCGCGCCTCCGGGGCCGCCACCAGGCGGAGCACCAGCACGCCGTTCTTCGTCGCCGGCTCGACCGGGATCGACGCGCGGTCGACCCTGCTCAGCGCGACCGTGTGCCGACCGGCGCGCAGCTCGTCGGTGTCGAGGTTGACCCACGGCTGCGGGTAGATGCGGTTGCGCACCACGGTGACGAGGCCGAAGATCGCCGCGAGGATCACGAGCGCGAAGCTCAGGCTGATCAGGAACGACGACCCCGACGGCTGGAACGTGCGGGCGAACTGCCAGGTCACGTTGCCGACCTGGAACGCGAGCAGGACTCCGAACGCGGTGCCGAGGCCGCTCCACATCGACCACCAGCGGCGCTCGCCGATCCGGGTCCAGCCCGTCGGGAGCCGAGGAGGCGCGGGCGCGGCGTCGGGACTCGTCACCTCCCCGACGCTACCGGTCGCGTACCGAACCCGACCGGCCTGGCGGCGCTGGGCGTGCCGAACCCGACCGGCAGCGCTGAGCGTGCCGAACCCGACCGGCCTGGCGGCGCTGAGCGTGCCGAACCCGACCGGGCCGGCGGCGCTGAGCGTGCCGAACCCGACAACCCGGGCGCGCCGCGCCGCTCACTTTCGCCGATGCACCCCGGTTTCGACGGGTGGCGTCGCGATTTGCACACTCCCCCCACGGGACGGCGTCAGGCGCGCAGCACCCGGACCTCCCACGGCGCCAGCGTCAGCGACCCGATCCCGTGCGGCACGTTGCCCAGCACGACCTCGGGCACCGACCGCCGCCGCAGCACCGGGTGCAGCGCGGGGTCGAGCTCGTACGGCTCGCCCGACCAGTTCGCCAGCACGAGCAGCTGCTCGTCGCCGAGCGTGCGGGTGAACGCGTACAGCCGGTCGTCGTCGGGCGCCAGCATCTCGAAGCGACCGTGCGCCACGACCGGCGACTCGTGCCGCAGGGCGATGAGCCGGCGGTACCAGTCGAAGACCGAGCGGTCCGAGGAGGCGCGGTCCGCCTCCACGTTCACCGCGTGGTGATTCGCCACGACCTCGATCCACGGGGTGCCCGTGCTGAATCCCGCCGCGTCACCGCCCGACCACTGCACCGGCGTCCGCGCGTTGTCGCGGCTGCGGAATCGCAGCGACTCGAGCAGGACCTCGGGATCGGCACCGGCCTCGACCTCCTCGGCGTACCAGTTGATCGACTCGATGTCGCGGTACTGCTCGATCGAGGTGAATCCGGCGTTCGTCATGCCGATCTCGTCGCCCTGATAGACGTACGGCGTGCCCCGGTGCAGGTGCAGCACGGCGGCCAGCATCGTCGCTGACTCGTAGCGGTGCGCGCCATCGTCGCCGAAGCGCGACAGCGACCGCGGCTGGTCGTGGTTGCCGAGATAGAGGCTGTTCCAGCCGGCGTCGGCCAGGCCGTCCTGCCAGCGGCCGAGCGACCGCTTGAGCGCGACCAGGTCGAAGGGCCGGTTGTCGAACTTCGACGACGGCCCGTGGTCGAGCCCGACGTGCTCGAACTGGAACACCATGTCGAGCTCGTGCCGGTCCTGAGCCGTGAACAGCGCGGCGTCGTCGACCGTCACGCCGGGCATCTCACCGACCGTGATCAGCTCGCGGTCGGTCCGCGAGGCGAACACGTAGCGGTGCATCTCGCGCAGGTGGTCGTGGATCCGCCCGCCCATGACGAACCCGCGCGCCCCCGGCTCGAGCGAGGCCGGATCCTTCGCGATGTGGTTGATGACGTCCATGCGGAATCCGTCGACGCCCCGGTCGAGCCAGCGGTTCATCATGTCGTAAACGGCCTGCCGCAGGGCCGGGTTCTCCCAGTTGAGATCGGGCTGCTTCGACGCGAACATGTGCAGGTAGTACTGGCCGGTCGCCTCGTCGAGCGTCCAGGCCGGACCGCTGAACGCGCTGCGCCAGGCGGTCGGGAACGTCCCCGCGCCGGGCGTGCCCGCCGCGTCGGTGCCCTCGCCCCGGCCGTCCGGGCCCACCGGCAGCGGATCGCGCCAGATGTACCAGTCGCGCTTCGGGTCGTCGCGCGACGACCGGGCCTGCTCGAACCACGCGTGCTCGTCGCTCGTGTGGTTGACGACGAGGTCCATGACCAGCTTCATGCCGAGCGCATGCACCTCGCCCATCAGCGCGTCGAACTCGTCGAGCGTGCCGAACAGCGGGTCGATGTCGTCGTAGTCGCTGATGTCGTAGCCGTTGTCGGCCTGCGGCGACCGGTAGATCGGCGACAGCCAGATGACGTCCACGCCGAGGTCGGCGAGGTGGCCGAGCCGCTGCCGGATCCCGGCCAGGTCGCCGACGCCGTCGCCGTTCCCGTCGGCGAAGCTGCGGGGGTAGATCTGGTAGACGGTGGCGTCGGTCCACCAGGGTGCGTCGCGGTGCTGCACCGTGCCTCCTTCTGTCGTCGTCATTTGGTCGAACCTCTCATCACACCACTGACGACCCACTTCTGGGCGATCACGTAGACCACCAGGAGGGGTGCGAGAGCCATGAGGTAGGAGGCGAAGGCGACCGTGTAGTTGGTGTTGAACTGGCCCTGGAAGATGAACTGCGCGAGCGGCAGCGTGCGCGCCGACGGATCGGAGAGGATCACCAGCGGCAGCAGGAAGTCGTTCCACGCCCAGACGCAGGTGAGGATGCCGACCGTGGCGTTCATCGGGGCCAGCAGCGGGAACACGACCTTCCAGAAGACGCCCCAGGTGCTGGCGCCGTCCATGCGGGCGGCCTCCTCGAGCTCGATCGGGATCGACCTGATGTAGGCCGTGAAGATGAAGATGTTGAACGACAGTCCGTAGACCGTGTAGAGCAGCACGAGCCCGACGGGGGTGTCGAGTCCGAGCAGCGCGGTCTCCTTCACCACCGGGAGCATGATGATCGGGAACGGCACGAAGATCGCCGCGAGGAAGTAGAAGTACAGCCCCTTGAAGAACCTCTTGTGCATGTTGCGTGCGATGGCGTAGGCCACCAGCGAGTTCGTCAGGAGCGTGAGCACGACCGCGCCGACAGTGATCAGCGCGGTGTTCATCAGCGCCCGGGGGAAGTCGGTCAGCGCGTACGCGTCGGCGAAGTTCTGCCAGCGGATCTCGGTCGGCAGCTCGAAGCCGGTGCCGCCGAGCTGGTCGGGGCCCTTCAACGCGGTGACGATCGTGAAGTACAGCGGCAGCAGCACGGTCAGCGAGCAGACCGCGATCAATGCGGTGAGCCACCAGTTGGTGCCGCCGTTGCCCCCGTCGAGACGCCGACGGCGACGGGGCGTCGTCGCGGGGTCGACCGGGCTGGTGGTGGTCTGGAGGGCTTCGGCGCCCTGGATCGTCGAGCTCATCAGAACGACGCCTCTCTGCGCTGGAGGAAGCGCAACTGGATGAACGACACGAGGATGATGACGAACAGGTACAGCACGGCGTTGGCCATCTGGTAGCCGTACTCGCCGCCCTGGAACCCGCCGCGGAAGATGACCAGGGCGATCGACTCGGTCGATGTTCCCGGTCCGCCGTTCGTCAGGGCGACGATCTGGTCGAACACCTGCAGGAACGACTTGAACGACAGGACCATGTTGATGGTGAAGTACGCCCCGATCAGCGGGAACGTGATGGAGCGGAACTGCCGCCACGACGACGCGCCGTCGATGCCCGCGGCCTCGTAGAGCTCGGCCGGGATGGTCTGCAGACCCGCCAGGTAGAGGATGACGTTGAATGCGCAGGCCTGCCAGACCGTCGTGATCACGATGCCGAGCCAGGCCCAGTCGGGGTCGGCCAGGATGTTGTTCGCGAGACCCGGCAGGCCCAGCGACGTGAAGATCGCCGGGAACGAGTTCGCGAACAGGTAGTTGAAGACGTACCCGATGATCAGGATCGCCAGCACGTACGGGATGAAGAACACGCCGCGGAACGCCGTGCGGAACTTGATGCGCGCGTTCAGCCCGAGCGCGATGGCGAGCGAGATCACGTTGACCGCGATCGTCGACACGATGGCGAACCCGAACGTGAACAGGTACGACGAGATGACCCGGTCGTCCCGGAACAGGTTGAGGTAGTTCGACAGTCCGACGAAGCTCCAGGTGCCGTAGCCCGCGTAGTTCGTCAGGCTGAAGAACATGCCGGTCACGACGGGGATCGTGTGCAGGCCGAAGAAGATCACGACGGCCGGGACGACCATCCAGTAGAAGGCGCGGGGCGTGCGGCCCTGCGTGCGGCGCGTCGGCGTCGGCGTGCCCGACCGGCCCGGAGCCGAGGAGGCGCGGGTCGGCTTCTCGGGCGACGTCGGCCGGGGTGCGGTGGCGGTCATTCCTTGCCCTCTCTCTGTGTGGCGGTGCGGGCGGCGACCTTGCTCCACTCGTCGTCGAGATCGGCGAGGAAGGCGGGCGCGTCACCGGTGATGACCATGGTCTGCAGCATGTTGACCAGCGGGATCGACGCCGGGATCTGGTGGTCGATGAACCCGATGATGCGTCCGTCGCTGAAGTACGGCTCGAGGCCGGCGAGGGCCGGGTCGGTGTTCGGCGCCGCGTCGAGCAGCGGCGAGAAGGTGCTCTGCGACTCGCTGTAGGCCTGCACGACCTCGGGCGACATCAGGTAGTCGATGAAGCGCTTCGCCTCGGCGGGGTGCTCGGTGGTGCGCCCCATCGAGATGCCGACGTCGACGCCCGAGACCGCGACGCGGGCGTCGGCGTCGTCGGTCACGGGGTAGGGGAACGTCGCGATCGGAGCGTCGGGGTTGCTGGCCCGGATCGCGGGGATCGCGTACGAGCCCTGCAGGTACATCGCCGACTCGCCGTTCGCGAACGCGGCGTTGCCCGCGTTGTAGTCGCGGCTGGCGAAGCCGTCCTGGCAGTACGAGAAGAGCTCGACCTCCTTGTCCATGGCCTCGCCGAAGTCCTTCGAGAAGGACACCGCGCCTCCTTCGATGTCCGAGCCCTCGGCTCGCAGGTCGTCGAAGAAGCCGTCGGGCATCAGCGTGCCGCCGAGGTTGACGAAGGCGGGACCGGCCGTCCAGGCGTCCTTCATCGTGCAGTAGAAGGGGTTCACGCCGGCGTCGCGGAACGTGTCGGCGGCGGCGATCAGGTCGGTCCAGGTGGTCGGGACCTCGACGTCGTTCGCGGCGAAGATCTCGGGGTTGTAGATGATGCCCGACGCGTTGCTGGCGAACGGGAGGGCGTTGACCTCGTCGTCGCCCTGGTCGCACGTGCCGAGCGCCTGCACGATGTCCTGCACCGCCGGGTTGACGTCGTCGTTCGCGGGCTCGTCGGACAGGTCGGCGAACACGCAGGCCCGGGCGAGCTCGCCGAAGTTGCCGCTCGCGTTCAGGGTGAGGACGTCGGGCACCTTGTCCTTGACGAGCAGGGTGCGGATCGCCGTGTCCGGGTCGGGCACGGCGTTCTGCACGACCCGGATGTCGGGGTTCTCGGCCTCGAAGTCGGCGATGATCTGCGTGAAGTCGCCGACGGCCTCGGGCTTGAACTGGAAGAAGTCGAGCGTCGTGACGCCGTCCTGCGCGGTGCTGCAGCCGGTGAGGCCGGCGGTGACCAGCGTCGTGCCGACGAGGGCCGCGACGAGCCGACCGCGTCGGGTCCTGGTGGTGGTGGGGGAGTGCACGTCGCGCCTCCTTGCGCTCGGGTTGCGGCCGGGGCCGCGATGGGTGTGCGTTCGTGTGGGGTGGAGCAGGTGCCGTTCGCGGGCGCGACCGACGTCGGTGGGGTGGCGCGGGGTGGTGCCGGGCGGGGTGGTGTGTGCGGGGTGGTGTGTGCAAATCGCGACCGGCGCGTGTGCCGAACCCGACCGGCGGCGACGCGTTCTCCGTGCCGAACCCGACGAGCGGGACGTGACACGCCGCTCACTTTCGTTGTCAGGCCCCTGGAACGCCGCCCGGTGTCGCGATTTGCACAGGAAGAGGGGCGGGCGAGGAGGGCGGGCGCTACGCGGGGGTGACCTCGATCAGGACGAGGCTCTCGGGGAACAGCACCGGGGCCTGGACCCCGCCGAGGCGGAGGGCGCGGCCCGGGACGACGACGCCGTCGAGGGTCCACGGCAGGGCCGACTGGCCGGGCCCGCCGAGGGTGGCGGTCGGGTCGGCGAGTGCGACGCGGTAGCTGCGCTCGTCGTCGAGACCGGGGAACGTGACGGGGCCGGGCGGGTAGCTGGCGCTCGCCGTGACCTGCGTGAAGGTGTAGAGCGCACGGTCGCGTCCGGGGGAGACGACGCCGCGCAGGTCCATCGACGCGTCGGGGAGGTCGGCGTGCACCGCGGTGCCGTGGTGCAGCAGCTCGCGGTGGCCTTTATGAGCGGCGACCCAGGCGGTCAGCTCCGCCTCGACCTCGGGGTCGAGCGCCGAGATGTCCCACTCGATGCCGAAGTGGCCGGGCAGGGCGACGCCAGCCCGCAGCGACAGGTCGTGTCGGCGTCCGGTCGAGTGCGAGCGGGGTCCGCTCACGTGCGCGCCCATCAGCTCGTAGGGCACGAGGAGGTTCGTGTACCTCTGGATCGTCAGCCGCTCGATCGGGTCGATGCAGTCGCTCGCCCAGATGCGGTCGGTGCGGTCGAGGATCCCCAGGTCGACGCGGGCCCCGCCCGAGGCGCAGCTCTCGATCTCGACGAACGGGTGACGGCTGCGCAGCTCGTCGAGCAGGCGGTACAGCGCGACGACGTTCTCGTGGACCGCGGGGTGCGCGGGCGAGCCGGCCCCCGCCTCCAGCAGGTCCCGGTTGTGGTCCCACTTGAGGTACGCGATGTCGTACTCGGTCAGCAGGGCGTCGAGTCGCTCGAGCAGGTAGGCGGACGCCGCGGGGTTCGACAGGTCGAGCACCTGCTGCTGACGGGCCGACACCGGGAGGCGCGAGCCGGCCGACAGGATCCAGTCCGGGTGGGCGCGGGCCAGATCCGAGTCGGGGTTCACCATCTCGGGCTCGACCCAGAGGCCGAACTGCATGCCGAGACCGGTGACGTGGTCGATGATCGGCGTGAGGCCGTCGGGCCAGACGTCGTCGTCGACGTACCAGTCGCCGAGCCCCGAGGTGTCGTCGCGGCGGCCGCGGAACCAGCCGTCGTCGAGCACGAAGCGCTCGGCGCCGACCCGGGCTCCGGCGTCGGCGAGGGCGCTGAGGCGGGCGAGGTCGTGGTCGAAGTAGACGGCCTCCCACGTGTTGAGGGTCACCGGGCGCTCGGACGCGGGGTGCTGCGGGCGGGAGCGCAGGAGGCGGTGGTACCGACCCGAGAGCTCCGTCAGCCCGTCGCCCCACGAGCCGATCGCCTCGGGGGAGTCGTAGCTCTCGCCGGGCACGAGACGGATCTCGCCGGCTCCGAGGAGCTCGGCGACCCGGGCGAGGGAGCTGCCGGTGATGGTGCGCTCGACGCTCACCCGGTGGTTCCCGCTCCACGCGAGGTGGACGGCGTGGACGAGGCCGCGCTCGAAGCCGAAGCCGGGGGTGCCGGCGGCCAGCAGCAGGGTGGCGTCGGCGCCGGGGCGGCCGCGGCGGCTCTCGCGGTCGTAGCGGCCGACCGTCATGGCGTGGCGCTGCGGCGTGCGCTCGCGCAGGTGGCGGCCGGTGGTGTCGAGCACCTCGCCGGCGGTGTGCGGCAGGGGGAACGTGGCGGCGAGCTCGTGCAGGTCGTAGACGTCGTCGCCGCTGTTCGTGAGGCGGAGGGTCTGATGCAGCAGGCCGTGCTCGTCGAGGCGCAGCTCGATGCGGAGGCGGAGCGCGGCCTCGGCGTCGTCGGCGGTGAGGACGAGTCCGGCGTCGTCGGCGGTGAGGTCGGTGACCTGGAACGACGGGGCGAACCCGGCTCCGGCGCGGCTGCCGACGAGGCCGGGGGTGCCCTGCCAGCCGTCGGCCTGGAGCGGGAGGAGCGTGAGACGGGTCGGCTCGTCGACGCCGCCGGAGACCCTCTGGGGGCGGGAGGCCGTGACCAGACCGGCCAGCGCCTCCTCGGTGACGTCCCCGAGGTCGGGGCCCCAGTGGACGATGCTCGGCAGACCGGACTCGGGGGTGTCGAGCACGAGGCTCGTCCCGCCGAGGCGGAGGTGGAGTTCGGAGGTGCGGAGACCGCTGCGACGCTGCATGGAGTAATTTCTACGACGAAAGGAAAGGTGCTGTCAAGCGTTCGGTCAGAATTGCTCTGGCGGGTCGTCTGGCGGTGTTCGAGCCGATTTCGATGGTGTTTCGATTCGCGGCGGAAGATATGCTGGCCCGATGACGACGACGGGTCCTGCTCTCGGCGACTCGGGTCGCGAGCTCGCCCGAGAGGTGCTGATCCACGGTCCGATCGCCCGGGCCGACCTCGGTCGCCGCCTGGGGCTGTCGCCCGCCAGCCTCACTCGGCTGAGCAAGCCGTTCCTCGACCGCGGACTCTTCGTCGAGGGGCCCGAGCGGCAGGACGGCGCCATCGGTCGGCCGGCCAAGCCGCTCGACGTGCGGGTCGACTCGCAGCGGTTCGTCGGCGTGAAGCTCACCGGCGAGCAGGCGCTCGGCGTGCTCACCGACCTGCGGGCGCGGACGCTGGCATCGGCCGTCGTCGATCTGCCCGGGCACGGCGTGGAGCAGGTGGTGGAGGCGGTGGTCGCGGTGGTCGAGCGGCTGTCGGCGGACCGCGGTGCGGGCGCTGCGGATGCCGGCGGGGGTGCTGCCGGTGCCGGTGCAGGTGCTGTGGATGTCGGCGCGGGTGCTGCGGGTGCCGGCGATCGGCCCGCGGGCGTCGGCGTCAGCGTCGGGGGGGAAGGTGATCGGGTCGAGCGTGGTGGCGCGGGCGCCGTTCCTCGACTGGCGCGCCGTCGACCTCGGCGCCCTGCTCGCCGAGCGCCTCGGTCTGCCCGTCGTGATCGAGAACGACGTCGTGGCCCTGGTCGAGGCCGAGCACTGGTTCGGGCTGGGGCGGGGCGTCGACAACTTCGCGGTCGTGACGACCGGAGCGGGGGTCGGCTACGGGTTGGTCATGCACGGTCGGCAGGTCGTGACGGCGGACACGGGGCTCGGCCTCGGCGGGCACTTCCCGATCGACCCGACCGGGCCGATCTGCCTCGACGGTCACCGCGGCTGCTCGACGGCGATGCTGTCGACGACGAGCATGTGCGCCTCGGCGCGCGGCGGTCTCGGTCGCGACGTCGAGTACGACGAGCTGCTGGCGCTCGCGGCCGAGGGCAACCCCGTCGCCGCCCAGGTGGTCGGCACCGCCGGCCGGTCGCTCGGCCACATGATCGCCGCCGTGGCGAACCTCACGATGGTTGACACCGTCGTGCTGTCGGGCGAGGGCATCGGCCTGCTGGACGTGCCGCTCGCGGTGGTGGAGATGCGCGCGGGCCTGGCCGCCGACCGCGACCCGGACGCCAGCGAGGTACGCGTGCTGGTCGGCGCGGACGACTTCGGCGCATGGGCGCGAGGGGCGGCCGCCGTGGCGATCCAGGCCCGGTTCGGGGCGCTCGCGGGCTGAGCGGGGCGGCTCGTCGCGGCTCCGCGCTCGTGGCCGCTCCGGGCACGGTCGTCGCCGACGCGCCGACGCTCGAGGGCCGGTGCCCGCCCGGGCCTGCCGACGCCCATGTCGCAGTCGAGAATCAGGCTTGCTGAGAACGATCGTTAGTCATAGTGTCTCGTATGACAACGAGAGGAATGTCACGTGGCCTTCGCCTTGTTCCACCACCCGGCCCCGCTCCTCCTTCGGCGAGGTCGCGCCGTCACCGCGGTCGCGATCGCCCTCCTGCTCGCGGGATGCGCCTCGGGTCCGCCTGCGGACATCGAGCTGACGAGCGAGGAATGGTCGGTCATGTCGGCCGAGCAGCAAGCGGCCGTCGAGGACGGCGTCGTCACCGAGCGCGAGTACACGGCGGGCTACGAGGCCTACGTGTCGTGCCTCGGGCAGGCCGGATTCGAGCTGGAGGAACTGGGGCGGCCTGGTGGCTTCTACGAGTTCGGCATTCCAGAGGAGGCGGTCGACGCCGGGGCGGATGAAACCTGCTACCTCCTGCACTACAACGAGGTCGACTCCGTCTGGCAGCGGGAGCATCCCCGTGACGACGAAGACGTCAAGGTCATCCTGCGACAGTGCCTCGAGGCCGAGGGGCTCGACACGGAGGGGACTCAGGACGAGCTGACGGCGCGGATCGTCGCCTCCGATCTCGGATTCATCGGCTGCATGGAGGAGTTCGGGTGACTCGGAGATCCGCAGCCCGTGGGCTGTGGGGTTGGGCCGTTCCCGTCGCCCTCTGGCTGACGCCGGTGGTGGTCTTCGCGCTGCTGCTGCCGACGGCCCTCGTCGCCGACGAGGCGCCTGTCGGAGCAGCCGACTCAGGGGAGGTCGTCGTCGGCGAGCGGGTGCGCGATCTGCGCACGGCCGTCTCCGTCACCGTCGCCGAGCCGGCCACGGTTCCGCTCCGTCTGCGGGTCGGGGGGACCGTGACCTCGCTGCCCCGCGCCTCCCGGGTGGCCTCGGGGGTCATCGTGATCGGGGTCGACGGTCTGCCCCTCCGGGCGCTCGTCTCGGACGACCCGGTGTACCGCGACCTGCGCCGCGACGACCGCGGGCCCGACGTCGCCGCGGTCGCCGGGTTCCTCGCAGCGCTCGGCTACGACGCCGGTGCCGGTCCGAGCGTCTTCGGCCCGAGGATGGAACGCGCGGTGGAGGCGTTCCAGCGAGCGGACGGGCTGGAGCCCGACGGGGTGTTCCGGGTCGACCGCGTCGCCTACCTGCCGCCTGAGGCGGCCGGCGAGATCACCTTCGGCGTGACGCTCGGGCAGGAGGTCTCGGCCGGTGACGACCTGGGGACGAGCGCAGCAGCCGGTGGCCTCGTGACGATCGCGCCCCTCGACGGCGCCGGCGACCTGGGTGAGATCTTCGGCGATCAGCCGGTCACGCTCTCGTACCGCCGCGAGACCGTCGAGCTGACCTCCGTGGACGCCGTCGACACCGACCCGGCCACCTCGCGCGCCGTTCGCGACCTCGTCGACGCGCTGCGCGCCTCCCGGGCCGTCGACAGCGACCGAGCCTCGCCGGACGGCGCGATCGAGGGGTTCAGCCTCGCGCTCGCCTCCCCTCAGCGTCTCGGCTCGGTACCCGGCCGGGCCGTCGTCGCGAGTGCGGACGGGGCGCTGTGCGTCTACGAGGCCCGAGAAGGAGGCGCGCGTCCGGTGCCCGTCACCGTCGAGGCCCCCAGCTCGGAGCTCGGAGTGGCCTACGTCGACGCCGACCTGATCGGACGGACCGTGATCGTCGCGCCCACGGCCGGCGATCTCGGTGGATCGCCGTGCACCTGATCGTCGACGACCTCTCGCTCTCGGCCGGAGGCGCGACCCTCTTCCGTGGGCTGTCGCATCGGTTCGCCCCCGGGCGCGTCACGGCGGTCGTCGGGCCTTCCGGTTCGGGCAAGTCGACGTTGCTCGCCGCGCTCGCCGGACTGCATCCGGTGGCCGACGGGCGCATCCTCGTCGCGACGGACGAGCTCGCTGACCGCGACCGCCGCGACGGGGCGGCGGACGGGGCGGCGCCCGTCGGACGCCCGCCGCGAGCCCGTGACGTGACATGGGTTCCGCAGGGGTCCAACGCCCTGCCCGGCCGCACGGCCATCGACAACGTCATGGTGGCTCCGCTGGCAGCCGGGCGGACGATGGAGGAGGCGCGCCAGGCTGCCGAGCGTGCTCTCGCCCAGGTGGGGCTGGGCCACCGCGCCGGCGCGTTCTCGCGCACCCTCTCCGGGGGCGAGCTGCAGCGCCTCTCTCTCGCGCGCGGGCTCGCGACGACACGGCCCTTCGTCTTCGCCGACGAACCCACGGCGAGCCTCGACGGAGCCAACGCCGCCCGCGTCGCCGAGGTGCTCGCCGGAGTCACGACCGATGCGACGGTCGTGATCGCGACCCATGACGACCTCATCGTCCGGAGCGCCGACGCGTGCGTCGACCTGCGGCCGTACCTCCTGGCATGACGACAGGCGATTGGCGCATCACCGCGCTCCTCCGCGAGGCGCTGCTCAACATCCTGGGCAGGGGCAGCCGTCAGGTGGTGCTCGTCGCCGTGGCGGTCGCCCTCGGCCTCGCGCCGGCCCTCGGTTCGGCGTTCGTCGAGAACGAGCTCCGGCGCGACGACCTCGCTCGCGAACAGGCCGGGCAGGGAGTCCTCCAGATCGGTTCGGTCTCGGACTCCGACGAGGCCCGGATCTCGCGAACGTCGTGCGAGGCGCTGTCCCGCCGAAGCGGCGTCC
Organism: Frigoribacterium faeni; assembly: GCF_007988805.1. GTDB lineage: Bacteria > Actinomycetota > Actinomycetes > Actinomycetales > Microbacteriaceae > Frigoribacterium > Frigoribacterium faeni. The sequence goes on along the minus strand of NZ_BJUV01000018.1, from coordinate 62,829 downwards.
GCCGCGCGGGGGTCATCGTCCCGCTCGATCGAGAGGCGTTCGTGCAGACCGGGCGGGTGCCCACGGCGCTCGTGAGCACGACGCTGCTGCCGGCGCTGGCGGGGGTCGACGCCGTGGTGGGGCGCGATCTCGCCGGGGGCGAGGTGGCCATGGGCGCCGGGGCGGACGTGCCGGCCGACGGCGCCGGCGACGCCGTGGCGATGGCCGGAGCGGAGGCGCCGTGGTGACTCGCATCGGGGGACCGGGTGGTCTCGGCCCGGGTCGGGGGAGTCGAGCCACGCGGGATCGACCTCGGTTCGGTCGTCTCGTTCGCGCTGCCGGCGGACGTGGACCGGGCCTCCGTCTGCATCGTGGAGATGGAGCCGCCACTCGTCTCCGGATCGGCCGCCGGCGACGTCGGACCGGAGCTCGTCGCCGCGCTCGAGACCGAAGGGGCCGATGTCCGCGCGTTCCCCGTCGAGAGCGGGGGGACGAGTCTGCGCGAGGTGTGGAGCGCCAGCCCGGCGCGGGCGTTCCCCGCGGGGTCCGGAGTGGTCGGGGCGCTGGTCGCCGGGCTCGTGCTGATGCTGCGCAGCAGCGAGATCGCCGCCTACCGTCTGTCGGGTACCTCGGCTCGGTCGCTGCTGCGGTTGCTGTTCCTCGAGCAGGTGGTGCTCGCCGGGTGTCTCGTCTCCGCGGCGGGTGCGGGCTTCGCGGTGCTCGCCCTCGCCGGGGCGGCGCCGCCGCCGTCAGGACTCCTGTGGGTGGTCCTCGGAGGGGTCGTGTGGCTCATGGTGGCCGGCGTGCCGGCTGTCGTCGCGGCATGCCGCAACCCGGTTCGGCTCGCACGGGACCGCTGAGTGCCGAGAGGGTCGTGAATGCTGCGCGGGTGTTCGGTCGAGGATCACGACCTCGCGCGGTCGGTCCCCCAAAAGGGGGACTCGATACTGCTGAGTATCGGATGCTAGCGTCGGCACCGACGGCGTTGAAGCCACGCGGACACTCGGCCCGAAACGAGCGTCCTCCCCCTGCGTGACGCCCACCCGGCGATCTGCGCGGCACCTCGAACCCCCCGCGAGAGCCGTGCGTCGAGATCGACGGAGTCACGTCGTCCGTGGCGGTCGCCGCCGAGCCGGGCCCACCCACCCGGCCGGCGGCGCCGCACACTCTCGCGCTCGCGCGTCGCTCGCTCGCGCGTCGCTCGCTCGCGCGCCCTCCACGGGCCGCGCGCACATCGAGTGGTCGGAAGATGCTCTTCGTCGCGCCCGGAAGAGCATCTTCCGACCACTCGATCCGAGATCGCGAGCGAGCGCGAGGGGCGAGGCGAGGCGCGGGGGGCGAGGCGCGCGCTCAGCTCTCGAGGTGCGCGAGCATCGAGCCGAGCAGGTCGTCCGTCGGGTAGTTCGACTGGCTGACGTAGATGACGAGGTCGCCGCGGACGAAGTACGTCTTCGTGAGGTCCGTGCCGTACGGCTCCGTGGTCGTCGACACCTGGCACACCCGGCCGTCGTGCTCGTCGGTGCAGGTCGCGCCCGCGGCGGCGACCTGGTCGAGGAGCGAGGTCGACGTGGCCTGGTCGAGTCGTCCCAGGGCCACCTCGAGACCCGTGATGTCGGCCCCGGGGTCGCGCCAGAGGCAGTCGATCGAGGCCGCGCTGTCGACGATCTCCACGGGGTCGGCGTCGGTCGGCGGCACCTCGGGAGTGCGCGCGCCGAAGGGCGTGCCGTCTCGGCGGGGTGCGGCCTCGGGGTTCAGCGGTGCGAGGGTGAGCTGCGCCGCGTACGTGTCGGCGTCGGTGACCTGCGTGCAGTCGGTGGGGATCGTCACGACCGGTGCGGCGGCGGACTCGGTCGGCTCCGGCGTCGTCGAGGGTGCCCCCTCCGCCGAGGAGTCCGGGGTCGTGCTCGGGGTCGACGAGACTCCGGCGCTCGGGCTGCTCGAGGGGTCGGCGGTGGTCGAGTCGGCGGTGCAGCCGGTCAGCGTCACCGCGGCGAACGCAAGGGCCCCTGCGATGGCGAGTGTTCGTGCGGTGGTCATGTTCTCCCGTTCCGTGGTGCGCCTCGAGGATGACCGCCGCCGCAGTCCGGATCGAGTGGTCCGAAGATGCTCTTCCGACCGCGAGGAAGAGCATCTTCGGACCACTCGATTCGAGCCCGCTCGATTCGAGCCCGCTCGCTGTCGAGCACCCACGCTGAAGCGCGTCAATCGTGCCGGTGAAGCACCCGCTCGAGCAGCTCGAGGTCGATCTTGACGTGCTCGCGAGCGATGCTCGCCGCCTGGGAGGCGTGTCCCGCGCAGATCGCGTCGACCAGCGCCTCGTGGTCGGCCAGTGCCCGGAGCTCCATCTCGCGCATGCCGTCGGGGCCGCCCCAGAGGTGGGCCGGCGCGGAGATGCTGACCCGCGCCTCCAGGTCGAAGAGCACGTCGCGCAGGGTCGCGTTGTGCGCGGCGTCGGCGATGGCCACGTGCAGCAGCTCGTCGGCCCGCTGTGAGGCGCGCCCCGACTCGGCGCGGCGGTAGCCCTCGAGTCGCTCGCGCAGCAGCTCGGCGTCGGCCGGCGTGCGGTTCTCGGCGGCGGCCTCGGCGACGGTGCCGTGCAGCCGGCCGATCGCGTCGCTGGTGTCGCGCAGGGTGGACCACCTGGCCGTCAGGGTGCGCTGCGCGACCGCGTCGGACGACGTCGTGTGCTGCTCTCGCACGAACGAGCCGCCCCCGCGACCGCGCTGGGTCTCGATCATGCCCTGGTCGACCAGCCGGGCGAGCGCCGCCCGCACCGTCATCCGTCCGGCGCGCAGCGATGCCGCGAGATCGCGCTCGGCCGGGAGGCGTTGGCCGGGCAGGTACTCCCCGGTCGCGATGGCGGTGACCAGACGGTCGGTCACGTCGTCGACCCGGCTCGACGACTCGAGCGGGGCCGCCAACGCACCCGAGCCCGTGTCGCCACCCGGGGCCGATCCCGTGTCGACGTCCACCGCCGAGCCCGCGGTCGCCTCCGCGCCCGCGCTCTCGCTCGGTGCCTCGCGCTGCGTCATGCGTCGTCCCCTCCGAGCGGCGTCGTGTTACACCCACGTTAAGTCACGAAGAAAGGTCTTGGCACGAGACCATTTCGTGTCGCACACTGTCCCGCATGTCAGCGAGCACCTCCTCCACCCTCCCCTTCCGCGATGGCGAGACCTGGTTCCAGGTCACCGCCCCCGACGAGCCCCGCCCCGGCGCCCTCCCGCTCGTCGTGCTGCACGGCGGCCCCGGCATGGCTCACGACTACCTGAGGAACCTCGCCGCGCTCGCCGACGAGACCGGACGCACCGTCGTCCATTACGACCAGTTCGGCTGCGGGCGCAGCAGCCACCGCCCCGACGCCCCCGTCGAGACCTGGACGCCGGCGTTCTTCGTGGCGGAGTTCGACGCCCTGGTGGCGCACCTCGGTCTCGACCGGTTCCACGTGCTCGGCCAGTCGTGGGGCGGCATGCTCGGGGCCGAGATCGCCGTGCGACAGCCGCGGGGCCTCGCGAGCCTGGCCATCTGCAACTCGCCCGCCTCGATGCAGCTGTGGGTCGACGGCGCGGCCGAGCTGCGTGCGCAGCTGCCGACGGAGACCGAGGAGGCGCTCCGCCGTCACGAGGAGGACGGCACCACCTCCGACCCCGAGTACCTCGCGGCGACCCAGGTCTTCTACGAGCGTCACGTCTGCCGCGTCCTGCCGATGCCCCAGGACTTCGTCGACAGCGAGGCGCAGATGGAGGCCGAGCCGACCGTTTATCACACGATGAACGGGCCGAACGAGTTCCACGTGATCGGCACGATGCGCGACTGGAGCATCGTCGACCGCCTGCCGTCGATCACGGCTCCGACGCTCGTCGTGGCCGGCGAGTTCGACGAGGCGACGCCCGCCACCTGGCTGCCCTTCGTCGAGTCGATCGCCGACGTGCGGTCGCACGTGCTCCCGGGAGCGAGCCACTGCGCCCACCTGGAGCAGCCCGAAGCGTTCCGGGCCGTCGTCGCCGCGTTCCTCGCGGAGCACGACGACGCCTGATGTCGCCCACGCGACCGTCAGCGCGCCTCCCGCCTGCGCCGCACATCCCGACCCGCACCCCGCCTCCTGACCCGGCTCCACCCCACCGCGTCCCACCCGAGCGAGAGAGCACACCATGTCGACGAACACGAAACCCGGCGCCCCCGGCGGCGAGCTGAGCAACCAGCAGCAACTCGAGCAGTACGGCTACAAGCAGGAGCTGAAACGGTCGGTCTCGACCGTCGACCTGCTGATCTACGGACTCATCTTCATGGTGCCGATCGCGCCCTGGGCGATCTTCGGCACCGTCTACAACGCGTCGTCCGGGATGGTGCCGTTGGTGTACCTGGTCGGCCTCGTCGCGATGATCTTCACGGCGCTCGCCTACGCGCAGATGGCCAAATCGATCCCGCTGGCGGGGTCGGTCTTCTCGTACGTCGGCCGCGGCATCCACCCGATCGCCGGGTTCTTCGCGGGCTGGGCCATCCTGCTCGACTACCTGCTCGTGCCGACGCTGCTCTACGTGTTCGCCGCCGAGTCGATGATCGGGATCTTTCCCGGCAGTGCTCGCTGGATGTGGGCGCTGATCTTCGTCGCGATCAACACCGCGGTGAACCTGCTCGGCATCAGCTCGATCAAGCTGATGAACCGGGTCTTCCTCGCGATCGAGGTCGTGTTCATCGCCGTCTTCGTCATCATCGCCGTGATCGCTCTCAACAACGGCACGATCCCGGGGGCGGAGTTCACCAGCGACCCGATCTGGGACTCGAGCAAGGTCACCGCACCCCTGATCGCCTCGGCGCTCTCGATCGCAGTGCTCAGCTTCCTCGGCTTCGACGGCATCTCGACCCTGTCCGAGGAGAGCACCGGCAAGCGTGGGGGCGCGGGCAAGGCGATGATCATCGCCCTGTTCATCGTCGCATTCTGCTTCATCCTTCAGACCTGGCTGGCCAGCGCGCTCGCCGCGGGTCGCGATTCGTTCCCCGAGGGCGAAGCCGGCAACGCGTTCTTCGACCTGGTGCGAGCGGCGTCGAACAGCGGCTGGGCTACGGCGTTCTTCGTGGTCAACGTTCTCGCGGTCGGCATCGCCAACGCGATGGCCGCGCAGGCCGCGACGTCGCGTCTGCTCTTCTCGATGAGCCGCGACAAGCAGCTGCCCGCGTTCCTGTCGAAGATCAACGCCCGTCAGGTGCCGCAGGCGGCGATCCTGGTCGTCTCGGCGCTGTCGGCCGTGCTCGTGCTGTTCTTCGTCGGGCAGATCGACCTGATCGCCTCACTGGTCAACTTCGGGGCCCTGTTCGGTTTCATGCTGCTGCATGTCTCGGTCGTCGTGCACTACGTCGTCAGGAAGAAGTCGCGCAACTGGCTGCTGCACCTGGTGGTACCCGTGATCGGTTTCCTCGTCATCGGCTACGTACTGGTCAACGCCGCACCCGAGGCGAAGATCGGCGGCCTGGTCTGGCTGCTGCTCGGTGCCGGGGTGTTCCTCTACTACCGGAGCCGAGGAGGCGCAGCCCCGTCTCTGGGGCAGGGCGCCGACGAGTCGACGGTCACCACCGCCTCCACCGCCGACGGCGAACGGCGCGACGCATGAGCGGCGACCTCCACCACCTCTTGAGCAACGAGCTCGGGAGGCCCGGGTTCTCCGCGTCGGTCGAGCCGGTCCTGCGGATCACGCCGGGCACAGGCGAGCGGATCGGCTTCGAGACGAGCGACGCGGTCTACGCCGAACTGCACGAGCACCATGATCCGGCCCGGCTGTCGGTGCCCATCAATCCGGTCACCGGGCCGGTGTACGTCGAGGGTGCGGTGCCGGGCGATGCGCTCGCCGTGACGGTGCACGAGATCCGACTGGTGGACCATGGCTGGTCGGTCAGTCTGCCCGGGACGGGCGCGCTGCAGCACGTGATGGGCGACGGGATGTTCACCCGGCGTGTGCCGATCGACGCCGCCGGGGTGCACGTGACCGACCGACACGTGTTCGCACCGCGACCGATGATCGGCTGCATGGGCACCGCCCCCGCCGAGGGCGAGAACTCGACGATCATGCCGGCGTACGCGCAGGGCGGCAACATGGACGTCACCGAGAACACCGTGGGGTCCACCGTCTACCTGCCCGTGATGGTCGAGGGCGCCTACCTGTCGATCGGCGACATCCACGCGATCATGGCCGAGGGCGAGTCGTCGTTCGTGGCCATCGAGGCGCAGGGCACGGCGGTCGTGTCCATCGACCTCGTGCCGGGGATGGGACTCCGGGCGCCGCGGATCGAGACGGCCGACGACTGGGTCTTCGTCGGGCTCGGCGATCCCGTGCAGGAGAGCATCCGGCGCGGCTACGAGGACGCCTTCGCGTTCCTGGTGGACGACCACGGGTGGTCCCGGGGCGACGCCTATGCGGTGCTCAGCGCGGTCGGTCACTCGCGGCTCGGCGGGCCGACGGGATCGGTCGCACCGGACCCGCTGCACCCGTTCGACGCGGTCGGGGCGGTGACCCTCCACCGGGTGCCGAAGAGCGTGCTGTAGGTCGGACGGCTTACCTTCACACCGCGAAACGGACACCGCACCGCTTCTAGCTCGGGTGCGGAGTCCGTTTCGCGGTGCGGTGCCGCCGACGCGGGCCGCGGAGGCGCGGTGTCAGCTCCAGAGGCGCGCGACGATCGAGCCGACCAGGTCGTCGGTGGGCACGTTCGTCTGGTCGACGGTCACGACCACGTCGTCGCGGACGAAGTACGTCACGGTCCGGTCGACGGGGTACTGCGGGTCGGCCGTCACGAGCTGGCAGAGGCGCCCGCCGTCGGCCGTGCTGCAGCCGTAGCCGTCGGCCGCGAAGCCGTCCATCAGCGGGCCGGTGACCGACGGATCGAGATGCCCCATGTTCACGCCGATGCCCGAGACGTCGGAGCGGGGGTCGCGCCAGTAACACGCCAGCTCGTTCGCCGCTCCGATGACCTCGATGGCGGTCGCGCCCTCGCCTGCGGCCGTCGGGGTCTTCACTCCCGAGTTCGTGCCCGAGAAGCCGAACTCGACCGGGTTGAGCGGGATGTCGCCGAAGTTCGTCGTGTAGGCGGCCGAGTCGACGATCTGAGTGCAGTCGGTCGGGATCGCGACCGGGGTCGCGGCGGCCGGCGGCTCGGTCGTCGCCGCGTCGGTCGGCGCGGCCTCGGTCGGCGTCGTCTCGGGCGTCGTCGCGCTCGGGCTCGACGATGCGGCGGGCGATGCGCTCGCCGGCGAGGACACGGGGGTGGCCGGCAGTGTCTGCCCTCCGCAGCCCGTCAGCAGGACCAGTGCCAGACCGGCCGTCCCGATCGTGCCGATGCGTCGTGTGCTCATGTCGTTCCCCATCACCCCGTGCGGCCTCTGCTCGGGCCTGCTGCTCCACGCTAGCCAGCCGTCTCGGGGGCCGTGTCGTCCTGGAGGATGACTCCGCGCCTCCGTCGATCACGATTCCGTCACGAGGTCCTGGTGTCATCCTCCTGGATGACACCGGGTCTCGTGCGATGGAGATCCGGTCTCGGCGCTGTCGGACGGTGCGCCCCCGTCGCTACGGTCGGCGCATGAGAACTCTCTGGGGAATCACGTCGGCGGCCGCCGTCACCATGTCCGTCATGACCGTGCTCGTGGGGTGCACGGCACAGGAAGCGCCCGCGTCGTCGTCGTCGAGCACGACGTCCGCCGCGCCCTCGCAGACGTCCGCACCGTCGGCCCCGGGGGACGGAGCGACGGACGCCGACGGCACCGCCGACGCCCTGGCCGCGGTCGACACCATCGTGGTGTCCGCCACCCAGCTGTCGTTGCGCGAGGCGGACACCGAGGTCGCCGCGATCGGCCTCGTCGGCACGTCGCTGGACGACGCCGTGGAGACCCTCAGCGGGGTGCTGGGCGAGCCCCGTTCCAGCGACCTCGCGGCCGCGAGCTGCGTCCGGGCGCAGACGGCGTGGGCCTGGGGCGACACGACCCGCATCGGCACAGCCGACCTCTTCACCGACGACGGGACGCTCAGCTTCGGGACGAACGAGACCGCGGTCGCCACGTCGGACGGGAGGACGGTGCGGATCGAGACGCCGACCGGCGAAGCCGTCGGAGACTCCGTCGAGTCGCTGGACGACGCGTTCGCCTCGACCGTGAAGGACGACTTCCCGTCGGTTCCCGAGCAGGAGCTGCTGTCGATCGTCTACGACCTCGTCAGGAACCCGCAGGTCGACGACGGCAGCTGGCGCCCGTACGGTGCCTCGGTCTACAGCGAGAAGGGCGTCATCCACTCGATCATGGGACCCAACGAGATCAAGAGCGACTGCTGAGGTCACCCGACGTCCGTGCGGCCTGAGTCTCGATCGTCGACGGCGAGCCGGCCGACGGCGAGCCGGCCGACGGCGAGCGGGCCGACGGCCTAGCCGAGGCGCGCGCCGAGGAACGCGAGCTGGTCGGGCACCACGCGTCGCCAGTAGGCCATGTCGTGTGCACCGGAGGTGAAGACGCCGGTCGGGCGGGGCGTCACGGTGTCGACCAGCCGGCGGTTGTTCGGGCAGAAGGCGTCCGCGGTGCCGCAGTCGATCCGAGCGGCCACTGTTCCGAGAGCGCGAGCGCGCGACGGATCCAGGAGGTCGTTCCGCGCGAAGTCGTCGGCGTCGTCGAACGCCCCCGACGCGGCCCGATCGGCCGTCGGCCAGAGCGCGACCGACATCGCCCCGACCGCCGCGACCCGTGCGGGCCCCAGGTCGCTCGCGAGCAGGAGGGCGCCGAACGCCCCCATGGACCAGCCGAGCAGGCCGAGCCTGGACGTGTCGAGCCCCTGGTCGGCGAGGAGCGGCAGGAATTCCTCGACGAGCATGCCCCGAGGGTCCTCTCCGGAGACGCGAGGATGCCAGTAGGCGTCGCCACCGTCCACGGACGCCACGGCGAAACCCGCCGTGCCCTGCGACACCGCCTGCGCCTGGAACCGGTCGAGCCCGAGACGGTCGCCGAAGCTCGTGCGGTGGTCGCCTCCGTAGCCGTGCAGCGAGACGATGACGGGCAGGCGGTCGCCGACGCTGCTGCCCGGCGGGTAGCTGATGGTCCACCCGGTGTCCGCGCCTCGACGAGCCGCCGAGAGGAATGTCCCGGTCGCCGCCGGGCCGGGCGCCAGATCCGGGATCTCGCCCGCTGCGCCGACGAGACCGAGCTTCCGCTCGACGAAGGACCGCCCGGGGATCACGCCGGCGGCGGATGCGGCGACGCCCCCGGCGCCGATCACCACCGCGGCGCCTGCCGCGACGAGGAGGCTGCGCCGCGTGACGAGGCGCGCTCGAGCTCGTCCGGTCGGATCGCCGTCGAGCTCGGCTGGGCTCGGGTCGGCGCTCGGATCGCGGTCGTGAGTCGGTCGGGTCACGGGGCGCTCCTGTCGTCGACCGCGGCGAGGCGGGCCAGGATCGGACGGTGATCGGTGCCGTCGCGGTCGTGGCCGGAGAGCACCTCGAAGCTCGTCGGCGTCCAGGCGCTCCCCGCCAGCACCCGATCGATCTGCGCCCCGACGGCTGCGGGGAGCCAGGTCGGCCAGGTGCCGGTCGTCGTCTCGCCCCGGCGCTCGGCGACGTCGCGGCACCGGCCGAGCCCGTTCGCGGGGAGGTTCTGCGCCGTCGCGTTGAGATCGCCGACGGCGATCGAGAGGGGACGGTCGCAGGCGCGCGCGACCCACGCGATGTGCTGCTGCCACAGGCTCGACGACCACAGCCGGGCGTGCTCGGCGTGGACGACGACGATCGGCGGACTCGTCGCGTCCGACGGGACGGCGGTGAAACCGGCCCACGGCGGGGCGTCGGTCGTGTCGACCGTATACGCGCCGAGCCGGTCGGAGATGAGCACGCTCGAGGTCGACGACTCCGCCGAGAGGAGCTGGTATCCGTTCTCGGCGGCCCATCCGCCGAACTGACCCTCCGCGAGTCGCCCGAAGTACTCGGGGAGGACGATGACGTCCGCCCGGTGATCGTCGACGAGGGCGAGGATCACGGACGCGTCGACGTCGTCCTGCCCGGTGTTCCACGAGAGGATCGTGAGGTCCGCGCCGTCGTCGGCCCGCGCCTCCTCGGCCGGAACCGACAGCGCGGGAGCGCCGACGAAGCCCACGAGGGCGAGCACCAGCAGGCCGGCGGCGACGATCCCGCCCGGGCGGTCGCGGTCGGCGCGTCGACCCGCGAGGAGCGCGACGGCGAGGCCGAGGAGGCACGCGATCGCGACCGCGCCGACGAGACGGCTCATCGCGACGACATGCAGGAGGGGCGCCTCGTCCACCGACCGGAGGGACGGGCTCACCCCGATCGACAGCACGCCGACGACCGCGACGGCGGCGAGGAGCCCCCGGAACACCCTCTGGCGCGTGCGAGACACGATCGCAGCATAGGAGAAGGCGCGCTCCCCGAGGGGCCACTCGTGAGCGTGCGCCGCGAGGAACCGTGCTCGGGAGCGCCCGCGGGCGCCGACGATCAGGCGGTCGCGGGGGCGATCTCGGCCAGGAGGGCTTCGACGCGAGCCCGGATGTCGTCGCGGATGGGGCGGACGTCGTCGATGCCGCGGCCCGCGGGGTCGGTGAGCTCCCAGTCCTCGTAGCGCTTGCCGGGGAAGATCGGGCAGGCGTCGCCGCAGCCCATCGTGATCACGACGTCGCTGTCGCGCACGGCGTCGGTCGTGAGGACCTTGGGCTGGTTGCCCGCGATGTCGATGCCCTCCTCGGCCATGGCCTGGATCGCCACGGGGTTGATCTCGTCCTTGGGCTGGCTTCCGGCGGAGAGGACGTCGACGCGATCGCCGGCGAGGGCCTGCAGGTAGCCGGCGGCCATCTGGGAGCGGCCGGCGTTGTGCACGCAGACGAACAGGACGGTGGGCTTGGCGGTCATGACGGGCTGCCTTCGGATCGGGGTCGTCGAGTGGTCCAATGATGTCGTTCCCGAGCTGGGGAAGAGCATCCTCCGACCACTCGAGCCCGGCACGCGCCCGCGTCGGCTACGCCAGGTCGGCGAGGAGGGCGACGACGAACTCGCTGCGCTCGACCATGCCGGCCACGCTGATCCACTCGTGGCGGGCGTGCGCCCCGCCGCCGACCCCGCCGACGCCGTCGAGCACCGCGCAGCCGAGGGCCGCGGCGAAGTTGCCATCGCTCGCCCCGCCGACCGAGACCTCGCGCAGCTCGAAGCCGAGCGTCGCCGCGACGGCCGCCGCGCGTCCGTACAGTGCGGCCGTCACCGCCGTGCGCTCCATCGGAGGGCGGTTCCAGCCGCCCGTCACCTGCACCCGCGCGAGCGGATCGTGCGGGGCGAGTCCGGCGAAGAGGGCCTCGACGCGGGCGGCCTCGTCGGACGAGGTGACGCGCACGTCCACCGAGGCCCGGGCGTGACCGGCCCGCACGTTGGTGCGGGTGCCGCCCTGCACGATGCCGACGTTGAGCGACGTGCCCGCGTCGATGTCGGCGGCGCCGTGCAGCTGCAGGATGATCCGGGCCATCTCGTCGATGGCGCTCGCACCGGACCGGGGGTGCAGGCCGGCGTGCACCTCGACGCCGAAGGTCTCGACCTCGAAGATGCCGACGCCCTTGCGGGCGGTCTTGACGGCGCCCTCCGCGGCGGACTCGAAGACGAGCACCGCGCCTCCTCGGCTCACCTCGGCCTCGATCGCCGAGCGCGAGGCGATGCTGCCGACCTCCTCGTCGCCGTTCAGCACGATGCGGACACCGGGCCGGGGCAGCCCCAGCCCGTCGGACACGGCGATGGCGTGACCGAGCTGGATCAGACCCGACTTCATGTCGAAGACCCCGGGGCCGGTCATGACGTCGCCGTCGATCGTGATCGGCCAGTCGGCGAGCGTGCCCTCCGACCAGACGGTGTCGTAGTGGCAGAGCGCACTGACCCATTCGGACGACCCCGTCGGCGACGGGTACTCGAGGGTGACCGTGTCGCCGTAGCCCTCCACCACGTGCACCCGACGCGCGGCCGCCGGGCCCGCCGTGGCCGTCAGCCAAGACTCTATCCAGGCGAGGCCGGCCTCGAGCAGGTCGACGTCGTCGGAGGGGGTCTCGAGCGAGGCGTAGGCGACCAGATCGGCGATCATCCGCTCGTGGCGTGCCTCGACCTCGTTCCGGAGGGCGGGCAGGTCGATGGTGTCGTCGGTCACGGTGCGGATCTCCTCCAGCGCTTCGGTGTCGGACCTCGACGCTACAGTGACGACGACCCACCGGCACCGCAGAACGGAGACCCGTGCTCATCCTGCACACGAGCGACTGGCACCTCGGACGCACGCTGCACGGCGTCGACCTGCACGATCACCAGGCCGCCTTCGTCGACCACCTCGTCGAGCTCGTCCGCGAGCGGGGTGTGCAGGTGGTGGTCGTCGCCGGCGACGTGTACGACCGGGCCGTGCCCTCGGTGCCGAGCGTGCGCCTCCTCGGCCAGGCCCTCCGGCGGCTCAGCGAGCTCGCGACGGTCGTCGTGACCCCCGGCAACCACGATTCGGCCGTCCGGCTCGGCTTCGCCGCCGAGCTCATGCGCCCCGGTCTGCACCTGCGCGCCCGCGTCGACGAGCTCGACGGCCCGGTCGTCGTCGACGACACCGACGGCCCCGTCGCCTTCTACGGCGTGCCCTACCTCGACCCCGACTCGGTGCGCCACGCGCTCGCCGACGCCGATTCCGACGGGCCCCTGGCCCGCTCGCACGAGGCCGTCGTCGGCGCGGCGATGCGTCGCATCCGTGCCGACCTCGCCACGCGCGAGGGAGCCCGGTCGGTCGTGGTCGCGCACGCGTTCGTCTCCGGAGGCGCGGTGAGCGAGAGCGAGCGCGACATCCGTGTCGGGGGAGTCGACTCGGTGCCCTCCGGGGTGTTCGACGGCGTCGACTACGTGGCGCTCGGCCATCTGCACGGCGCCCAGCGGGTCGGCCCCGTCGACGCCCGGCCGACGGTGCGCTACTCGGGGTCGCCTCTCGCGTTCTCGTTCGGCGAGCGGAACCACGTCAAGTCGTCCACCCTCGTCACGCTCGACGCCGACGGGCTCGCGACCGTCGAGACCGTGCCGACGCCGGTGCCCCGGCCCCTCGTCGAACTCACCGACACGATCGGCCGCCTTCTCGACGGTCGCTACGACGAGCACGTCGAGGCGTGGTCGCGGATCCTCGTCACCGACCCCGTGCACCCCGACCGGCTGTACTCCCGCGTGCGCGAGCGGTTCCCGAACGCGTTGGCGATCCTGCACACGCCGATCGGCGCCGTCGACGCGCCCGCGCTGCGGGCCGTCACGATCGAGACCGACCCGGTCGAGGTCGCCGCCGATTTCGTCGCCTTCGCCTCGGGCGCCGACGCCAGCGCGATCGAGCTCGACATCGTGCGCTCGGCCTACGAGGCCGCGCGGGCGACGGAGGCCAGCGCGTGATCCTGCACCGGCTGACCCTGCGCGCCATCGGGCCCTACTCGGGCGAGCACAGCATCGACTTCGCGGCCCTCGGCGCCTCAGGCGTCTTCCTGCTCGAAGGGCCCACCGGGTCCGGCAAGTCGACCATCATCGACGCCGTCGTGTTCGCGCTCTACGGCGGGCTCGCCGGGTCGACGTCGAGCCCCGACCGGCTGCGGAGCCACCACGCGGCCGCCACCGTCGAGCCCTTCGTCGAGGTCGTCTTCGAGACCGCCGCGGGCATCCACCGCATCCGACGGACGCCCGCCTACCGGCGGCCCAAGACACGCGGCACGGGCACGACCCCGCAGAACCAGACGGTCAGCCTCGTGCTGCTCACCTCGCCCGACGCCGTCGACGGCACCGTCGTGTCGACCAGCGCACAGGAGGTCGGCGCCGAGATCGGACGCGTGCTCGGACTCACCAAGCAGCAGTTCGTGCAGACCGTGGTGCTGCCCCAGGGCGAGTTCGCCGCGTTCCTGCGATCGACCGGCGAGAAGCGCAAGGAGGTGCTGCAGTCGCTGTTCGGCACCGAGATCTACGAGAAGACCACCGCGCAGCTCGTCGACCGCCGCGTGGCCGCCCACCGGTCGATCGCGGCGGCCGAGCGCGAGGTCGAGCTCGCGACGAGCCGGCTGCGCGAGGCCACCGGGGTCGACGACGACGTCTTCGCCGAGGCCCGGGCGGCCGGGCGCGCCGCCGACCTCGATGGCGCCGCCGACCTCGACGGCGGGGCCGGGCTCGACGGTCGCGGCGGTCTCGACGACCTCGTCGCCGGGCTCGTCGCCGACGCCGCCGACCTCGCCGTCCGTCGCGACGCCGCCCGGGCCGACCGCGACGCGGCGCGCCTCCTGCTCGACGAGCAGCGACGGCTGCAGGGGGCCCTCGGCCGACGGGCGACTCTGACGGCACGCGACACGGCGGTGCGCGAGGCCGAGGCCGAGGTGCGCACGGGGCGGGCGCGTCTCGACGACGCGCGCCGCGCCTCCTCGGTGCTCGCCGCGATCGACGGGTCGCGTCGTGCCGACGAACGGCGGGCGACCACGACCGAGCAGGTGCGGGTCGCGCTCGCGACGGACGGCGCCCCCGAGCTCGCCCAGGCCGCCGCGGAGGCGGCCCGCGACACCGCCGCCGCCCGGCGCGACTCGCTCACCGGCGAGCTCGGCGCCCTGACCGACGTGGCCCGCCTCGAGAAGGGGCTGCCCGACCGCGTCGCCGCCCTCGAGGTCGCCGACGAGCGGCTCGACGCGGCGACCGACCGGATCGTCGAACTCGACCGGGCCCTCGACGCGCGTCCGGAGGCGCGGGTCGGCCTGGTCGCGGCCCTCACCGCCCTGAGCGAGTCCGCCGCCGTCGCCCCGGCCGAGGCGGCGCTCGCCGACGCGACGCGCCGTCGCGAGCGACTCGACGACCTCGCCCGACGTGAGGACGCGCTCGAGAGCGCGACCGAGGAGCTGCACGCCGCCACCCGGGTGGCGCTCGAGGCGGCCGCGCTCGAGAGCGACCTGCGTCGCCGGAAGATCACGGGCATGGCCGGCGAGCTGGCCGCGACGCTCGGCGACGACGACCCCTGTCCCGTCTGCGGCTCGACCGTGCACCCCCACCTCGCCGCGACCACGGCCGACCACCCCGACGACGAGCTCGTCGACCGCGCGTCCGACGACCGCGCCCGCCGGGAGAACGACCTCGCGGCGGCGGCGTCCCGGCGCTCGGTCGCCCTCGACCGTCGCGACGAGCGGGCGGCGGAGCTCGACGGCGTCACGCCCGAGACCGTCGGCGCCGAGCTCGAGGCCGCCCGGGCGCACCTGGCCGCAGCCCACGAGGCGGTGACGGCGCGAGCCCACGCCGAGGAGGCCCTCGAGCGACACGACGCCGACACCGACCGACTGCGCGCGGCCGTCGCGGCCGAGCGGCTGTCGCTCGCCACCGCGCGCGAGCGGGCCGAGAGCGACCGCCGCCGACTCGACGACGACGCCGCGACCGTGGCGCAGCACCTCGACGGACGAGCCGAGACCGTCGCCGCGCTCGTCGCCGACGTCACGCGGCGGCTCGGCGACGCGCGTCGGCTGGTCGACGCGTTCGACGCCGACGCGGCCGCGGCCGATGCGGCGGCCACCCGCCGCGCCGACCTCGACGCAGCCCTCTCCGCTGCCGGCTTCACCACGGTCGACGAGGTCGCCGTCGCCACGCTCGAACCCGCCGAGCTGGCCCGACTCGACGCGCTCGTCGCCGCCCACGACCGCGAGCGCGCGGTCGTCACGGCGGGCCTGGTGGAACCCGAGATCGCCGCGCTCACCGGAGACGAGACCCCGGACGTCGAGCACGCCGAGTCGCGCGTCGCCGCCGCCGAGGCGACGCACGCCGAGATCGCCGCGGCGGCGGCCCGAGCGGAGGAGCGCGCGAGTCGGTCCACCGCCGCCCTGGCCGCGCTCACCGCAGCCTCGGCGGTCGGCGACGCCGCGTCACGCGACGCCCGCGCGATCGTGCGGATGGCGGATCTGGCCAGCGCCTCCACGGCCGTCAACGTCAAGGGCGTCACGCTCGGCACCTACGTGCTGCTGCGGCGCTTCGACGACGTCGTCGCGGCCGCCAACGCCCGGCTCTCGGTGATGTCGAGCGGCCGCTACGAGCTGCAGTCGTCGGACGAACGCGAGTCGGGCTCGCGATCCCGCAAGACCGGTCTCGCGCTCGCGATCCGCGACCACGCCACCGACAGCACGCGCGACCCGGGCAGCTTCTCGGGCGGCGAGACCTTCTACGCCTCGCTCAGCCTCGCCCTCGGCCTGGCCGACGTCGTGCAGGCCGAGGCCGGCGGCCTCGAGCTCGGCACCCTGTTCGTCGACGAGGGGTTCGGCTCGCTCGACCCCGCGACCCTCGACGCGGTCATGACCGAGCTCGGTCGGCTCTCCGCCTCGGGCCGCGTCGTCGGGATCGTCAGCCACGTCGACGAACTCAAGCAGCGCATCGCCGATCGCATTGAGGTGCGGCGCCTGCCCGACGGCTCGTCCACCCTGCGGTCGACCGTCGTTGCCTGAGGCCTGAGGCCTGAGGCCTGAGGCCTGCGGTCGACGGGCCCGGCCTGCGGCCTGCGGTCGACGGGCCCGGCCTGAGACCCGTGGTCGACGGGCCTGGCCGGAAGCCTGCGGTCGACGGGCTCGGCCTGAGGCCTGCGGTCGACCTACCTGGCCGGGGAGAGGGCCCGCGGCATGACGACGGCCCCGTGCCCGGCCGGGGAGGCAGGGCGACGGGGCCGACGCGAGGGTGGCCGATCAGACGATCGGGCCGCCGCCGTCCTGGGTGGAGCGGCGCGTGACCTGCTCGCCGCTGGTCGGGTCGACGGCCGTGCGCGAGGTCGAGGTGACCTGGCGGCGCCGGGTGAGGAACACGATGCCGAGCAGGGTCACGACGACCCCCGCTGCGATGAGGATGTAGCCGATCAGCCGGATGTCGATCCCGGCCACCTGGAACTCGAGTGCGAACGCGAGGATCGCGCCGATCACGATCAAGGCGATTCCGCCGCCGATGCTCATGGGTTCTCCTTCGTTGGGGCGCCCGTCAGGAGTCGTCGCGGCCCCGACCGGCCGGAGCCGGGCACGACCGGCCTGGCCGGATGCTGTCGGAGGCCCACAGTACGCACGGCGCGTCGATCCCGTCACGCTCGGGGTGCTTTACGGGCCGCCGGGGCTCGGGATAGGGTCGTCACGCTCCGACGGACCCCGGCCCGACGACTCCTGTTGAGCGACGCCCGTCGCTCGTCTCCCGGTGGTGGAGCGTCGGCCGGGCCCGTCGGAGACCCTCACCTCCGCGCGGCATCACGCGGCATCACGCGGCGTCGGTCGGCACCAGGTCGAACCCGGAGGCGGCACCGCGCGGGCCGGGCCTGTCCTGGCCGGGCCTCGGCCGGCTCAGTCCCCGTGCAGCAGCCCCAGCGCCGCGCGCAGCCCGGCCGCGTCGAGCTGTCCCGGGGCGCTGGCGTCGCCGACCGTGCCGAAGCTGAGGCACGACCCGAACGTCTCGCCCGCCACGCGCGAGACCGCGCCGAGCGGCCCCATCGACATCGTGATCGCCGGCACGAGCCCGGCACCCGACCGGAACTCGGCGGTGGCCGCGAGGAGCGTCAGCACGTCGTCCGCGGACCGGGGCATGGCCGCCAGCTTGACCACGTCGGCGCCGAGCTCCTGCTGCTGCACCAGGCGCGAGACGATCTCGGCTCGAGCGGGGGTCGCCTCGAAGTCATGCGACGACATCACCACGGCGACGCCGGCCGCGTGGGCGGCGTCGACGACGGTCTCGAGCACGTCGGGCTGGGTGAACATCTCGACGTCGAGGGCGTCGACGGCTCCGGTGCCGACCAGGGCGCGGAGCAGCAGTCCGTAGTCGTCGGGGGTGATGTCGCGCTCCCCGCCCTCCTGCTTGGTGCGGAAGGTCGCGATCAGCGGGACGTCGTCGGGCAGGGCCGTCCGGACGGCGACGACCGCGGCCGTGGCCTGGGCCGTGTCGTCGACGGCCGTGAGCCAGTCGAGGCGCAGCTCGACGAGGTCGTACGCGTCGCGGGGGAGAGCGGCCGCGGTGGCGACCAGCGCCTCCTCGGTCCGTCCGGTCAGCGGCACGCAGACGGCGGGTCGGCCGTCGCCGAGCACGACCGATCGCAGGGTCACCGGCTGCGGGGTGGGGATCACGAGGGCGTCCCCCCGCCGACCGGGGTCGAGGAGGCGCGGGTCGAGGAGGCGCGGGTCGGCCGATCCGCGAGGCCCACCGCGCGACGCATCGCCTCGCGCACCCGCACCGCGTCCCGCGTCTCGTCGAGCGGGGCGTCGCCGTCGCCGTCGTCACCGACCGTTGCCGTGGCGCCGGCCGTGGCGCCCGCGCGGAAGAGCAGCACCTGCGAGAGCGCCTGCTCGACGAGCATGTCGAGACCGCTGAGCACGATGCCGCCCCCGTCGGCCCAGCGGGAGGCGAGGCGGGTCGGCCAGGGTTCGTAGGCGACGTCGACGAGGACGGAGTCGGCGTCGCGCGGTCGGATCGGCAGATCGTCGGCCGCGCCGCCGGGGAGCGTGCTGACGACGAAGTCGAGGGGTTCCGAGGAGGCGAGCTCGTCGAGCGGCGCCACGTCGACCTCGACGCCGAGGTCGGCGGCGAGAGCGGTGAGGTCGCCCGCGCGTCGGGGGTCGCGCAGCCGGATCGAGATCGAGCGGGCGCCGAGCCGCCAGGCCGAGAAGAGCGCGGAGGCGGCGGTCGCGCCGCCGCCGAGGATCGTCGCCGCGGTCGGACGCGCGTCGTGCCGCAGCTCGACCGAGCGCACGATGCCGTCGACGTCGGTGTTGTGTCCGTGGCGTCGCCCCTCGGCGTCGAACACGACCGTGTTGGCGACGCCGAGGCGGCTCGCCAGCGGCGACACGGTGTCGAGCAGGGGGAGGACCTCGCGCTTGAGCGGCATCGTCAGGCTGAGACCCAGCCAGCTCGGGTCGAGCGAGTCGACGAAGCCGGCGAGCGACCCCGACTCGACCTCGGCGCGGCCGTAGTCGAACGGGAGGCCGAGGGTCTCGTAGGCGGCCGCGTGGAGGGTCGGCGACAGCGAGTGCCCGATCGGCGAGCCGAGCACGGCCAGACTGCGACGGGCGGTGGTCACGCGGGCACCTCCGGGGTCTCGATCGGCGGACGCTCCAGCCTATCCCGGTCGTCGGCGGCGCCTGCCGGGCGTCGACCGTCCCTCCCCAGGCGCCCGTTCGTGAACAACTCGTGACGATCGACGGCGGATGCTTGCCGGATGCACAGCGGAAACCTAGGCTCGCGTGGTCGGCCCCCGTTCGCGGGTGGCGACCACCCCGATCCCGTCGTACCAGGAGCACAGACGCCCATGCGCACAAGCCCCCCGTCCTCACAGAACACCGGTCACGGAGGCGGGCGTCGCGTCCGCCGTCTCGCCCTCGTCGGCGCCACCGTCGCGGCCCTCGGGCTCGGCACTCTCGTCGCCGCACCGGCCCAGGCCGCCACGACCACGATCGACATCCTCGGCATCAACGACTTCCACGGGCGTCTCGCACAGGAGACCAGCCCGACGGCCGGTGCGGCCGTCATGGCCGGGAAGGTCAACCAGTTCCGGGCCGCGAACCCGAACACCCTCTTCGTCTCGTCCGGCGACAACATCGGGGCGTCGACCTTCACGTCGTTCATCCAGGACGACCAGCCCACGCTCGACGCGCTCAACTCGATGGGCCTGGACGTCAGCACGCCGGGCAACCACGAGTTCGACAAGGGGCGAGACGACTTCGACGACCGGGTCGTGCCGAACAGCGACTTCCCGTACGTCAGCTCGAACATCCTCGACAGCGCCACGGGCGAGCCGGTCTACGACCCCTACTACGTCGAGGACGTCAGCGGAGTCAAGGTCGGGTTCATCGGCGCCATCACCGAGCTCATGCCGGAGCTCGTGAGCCCGGCCGGCATCGAGGGGCTCGAGTTCGGCGACATCGTCGACTCGGTCAACGCGGCGGCGGACGAGCTCACCGACGGCGTCGACACGGCCGAGAACGGCGAGGCGGACGTGATCGTGCTGCTCGTGCACGAGGGCAACTCGACCGCCCTCGAGGCCGACGCGACCGGCGACGGCGAGTTCGCGAACATCGCCAAGAACGTCACGCCCGAGGTGGACGCGATCCTCTCGGCGCACACGCACCAGACCTACGACTTCGAGGACATCGTGCCCACCGGCGGCACCGAGCCCCGCCCGGTCATCCAGACCGGCAGCTACGGCGCGAACCTGAGCCACCTGACGGTGACCTACGACGACGCGACCGACGACGCGACCGTCACCGGCGGGCTCGTCCCGCTCTACCAGTCGGCCACGCCCGATCCCGCCGTCGCGACGATCGTCGCCGACGCCACCGCGGTCGCCGCCGTGGAGGGCCGTAAGCCCGTCGGCACGATCACGGCCGACGTCCTCCGCGCGAAGCAGCTCGACGGCAGCGAGAACCGGGGCGGCGAGTCCGCCCTCGGCAACCTCGTCGCCGACGCCCAGCTCGCGGCCACGACGGAGAACGGCGCCCAGATCGCGTTCATGAACCCGGGCGGCCTGCGCGCCGACCTGCGCTACGCGTCGAGCGGCGACACCGCCGTCGACCCCGATGGTCGCGTCACCTTCCAGGAGGCCGCCGCCGTCCAGCCCTTCGCCAACACGCTCGTGGTCTCGACCCTGACCGGGGCGCAGATCCGCCAGACCCTCGAGCAGCAGTGGCAGCCGGCCGGATCGTCGCGGCCGTTCCTCAAGCTCGGCGTCTCGAAGGGCCTGACCTACACCTACGACCCGACCGCCGCGGCCGGATCGCGCATCGGCCAGATCACGTTCGACGGCGCTCCTCTCGACGAGGCCGCCAGCTACAAGGTCGCCGTCAACTCGTTCCTCGCCGCCGGCGGGGACAACTTCACGGCTCTGAACGGCGCCTCGTCGAAGGCCGACAGCGGCAAGGTCGACCTGCAGAGCCAGGTCGACTACTTCGCCGCCAACCCGGTCGTCTCGCCCGACTTCGCCCAGCGCGCCGTCGGCGTCACCCTGCCGACGGCCCCCGAAGGCGGCTTCGCGGCCGGCGACACCCTCTCGCTCGGCCTCTCGTCGCTGCTGTTCAGCAACGGCGGTCCCACCAGCGGCACCGTGACGGCGTCGTTCGGCGACACCGAGGTCGGGTCCGCCGCGATCGACGGCACCATCGTCACCGCGACCGACGAGCAGGGTCGCGCCACGCTGAGCGTCACCGTGCCCGAGGGTCTCGAGGCGGGCACGCAGCAGCTGACGCTCGCGGTCTCCGGCACCGCGACGAGCATCTCGGTGCCGATCGAGATCGCCGAGACCGTCGTCCCGCCGATCGAGAGCGTCACCGCGCCGTCGATCAGCGGCAAGGCGGTCGTCGGCCAGACGGTGCGCACCGACGGAGGCACGTGGAGCGTCGACGACGTCACCCGCGCCTACCAGTGGACGCGTGACGGCGAGGCCATCGCCGGGGCCACCTCCGCCCGCTACCGTCTCGCGACCGCCGACGCCGGTCGCTCGATCGCCGTGACGGTCACGGCGTCGGCCGAGGGCTTCACCGAGGCGTCGGCGACGTCGTCGTCGGTCACCGTCGACAAGCTCGCGTCGTCGGTGCGGGGCTCGGCCTCCACGCTGGTCACGACCTCGCGCTGGCCGGTGAGCTACACGGCGACCGTCTCGGGCGCGATCGCGCCGACCGGCACCGTCACCGTGCGAGACAACGGACGCCCGGTGGGCACCGCGACGGTCGACGACGAGGGCAGGGCCTCGGTCGACCTCGGCAAGCTCGGGCGCGGCCTCCACCTGCTGACCAGCGAGTACGGCGGCGACGCGCAGCTCAAGGGCTCGAGCGGCGGCTTCAGCATCGTGGTGGTCCTCTTCTGACCGCACGAGAACACGAACGGCGGCGTGCCGTCCCCCTGCGAAGGGGGGCGGCACGTCGCCGTTCCCCCGCCCGCAGGGGCGGCGACGGGGGGACGACGTACCCTCGGGAGGTGACCGTCGCCTACCACCGCCTGTTCCGCGCCCTGCCGACGTACCGGTGGTGGAAGCCGATCGTCGCGGCCGTGCTCGCCGTGGTGCTCTACCTCGTCTTCTCGAACGCCTTCGTGCTCGGCGTCGTCGCGGTCCTCCGGGCGGTCGGCGGTCCCGACGCCGTCACCCGGGTGTACGCCGCGCTCCAGGCCGACCCGCTCGACGCCTCCGAGCCGCTCGTCATGGCCCTGACGCTCGGGTCGATCGCCACGATGCTGCCCGCCGTGCTGCTCGCCACCCGGTTGGCGGGCCTCGGCGGCCCGGGCCGCCTCTCGAGCGTGGCGGGCCGTCTCCGCTGGGGATGGCTGGCCCGCTGCCTCGTGCCCGCGGCGGTGTTCATGGGGCTGACGGTGCTGCTGACCACGGTCGTCGCGCCTCCTCTGGTCGGGGAGGCCGTCGGCTTCGGGCCGGTGACGACCCCGCCGGCGGCGATGGTCTGGTCGATGGCGGTCATCGTGCTCCTCGTGCCGTTGCAGGCCACCGCCGAGGAGTACGCGTTCCGCGGTTTCGCCATGCAGGCGCTCGGGTCGTGGATCGCCTGGCCGGTCGTCGCGATCGTGCTGCCCACCCTCGCTTTCGCCGCCGCGCACGCCTACAACCCGTGGGGGCTGGCCGACGTGGCCGTCTTCGGGGTGGCCGCGGCGTGGCTGACCTGGCGCACGGGCGGCCTCGAGGCGGCGATCGTGGCGCACGTGCTCAACAACGTCGTGCTGTTCCTGCTGCTGGCGCCGTTCGCCGGCACTCCGTCGAGCGACGGCAGCCCGCTGGGCCTGGCCGTCACGCTCGTCTGCACGCCGCTCTACGTCTGGCTGGTGGTGCGGGCCTTCGACCGGTCGGGGGTCTCCCGTTCCTCCACAGGCGGGCTCGCCTCGGTGGCCGTCCCCGAGGAGGCGCGGGGCCGGTGACGGCGTCGGTCGCGCCTCCTAGACTCGCCTGGTGACCAACGCTCCCACCGCCTCCGCCGTCGCCCAGCCGGGCTCCGCCGCCCCGCTCGAGGTCCTCCACCGGGTGTTCGGCTACGACGCCTTCCGCGGTCAGCAGGCCGCGATCATCGACCAGGTGGTCGGCGGCGGCGACGCCCTCGTGCTGATGCCCACCGGTGGCGGCAAGTCGCTCTGCTATCAGGTGCCGGCCCTCGTCCGAGACGGCACGGGGATCGTGGTGTCGCCGCTCATCGCGCTGATGCAAGACCAGGTCGACGCCCTCGAGGCCGTCGGCGTCCGCGCCGAGTTCCTCAACTCGACGCAGGACCCCGACACCCGACGCGAGGTCGAGCGGGCCTTCGTCGCGGGCGAGCTCGACATGCTCTACCTGGCGCCCGAGCGGCTCAAGCTCGACTCGACCAAGAACCTCCTCGACCGCGGTCGGATCTCGCTCTTCGCCATCGACGAGGCGCACTGCGTCGCCCAGTGGGGTCACGACTTCCGCCCCGACTACCTCGAGCTCTCGGTGCTCCACCAGCGCTGGCCCGACGTGCCGCGCATCGCGCTCACCGCGACCGCCACCGAGACCACCCACCGCGAGATCTCGGCCCGCCTCGAGCTCGACGACGCCGCGCACTTCGTCGCCGACTTCGACCGCCCGAACATCCAGTACCGCATCGAGGCCAAAGACGGCCCCCAGCAGCAGCTGCTCCGGTTCATCCGGTCCGAGCACGACGGCGACGCGGGCATCGTCTACTGCCTGTCGCGGAAGTCCGTCGAGGGCACGGCCGAGTTCCTCGTCAAGCAGGGCATCGCGGCGCTGCCGTACCACGCCGGTCTCGACGCCGGCACGCGAGCCCGCAACCAGTCGCGGTTCCTCCGCGAGGACGGCATCGTCATGGTCGCCACCATCGCGTTCGGCATGGGCATCGACAAACCCGACGTCCGGTTCGTCGCCCACCTCGACCTGCCCAAGTCGGTCGAGGGGTACTACCAGGAGACCGGGCGTGCCGGGCGCGACGGGCTGCCGTCCACGGCGTGGCTCGCGTACGGCCTGCAGGACGTCATGCAGCAGCGACGCATGATCGACCAGTCCGAGGGCGACGCCGAGCACCGGCGCAAACTGAGCGCCCACCTCGACGCCATGCTCGCGTTGTGCGAGACCGTCGAGTGCCGTCGCGTGCAGCTGCTCGGCTACTTCGGCCAGGCCAGCACGCCGTGTCACAACTGCGACACCTGCCTCACCCCGCCTCAGGCGATCGACGGCACGGTGCCGGCGCAGAAGCTGCTCTCGACCGTCGTCCGCCTCAAGCGCGAACGCGACCAGCAGTTCGGCGCGGGTCAGATCATCGACATCCTGCTGGGCAAGACCACGCCGCGCATCACGCAGAACCGGCACGAGCAGCTCGCCACCTTCGGCATCGGCTCCGAGCTGTCCGAGATCGAGTGGCGCGGCGTCGTCCGTCAGCTGCTCGCGCAGGGCGTGCTGGCCGTCTCGCCCGACGGCTACGGCACCCTGCTGATCACCGACGCCGCCGCCGAGGTGCTGTCGGGGACGCGTCCGGTGCGGCTGCGCAAGGAACCCGAGCGTGCGGCGCGACCCGCGCGGGCGCGATCGGGTTCGCGCGGCTCGCGGACCGGCGCCGGCGCGGCCGACCTGTCGGCGGCCGACCAGCCCCTCTTCGAGACGTTGCGGCAATGGCGGGCCGGCATCGCCAGGGCGCAGGGGGTGCCCGCCTACGTCGTCTTCGGCGACGCGACGCTGCGCGGCATCGCGTCGGCTCGACCGACCTCGTCCGACCAGCTGTCGACCATCAGCGGCGTCGGTCAGAAGAAGCTCGACACGTACGGCCAGCAGGTGCTCGACGTCGTGGCCGGCACGTCACCCGAGGAGGCCGCGGCGGCTGCGGCGACCGGCGGCGGCGCGGCACCGTCGCGTGGCGGCGGGTCGGGCGCACCGCGTCCGTCCTTCGCCGAGCCCGCGGTCGACGACGTCCCGGTCGACGAGCACCCGTCGTACGACGAGCCCCCGTTCGACCCCTACGACGAGAGCGTGCCACCCGACGACTGGCGCTGATCGCCGGAGCCCTGCAGCTTCAGCCGCCGCGAGAGCAGGACGAGCGACAGGGTCGTGACGAACATGCCCGCCCAGCCGCCGACGAACGGTCCGCCGTTCAGTCGCGACACGTAGGCGGCGGCGAGCAGCAGGGCCGCCGCGATGGGGCTGAGCGCGTACACGAGGGGCACGACGACCGGCGGTCGGGGTCCGCCGCGCGTGACGCGCGACCGGACCACGACGATCATGACCGTCGTGACCAGTGACAGGAGCCCCGACGACACGTAGAGCAGGGTCGCGACGGTGGCGGCGACCCGACCGATCGCGTCCGTCGTGACGATCGCGCCGACGATGGCGAGGGCGGCGCAGAGCGCGTGCACGACCGGCGACAGCACGTACCCGATCCGTCGCACCCTGCCCGGCGGCAGCGGCAGGACGGCATCCGCCGGGCCGTCCGTCACGCGCGACGGCGTCGTCGGCAGCGGCCGCACGGCGTCCGCCGGTCCGTCCGCCACGCGCGGTGGCGCGGCCGGCCCCGGTCTCGCGGTCGTGCCTCTGAGCCGCCGCGTCCCCCGCGGTGCCCGTCGTCTCGTCTCGTTCCCCACGGGGGCGAGCATAGGAGCGAGCGGGGTTCGTCGGCAATCCTCTTTGCAGGGGACACCCGTTGTCCCCGTCGCACCTCACCCGCCGACGCCGGCCGACGGGTGCAGGTGACCTCGGCGGTCACCCGTCGTCGTATGCCGGGTGGCGCATGGGACGTGCGACAGAGTGGAGCGTGCTCACATTCCTCAGTCGCGCGTTCCTCGCACCGCTCGTGCGGCTGTTCTGGCGGCCCCGCATCCTCGGTCGTCGCAACGTCCCGCGCACCGGCGCCGTCATCCTCGCGAGCAACCACCTGTCGTTCATGGACAGCGTCGTCATCACCCTGATGGCCCGGCGGCGGGTGTCGTTCCTCGCGAAGAACGCCTACTTCACCGGCCGGGGCGCGCGAGGTCGCCTGAGTCGAGCCTTCTTCTCCGGCATCGGCGCGATCGGCGTCGAACGCGGCGCCGGGGCCGCGGCGCAGCAGGCCCTCGACCTCGGCCTGGAGCGCCTGACGGCCGGCGACGCCTTCGCCATCTACCCCGAGGGCACCCGCTCGCTCGACGGGCGGCTCTATCGCGGACGCACCGGCGTCGCCTGGCTCGCGCTGACCAGCGGGGCACCGGTCGTGCCGGTGGGCCTGATCGGCACGGACGAGCTGCAGCCGGTGGGCTCGAGCGTGCCGCGCCTCCGTCGGTTCACGGTCGCCTTCGGCGAGCCGCTCGACCTGTCGCACCACGGCGCCGCCTCGTCGGGCAGGGCACGACGGCACGCGACCGACGAGATCATGGCGGCCATCCGCGACCTCAGCGGTCAGGTCGAGGCCGGCTCGTACAACGACCCGCCCGCCGCGTCGGTCGTCGAGCGGGTGCGCCGAGCGATCCGCCCCGACCCGGTCGGACCCGACCCCCCTCGACTGACCCGCGCCTCCCTCCCCACGCGGCGGCCTCGTGGCACCGTCCACACCCCACGGAGCCGAGGAGGCGCGGGTCGGGCCGCGAGCGTAGGTTCGGTGACCGACGGGGCAGCCTGCCACCGCCGGACAGCAGAGACGACGCGGGCCAGCGGGCCCGGGAGGAGCGGACGAGACGATGAGGGTCGCGGTACTCGGCACGGGGATCATGGGTCAGGGCGTCGCGCGCTCGCTGACGCGCGAGGGGCACGACGTCACGGCGTGGAACCGCACGCGGGAGAAGGCCGAACCGCTCACGGCCGACGGCGTCGCCGTGGTCGGCACCGTCGCCGAGGCGGTGACGGGCGCCGACGTCGTCCTGCTCGTCCTCTTCGACGGCGACGCGGTGCTCGACGTGCTCGACGCGGCCGCCTCGAGCGCTCCGGCCACGGCCGTCTGGGTGCAGGCGAGCACCATCGGGGTCGAGGCCACCGGGCAGGTGGTCGAGAAGGCGCGATCGGCGGGGGTCGACCTGATCGAGGCGATGATGCTCGGCACCAGGAAGCCCGCGGCCGAGGGGAAGCTCGTCATGCTCGCCGCCGGCGCCTCCGACCTGGTCCAGCGTGCGCGGCCCGTCCTCGACGCGATGGGCGCCAAGACGATCGCGGCGGGCGACACGGTCGGCCAGGGCACCGCGCTGAAGCTCGCCGCCAACGCGTGGATCGCGAGCGTCACGGCGGCGACAGCGCAGTCGGTCGCGCTGGCCGAGTCGCTCGGTCTCGACCCGCAGCTGTTCCTCGACGCCATCTCGGGCGGACAGGCCGACACCCCGTACGCGCACATCAAGGGCGCGACCATGATCGCAGGCGACTACCCGACCCAGTTCGCCCTCGACGGCCTGCGGAAGGACATCGACCTGATGCGCGCCGCCGCCCCGTCGACGTTCGACCCGACGCTGCTCGACGCCCTCGCGACGGTCTACGCCTCCGCCTCCGAGCGCGGACACGGCTCCGACGACATCGCGGCCGTCCGCGCCGGCTTCGACGGCGGTCGCGACCGCGACTGACCCCTCGCCGGCGGGTTCCGCGGTGCCGACCTGTGAAGGTGCTGCGGACCTCGGGCGGTGACCCGCGCCTCCGGAATGCCGTCGACGTGTCGTGGGTTCGGTCCGGGGTGCGCCTCGTCGCACGTCGACATCCCCCCGACGAAAGGACCCCCCTGTGGACCTGTTCTCCTCCGCCACCTTCGGCGACCTCGTGCTCTCGAACCGCGTCACCATGGCGCCGCTGACCCGCGTCCGCGCGAGCGAAGGCGACGTGCCCGGCGACCTCCCGGTCGAGCACTACGGACAGCGGGCCACGCTGGGCCTCATCGTCACCGAGGGCACCTGGCCCACGCAGGAGGGCAAGGCCTACACCGGCCAGCCCGGCATCGTCACCGACGAGCAGGTCGCCGGCTGGAAGCGCGTCGCCGACGAGGTGCACGCCAAGGGCGGCACCATCGTCATGCAGGTCATGCACGGCGGTCGTGTGTCGCACCCCGAGGTGACCGGGACCGACCGCATCGTCGGGCCGAGCGCGGTCGCCATCGACGGCGTCGTCCGCACGCCCGAGGGCAAGCGCGACTTCCCGGTGCCGCACGCCCTGACCGTCGACGAGGTCCAGCAGGTCGTCGCCGACATCGTCACCGCGTCCAAGCGCGCCGTCCTCGAGGCCGGCCTCGACGGCGTCGAGATCCACAGCGCCAACGGCTACCTGCTGCACGAGTTCCTGTCGCCCGTGTCGAACGTCCGCACCGACGACTTCGGCGGCAGCCCCGCGAACCGCGCCCGCCTCGGCATCGAGACCGCGACCGCCGTCGCCGACGCCATCGGCGCCGGCCGCGTCGGCATCCGCATCTCGCCGATGCACAACATCCAGGACGTCGTCGAGACCGACCTCGACGACGTCACCGCCACGTACGACGCCCTCGTCGACGGCCTCGCCCCCCTCGGCCTGGCGTACCTCAGCGTGCTGCACTCCGACCCGCGGGGCGAGCTCGTCCAGCGTCTGCGTCGCCGCTTCGACGGCAACGTCATCCTGAACAGCGGGTTCGGCACGGTCACCGACCTGGCCGAGGCTCGCGACCTGGTCGAGGGCGGCCACGCCGACGCCGTCGCCGTGGGCCGTCTCGCCATCGCCAACCCCGACCTCGTCGCCCGCTGGGAGCGCGGCGCCGAGCTGAACGAGCCGAACCCGGCCACGTTCTACGGCGAGGGCGCCGAGGGCTACACCGACTACCCCGCGCTGGAGTCCGTCACCCGCTGACCCGGCACCGGCCCGCCGACCTCCGCGTCGGACGGCCGCCCCGGGCGCCTCGCGCCCCGGAACCGCCTCGCACCCCGGCGTCGCGCACGAGCACTCGTGTCCGACGCCGGGGTGCGGTCGTCTCCGGGGTGCCTTCGCCCGGGCCGTCTCCCATCGCGTTCTCGCCCGGTCGTCTCCCGGGGTCCTTGCGGCCGGACCGCCTCCCGGGGTGTCCGCACCCGGGGGCGGATACGATGCCCGAGCGGCACCGGATCGGCCGCGAGGAGAAGACCGTGACGTACTCGTACCTGCCGCCGCTGTTCGAGCAGCTGGCCGCCCGCCTCCGGCAGGCTCTGCCCGGCATCGAGATCGCCGGTCGACAGTCCGACTACGCGCCGGGCTCCGCGACGCTCCGCATGCGACTGGGGCATCGTCTCTACCTCGACCTCGCCGACGACGGACGCGACTGGTTCGTCGCCGGCCTCTCCGCCGACGACACGGGGATCACCCCGGTGGCCGACCGCTCGGTCGACCGGCTCGGGCTGCCGCTCCACAGCGACCAGTCGCTCGTCGCGGAGGCGGTCGTCGCATCGATCTGGCGCTGGGTGGACGCGGTGGGGCCGGGCGAGGCGGACGCCCCCTTCGTCTCGGGTCGCCGACCCGCGCCTCCTGCGATCCCCGCCCCCGCCGCGTTCGGCGTGGCGGCCCCGGCGCCGTACGTGCCCCGGGATCAGGCGTACGGTCCCGACCCGTCGTGGGCCCCGTCGCCCGAGGGCAGCGGCCGACCCCTGCGCATGCGGCGTCGCGGACCGCTCGTGGCCGTGGTGGCCGTGGTCGTCATCCTCATGCTGGGGCTCTCGTCGGTGGGGCTGATCCGGGCGGTCCGAGGGGCGATCGACTCGGCCGGCGGCACCGGCACCGGAGCCGGGGTCGACAGCGGGAGCGGCACCGGCGGCGGAACGGGCTCGGGCACCGGCACGGCCGTGGGCGAGCTCCGCCAGGGCGACTGCTTCTCGTTCGGCGCCGGCACGACCGGGGGAGTCGTGGTCGAGGTCGAGCGCGTGGCGTGCACCGCCGAGCACGAGAGCGAGATCTTCTACGAGACCGATCTGACCGACGCGACGTTCCCCGGCGTCGACGCGCTCGCGACCGAGTCCGACGATCTCTGCTACGAGGCGTTCCCCGCGTTCGTCGGCGTCGACTACGAGGACTCGGTCCTCTCGTACGACTTCCTGCAGCCGACCGAGGAGGGCTGGGCGGCGGGCGACCGCGAGGTCAGCTGCTACCTCTACGTCGAAGGCCAGGTCGTGTCCAGCAGTCTGCGCGGCTACGGCGGCTGACCGGCCGGGCCGGCCGGGTCCGCCCGAGGGCAGCCGAGGAGGCGCGGGTCGGCCCCGTAAGATCGACCCACTGAGACCGTCGTCGGCCGAGACGACGTCAGCCCGAGAGGACGCCGCGTGACGCTCGTCGACCGACTGTTCCGCCAGGACGAGTGGCGGACCGTGCCGAACGCGATCACGCTCCTCCGGCTCGTGCTGCTGCCGGTCTTCATCGTGCTGATCGTCGACGAGCACTACTGGTCGTCGATGGTGGTCATCGCCGTCGTGTTCCTCACCGATTTCGTCGACGGCTTCGTGGCCCGGCGCACGGGAGCTATCTCCGAGCTGGGCAAGTGGCTCGACCCGGTGGCCGACCGGCTGACCGTGATCGCCGTCGTCGCGGCCTTCGCGCTCGGCGGCCTGCTCACCTGGCCGGTGTTCGTGCTGATCCTGCTGCCCGACGTCGTGTTGAGCCTCGTGTCGCTGGTCGCCTTCGGCGGAGCGTCGTTCCCGGTGACCTGGATCGGCAAGGTCCGGACGGCCTTCATCTTCACGGGGCTGCTCCTGCTGCTCGTCGGCGTGGCGATGATCAGCCAGGGGCGTTCGTCCGGAGCGGACGGGCTCGAGGCCGTCGGGCAGGGTGCCGCGCTGATCAGCTACGTCGTGCTCGTCGTCGGGTTGATCGGCCACTACGTCGCCGCGGTCGTGTACGCCGTCGGGCTGACGCGTCGGCTGCGCGCTCGCCGCGCCGGGCGCGTCGACGACAAGGGGTAGCGCGCGCGAGAGCGCTCGCTCTCGCACGCTCGCTCGCGCTAGCTTGCGCGCTCTCGTTCGCTCGCGCTAGCTCGCGCGCTCACGTTCGCTCGCGCTGGCTCGCGCCCGTCCAGCGCGTCGAGTGGTCTGAAGATGCTCGTCATCCGCGGATGACGAGCATCTTCTGACCACTCGATGCGGGGCGGGCTCGACGTGGAGGTGAGGCGGAGGAGGCGCATGGCGTTCTCATAGACGGCCGAAAGGGTGCTGCGAGGTCGGGGAGGGATGCTCGACTCCACATCGACCGGAGGCCCCATGGACAACAGAACGTCAGGACGACGCCGCGCACGCGGCGTCACCGTCGCCGTCGGGGCCTCGGCCCTCGTCATCACGGCAGCCACGGGCGGGGCCCTCTGGGTCGCCGGGCAGGACGCCGACTCGACGGCGGGCTCGTCGACCAGCACCTCGACCGGCTCGGGTGCCGCAGACGCGAGCTCCGGCACGAGCAGCGAGACGGGCACGAGCAGCAGCGGTTCCGGCACGAGCAGCGACTCGGGCACGAGCAGCGACTCGGGTACGAGCAGCGACTCGGGCAGCTCGAGCGGCAGCGGCACCTCGGTGCAGCCGAGCACCGGCGGCGGTTCCGACGCGACGAGCTCGGGGTCGTGACCTCATGACGACCACGACCACGACCGCCGCGGCCTCGCGCGACTGGACCGTCTGGACGACGACCGCGCGACTCGTGGTGACCGACGCGGCGATGCTCGACCGCGCCTCCTCGATCGCCGACGAGATCACCGACCGCGTGGCCGCCGCGTGCGACCGCTTCTCGACCGAGTCCGAGCTCTCGCGTCTCGCCGACCGGCTGCCCGAGGGCGTGGTCGTGAGCGAGCTGCTCGCCCTGCTCGTCGGCTCCGCGCTCGACGCGGCCGAGATGAGCGCGGGCGACGTCGACCCGACCCTCGGCGCCGAGCTCGCGGACCTCGGTCTCGCGGCCGGCGACGACACCCCGTGGAACACGGCCGAGCCGGAGGCCGGCACCCTCACCGAGGGCGTCACCCTCGCGACCGGGCGGCACCGGGGCGACGTCTGGCGGCAGGTGCGACTGCGCGGGCGCCTCCTGACCGTGCCGGCCGGCGTGCGTCTCGACCTCGGCGCGACCGCCAAGGCCGTGGCCGCCGACCTGATCGCCGCACGCGTCCTCACCGAGCTCGGCTGCGGCGTGCTCGTCTCGCTCGGCGGGGACATCGCCACAGCGGGTCCCGGCGCCACCGCGGGTCCCGGCACCGCAGCGCGGCCCGGCACCGCGGCGGGACCGGCCTCGCGCGCCTGGGAGATCACCGTCCGCGACCTGCCCGCCGACCCGGAGGCGCACGTGGCGATCCCCTCGGGGCACGCCGTCGCGACCTCGAGCACGCAGAAGCGGCGGTGGGTCAGCGGCGGGCGTCCGGTGCACCACATCCTCGATCCGCGTTGGGGTGTGCCGGCGGCACCGGTCTGGCGCAGCGTCAGCGTCGCCGCGCCGAGCTGTCTCGTCGCCAACACGTTCTCGACGGCCGCCGTCGTGCGGGGCCTCCGGGCCGTCCCGTGGCTGCGCGAGCACGGCGTCTCCGCACGACTGGTCGACAGCCGCGGCCGCGTCGTGACCACCGGCGCCTGGCCCGCCGAGCCCGCCGCCGCACCGACGGCGGCCCGCTGATGGACACCGCGCTCTGGGCGCTCGGCCGGGGCACCGGCGTCGCCGCGCTCGTCCTCTTCACGGTCTCGATCGTGCTCGGCGTCCTGACCCGCTCGGGCCGCCCGCTGCCGGGTCTCCCGCGCTTCGCGGTGACCCTCGTGCACCGCGACGTGTCGCTCACGGCCACGGTGTTCCTGCTGATCCACATCGTGTCGCTGTTCTTCGACTCGTACGCGCAGCTGCGCCTCGTCGACACGGTGCTCCCGTTCGTCGCCGCGTACCAGCCGTTCTGGCAGGGCCTCGGGACGCTCGCCTTCGATCTCGTCCTCGCCGTGGCCGTGACGGGAATGCTGCGCAACGTCGTGGGCCGCCGGGTGTTCCGGGTCGTCCACTGGGGCACGTACGTGCTCTGGCCGATCGCCGTCGCCCACGCCGTCGGGACCGGCACCGACGGCAGGTCGGCCTGGTTCCTCACCCTCGCGGGGGTCTGCACCGCAGCGGTCGTCGCCGCCGTGGTGTGGCGTCTCACCTCGCGGTCCGTCGAGTACAGCGGTGTCCGTCTGCCTCACCGCGTCAAGGAGAAGGTCTCATGACGATCCTCGAGTCCCCCCGCGCCTCCACCTCCGGCACCCCCGGCCGTGCGGTGCCGGTCACCCCGCCGCTCGGCGCCCGCCGGCTCTTCGCCGCACCCGCGGCCGACCTCGCGACGCACCTCGCCACGCTCGGCCCGGTGCCGTGGGCGCTCGCCGGCCCCGGGCTGCTCGCCGAGCTCGAGACCTCGGGCCTCGACGGCCGCGGGGGAGCGCACGTCGCCCTCTGGCGCAAGGTCGCCGCCACCCGCGACGCCGCGACCCGCACCTCGTCCGCCCGTGCCGGCGCCGCCCGTACCGGGTCGGGCTCGCCGCTCGTCGTCGCGAACGGCGCCGAGGGCGAGCCCCTGAGCGGCAAGGACGCGACGCTGATCGAGCACGCCCCGCACCTCGTGATCGACGGCGCCGTCCTGGCGGCCGCGACCATCGGGTCGGGTGAGATCGTCCTGTACACGACCGCGCGCCTCCTGCCCTCGTTCGCCCGTGCGGTCGCCGAGCGCGACGACGTCCGACTCGACGAGCGGGCCCCCGGGAGGCGCGGGCCCCGACGACCGGGTTGGCCCACCCGGGACGGACGTCGGGCCGCGTCGGCGCTGCTCGTGCGGCTGGTGGAGGCGCCCGAGACGTTCCTCTCGGGCGAGGCCAGCGCCGCGGTCGCGGCCGTCGAGGGTCGCCCCGCGCTGCCGGCCGACCGGGTGCAGCGCCTCGCGGTCAGCGGCGCGCACGGCCGGCCGACCCTGGTGCAGAACGTCGAGACTCTCGCGCACGTCGCCCTCATCGCGCGGTTCGGCGCGGCCTGGTGGCGCTCGATCGGACCCTCGGACGATCCGGGGACCCGCCTCGTCACCGTGAGCGGCGGTGACGGCCGTGCGCCCGCGAGCCCGGGAGGCGCGGTGCCCGTCGCCCCCGCCGGTCAGGTCTTCGAGGTGACCGGCTCCCTGAGCCTCCGCCGCATCGTGGCGGCCGCCGGCATCGACCCCGACGGGCTGAGGGCGGTGCTGGTGGGCGGGTTCCACGGAGCCTGGCTGCCGGCCTCGGCGCTCGACGTGCCGTTCACCCGGGAGGCGCTCGCGCCGTACGGCGCCGCCCCCGGTGCGGGCATCGTGCACGCGATCCGCATCGATCAGTGCGGGCTGGAGGCGGCGGCCGGCATCGCGTCGTACCTCGCCGGCCAGTCGGCGCGGCAGTGCGGCCCCTGCCTCAACGGTCTGCCCCGCCTGGCCGACGTGCTCGGCCGACTGGCGCGACGGGAGCCCGCCGCCTGGCTGCCGGCCGAGGTCGCCCGCCTGGCCGACCTCGTCGCCGGCCGCGGGTCGTGCCATCACCCCGACGGCACCGCACGACTCGTGTTGAGCTCGCTGACGGTCTTCGCCGACGACGTCCAGGCGCACCTCGCCGGGCGCTGTCTCGCGGAGCGGGGTGTCGCGGAGCGGGGTGTCGCGGAGCGGGGTTCCGGGGAGCACGGTGCCGCGGAGCGGGGTTCTGGGGAGCACGGTGCCGCGGAGCGGGGTTCCGGGGAGCACGGTGCCGCGGAGCGGGGCCTCGGCGATCGCGGCGTCGTGGAGCGGGCTTCCGCGGAGCGCGGTGTCGCCGAGCGCGGCCTCGGCGATCGCGGCCCGGCCGGACACGCTCCCGTGGCGGGAGCCCGATCATGAGCGCCGTGAACCTCGGCTCGGTGGGGCGGCGCGGCGACCCGGCCCGCGCCTCCCGGACCCTGCACATCGACTGGACCCGCTGCGACGGGCGGGGGCTCTGCACCGAGCTGCTGGCCGAGGTGCTCGTGCGTGACGAGTGGGGGTATCCCGTGGCGGCGCGACAGGCGGCCGGGTCGCGCTCGGACGTGCTGATCCCGGACGGGGCCGACGCCGCGGCCCGCGACGCCGTCGCGCTCTGCCCCCGCCAGGCGCTCCGTCTGCGCTGAGCGCCCGCGTCCGTTCGCGCCCGCTCGCGCCCGCGCCCGCGCCCGCGCGTCGAGTGGTCAGAAGATGCTCTTCGTCGTCGCGCGAAGAGCATCTTCTGACCACTCGAGGTCCAGGCCGACGCGAGACGGCGACCCGGCTCGCGATGGGCGCTGGCCCCGGAGGTTAGGTGAGGCTACGCTAACCTCGTGACTCGTACGGCTCCCGCACCCGCGCACCCGACCGGCGCCCCCGGCGACCCCGGTACCCCAGGCGCCGCAGGCGCCGCCGGCACCCCCGCGGGCGCCGCCGTCACCCCAGGCGCCCGAGGCGCCGAGGGCGCCCCCGTGCAGGCCCGATCCCGCGTGCACGGGAGCCTCGCACCGCGCTCCCGGGGCGTGCTCGCCCTCGCGGCACTCGCCGTCGCCCTCCTCGCGACGGTCGCCGCGAGCCTCGCGCTCGGCAGCAACCTCCTCCCGCTCGGCACCGTGCTGGCCAACCTGATCGATCCGGCGCGCGACGTCGACGCGATCGTCTGGGGCTCGCGGGTGCCGCGCACCGTGCTCGGGGTCTTCGTCGGCTGCTGCCTCGGCGTCGCCGGCGCCGTGATGCAGGGTCAGACGCGCAACCCCCTCGCCGACCCGGGCCTCTTCGGGGTCTCGGCCGGCGCCTCCCTGGCCGTCGTCGTCGGCGTCTACGTGCTCGGCACCAGCTCGGTGCTGACCACCCTGTGGCTCGCGCTCATCGGCGCGGTCGTCGCCAGCGTCGTCGTCTTCACCGTGGCGGCGCTCGGCCGCGGGCTCGCCAGCCCGGTCCCGCTGGCCATCGCCGGATCGGCCGTCTCGGCGTTCCTCGTGGCGGCCACCTCGTACCTCGTGCTGTCCGACGAGTCGACGCTCGCGGCGTACCGCATCTGGGTGGTCGGCTCGCTGTCGGGCCGATCGCTCGACGGGCTGGCGGCGGCGCTGCCGTTCGCCCTCGTCGGGCTGCTGCTCGCGGCGCTCAACACCCGGTCGCTCAACACGCTCGCGCTGGGCGCCGAGCTGGCTCGCGGCCTCGGCGAGAGCCTGCTGCGCGCCCGGCTCGTCGGCCTCGGCGCGATCACGCTGCTCACCGCCGCCGCGGTCGCCCTCAGCGGGCCGATCGGCTTCGTCGGGCTGACCGCCCCGCACATCGCCCGCTCCCTCGTCGGGGGCGACCACCACCGCCTGCTGCCGGCCTCGGCCCTGGTCGGCGCGGTCGTGCTGCTGGCCTGCGACGTGGTCGGTCGGTTGATCGGCGGCAACGCCGAGGTGTCGGTGGGCGTCGTGCTGACGGTGCTCGGCGGGGCCGTGTTCGTCTCGATCGTCCGCCGCGGCAGGCTGGCCGCCCTGTGAGCGCGCCCGTCCGCGCGGGCGTCGGCCCGGCGCCCGACACCGCGCCGTCGCGGCCCGACGCCCGCCCGCCGAGACGAGCGGGGAGTCGAGGAGGCGCGCCCGGCACCTCCCGCCGCACCCGTCTCGTGGTCGCGACCGGCGCCTCCCTCGTGGTGCTCGCCGTCGTCGCGGTGCTGGCCGTCTCGGCCGGGTCGTCGTCGCTCGGCGTGACCGACGTCGTGCGGACCCTCCTCGGCGCCGGGACCCCCGGACAGGAGCTCATCGTGCTCGAGCTCCGCCTGCCGCGCGTGGTCGGCGCCGTGGTCGTGGGGGCCTGCCTCGGGCTGGCGGGGGCGCTGACGCAGACGTTCGCCCGCAACCCGCTCGCGACGCCCGACATCCTCGGCGTCACCTCGGGCGCCGGGCTCGGCGCGGTCTCGGCGATCGTGCTGGCGGGCGGCGGCTACGCCGTCACCGGCGGGCTGCTGAGCTTCGGCGTGCCGGTCGCGGCCGTGCTCGGGGCGCTCGTGACATCGGCGCTCGTCTACGGCCTGTCCTGGCGCGGCGGTATCGACAGCTACCGGCTGATCCTGATCGGCATCGGCATGACCGCCTCGCTCGGCGGGCTGACCAGCTACCTCGTCGCCCGCGCCCAGATCACCGAGGCCGCCGCCGCGACGCAGTGGCTGGTCGGCAGCCTGTCGGGGATGTCGTGGTCGAGCGTCTGGCCGGCCGTCGTCGTCCTCGCCGTGATCGCTCCGCTCGCGGCGACGCAGACGCGGGCGCTCGACGTCAGCCAGCTGGGCGACGACCTCTCGACCGGCCTCGGCGTCGCCGTGCAGCGCCACCGGCTCGCCGTCCTGGTCTGCGCCGTGCTGCTCACCGCGGGTGCCGTCTCGGCCGCCGGGCCGCTCGAGTTCGTCGCGTTCGTCGCGCCGCAGGTGGCCCGGCGGCTGACGGGCACGGGCCGCCCGCCCCTGGTCGGCTCGGCGGTGATCGGCGGACTCATCGTCGTCGGCGCCGACCTCGTGACCCGCACGCTGCTGCCGGGCGAGGTGCCGGTCGGCATCCTGACGGCGATCATCGGGGCGCCGTACCTCATCTGGCTGCTGATCCGTCATCGGAAGGACGAACGCGCATGACCACCACCGGACCCGCCCTCGCCCCCGGCGCCGCGCCTCCTCGGGGGTCGCGGTCGACGGCCGCCCTGCCGGGGTCGGCCACCGCCTCGCCGGGCTCCGCTCCGCCGGGCTCGGCGGCGCTCGAGCTGCGCGGCGTGACGCTCGACTACGAGCGCTCGACCATCTTCGAGGGGCTCGACCTGCGCATCGAGCGCGGCACCGTGACGACGCTGATCGGGGCGAACGGCAGCGGCAAGTCGACGATCCTCAAGGCGTTCGGGCGGCTCCTCACGCCGAGCGCGGGCGTCGTCGAGCTCGACGGCGAGCCGATCCGCGGTCGGAGCGCCCGCCAGGTGGCGCGTCGGCTCGCGATCCTGCCGCAGAAGCCGCTCACCCCCTCGGCGACGACGGTGCGCGACCTGGCGTCCCGCGGTCGCCATCCGCACCAGAGCATGCTCCGCCCCTGGGCGGTCGGCGACGCCGCGGCCGTCGACGAGGCCCTCGCCGCGACCGGTCTCGCGGACCTCGCCGACCGGGACGTCGCGACCCTGTCGGGCGGGCAGCTGCAGCGCGCCTGGCTGGCCCTGGTCCTCGCGCAGCAGGCCGACACGATCCTGCTCGACGAGCCCACGACGTTCCTCGATCTCAGCCACCAGCTCGACATCCTGCGACTGGTGCGGTCGATCAACCGCCGACGCGGGGCGACCGTCGTGATGGTGCTGCACGACCTGACGCTGGCGGCGCGGTACTCGGACCGGCTCGTCGTGACCGGCGGTGGGCGGATCCTCGCGGACGGCGCACCCTGGGAGGTGCTGACGCCCGAGGTGCTCCACGAGGCGTTCGACCTCGACGCCCTCGTCATCCCCGACCCGACGAGCGGGGCGCCGCTGGTCGTGCCGCGCGACCCCGACGAGGGACGCGAGGACCCCGAGGAGCACGATCGGGTAACGGACTAGCGTCAGGAAGTTAGGGCAGGCTACCCTTACTTTTGTGAACATCTCGACGGCGCTCCGCCGCCCCCTCCGCCTCGCTGTCCCTCTCGTCGCCGTGGCCCTGGTCGCCACCGGCTGCTCGTCGTCGGGCGGTGACGACAACGCCGCCGCCGACGCGGACTCCTCGTGGAGCTACACCGACGACACCGGTCGCACCGTCGAGCTCGACCAGCGCCCCGAGCGGGTCGCGAGCTACACCGACTACGCGCTCGGCCTGCTGAGCTACGACATCACGCCGGTCGCCCTGTTCGGTCGCTTCGACGTCGCGAGCGACGAGCGCTTCGCCGACTACGACATCTCGGACACCGCGATCGTGGGGAACTCCTACGGCGAGATCGACCTCGAGGCCCTGGCCGAGACGGCGCCCGACCTCATCGTCACCGGCATCTACCCGACCGACCGCGAGGGCACGCTGGCGACGGACGGCCCGTACTACGGTCTGGCCGACGCCGAGCAGCAGGCGCAGCTCGAGAAGATCGCGCCGGTCGTGGCGATCGAGGTCGGCGGCGCCGGCAGCGACGTCATCGACAGCATCAACACGCTGTCCGAGGCGCTCGGCGCGAGCGACGAGACCATCGCCGCCGCGAAGGAGGAGTACGACGCCGCCGCGGCCGATCTCACGGCCGCCGCCGAGGAGAACGACCTCGAGATCACCTCGATGTACGCCGACGCGGACGGCGTCTACGTGACCAAGCCGATGGACGAGCCCGAGACCGAGCTCTACAGCACCCTCGGGGTGGACTACACGGACCTCAACCCGGACGGCTACTACTACTGGGACATCTACAGCTGGGAGAACGCGGCCGACATGATGACGGGCGACGTCCTGCTCGTGAACAACGAGGGCTTCCAGCAGGCCGACCTGGAGGCGCAGCCGACCTTCGCCTCGCACCCCGCGCTGGCCGCGGGCCAGGTCCACGAGTGGACCGGCGCCGCCCTCGACTACGCCTCGCAGGCGGCGCAGATGACCGAGCTCGCCGGCATCATCCGCGAGTCGAAGCCGCTCTAGCCGCTCCCTCTCGCGCGATCCCGCCCGATCCCGCCCGATCCCGCCCATCGACTGGTCGGAAGATGCTCCTCGTTCCCGAGCGAAGAGCATCTTCCGACCACTCGGCGTGGATCTCGCGCGCGTAGCGTTCACGGCATGACTCGCATCACGACACCGTTCACCGCCGCGACCACCGCCGACGAGGTCGTCGAGGGGCTCGACCTCGCCGGCCGACGCATCGTCGTCACGGGCGCGGCGTCCGGCATCGGCATCGAGACCGCGCGGTCCCTGGTCGCGGCGGGTGCCGACGTGACGCTCGCGGTCCGCCGGATGGACCAGGCCGAGGAGGCGCTGGCCGACATCCGCAGGTCGACCGACGCCGGTTCCGTCCAGGCCGCCTACCTCGACCTGCAGAAGCGCGGCACCCTCCAGGACTTCGCCGATGCGTGGGACGGTCCGCTCGACGTGCTGATCGACAACGCGGGCGTCATGGCCACCCCCGAGACCCGCACGCCCGAGGGGTGGGAGCTGCAGTTCAGCAACAACCACCTCGGCCACTTCGCGCTCGCGAACGCGCTCCGCGGCGCCCTGGTCGAGGGGGCGCAGGCGTCGGGCTCCCCGTCGCGGATCGTGTCGCTCAGCTCGACCGGTCACCACTACTCGCCGGTCGTGTTCGACGACGTGATGTTCGAGCGGCGCGAGTACGACCCGTGGTCGGCGTACGGCCAGTCGAAGACGGCGAACTCCCTCTTCGCGGTCGGCGTGACCGCGCGCTGGGCCGACGACGGCGTGCTGGCGAACGCCGTCCACCCGGGCGGCATCATCACGCCGCTGCAGCGCCACCTGCCGAAGCAGGAGATGATCGACCGCGGCTGGATCGACGCCGACGGCACCCCGAACCCGCGCTTCAAGTCGACGCAGCAGGGAGCGGCGACGTCGGTGCTCGCCGCCGTGCACCCGCTCGTCGAGGGCGTCGGCGCCCGCTACTTCGAGGACGTCGCCGAGGCCGAGCCGTTCCGCGACGACGCACCCGGTCGCGGCGTGAAGGGGTACGCCCTGGACGCCGACCAGGCGGACCGGCTCTGGGAGCTCAGTCAGCGCCTCCTCGGCTGATCCCTCCGATCAGAGGGCGTTCCAGAGCGCGCGGTAGTAGGCGAGCCTGACGGGGTCGGCGGCGATGCCGTAGGCGTCGAGGTAGGTCCGCTCGTAGCCGGGGCCGTAGTTCCACTCGAGGCTCATGGTGGCGACGGCGAGGTCGGCCCAGCGGTCGGCCACGCCGAGGGCGTCGAGGTCGACGTGCCCCGCCCACGTGCCGTCGTCGTGCACGAGGGTGTTGGGCACGCAGGCGTCGCCGTGGCAGACGACCACGAGGTCGTCCGGGGGCGGATCTCCGAGCCGGGGAGGCGCGGTGCGGGCCGTCGCGCTCGTCGCGATCCGTTCCTCCACCGACCATCCGAACGGGCACTCGTCGACCGGCAACGCGTCGTGCAGCAGGCGCAACCCCCGGCCGGCGGCCCGGACCGCGGCCTCGGGGGCGGCCACCCAGCGCGCGTCGACGGCCGATCGGCCGGGCAGGCCCGCGGTGAGGAGGTAGTCGCCGTCGTCGTCGCTGCCGATCTCGAGCACGCGCGGGACGGGGGTGAACTCGGCGGCCCAGCGCAGTCGGAGCTCCTCGGCGTGCAGGTCGAGGCCCGAGCCGTGCGGCGCCCACTTGGCGAAGCGCCGGCCGGGTCCGTCCCCGAGCCGGAACGTGACCCCGCCGGCCTCGTTCAGCCAGACCGGCGTGATCGAGTCGTCGCGGGCGGCGACGCGCACGGCCTTGGGCACCTCGAGGCTGTGCTCGTCCGGATCGGGGATCGTCATCGTGCTGCGAGCGTACGGGAGGGACGGGCCTCGCGGTGCGAGTCGGGC
Source organism: Frigoribacterium faeni (assembly GCF_007988805.1). Lineage (GTDB taxonomy): Bacteria > Actinomycetota > Actinomycetes > Actinomycetales > Microbacteriaceae > Frigoribacterium > Frigoribacterium faeni. The sequence continues at coordinate 21,534 of NZ_BJUV01000018.1, read as the reverse complement.
CGAGGCGCTCAGCCCCGCAGGCGCGTCAGGCCCGGCGGCGGAGGACGCGGTGAGCGAGACCTGCGAGGCAGGCTCCGGCGAGGGGAGCGACGAAGAAGACCCAGACCTGGCCCAGGGCCGTCGGACCACCGTAGAGGGCTGCGGCGAGCGAGCGCGCCGGGTTCACCGAGGTGTTGCTGACCGGGATGCTGACGACGTGGATCAGGGTCAGGGTGAGTCCGATCGCGAGAGGCGCGAGGGCCTTGTACTCGTCCTTGGCCGTGACCGAGAGGATCACGCCGACGAACACGGCGGTGAGCACGATCTCGGTGACGAGCACGGCTCCCAGGCCGAATCCACCGGGCGAGGAGGCGCCGAAGCCGTTCGAGGCGAAGCCCGAAGCCCGAGCTGCGGTGAAGTAGCCGGCGGGCCCGTCCGCTGCGACGAGGGCGATCACGCTCGCCCCGGCGGCGGCTCCCACGAGTTGCGCGACGACGTAGCCGGGGACGTGCGACCACGAGGTCCGTCCCGCCAGGGCGAAACCGACCGTCACGGCAGGATTGAAGTGCCCACCCGAGATGTGGCCGACGGCGTAGATGCCGGCCATCACGCTGAGCCCGAAGGCCAGAGCGACTCCGAGGAATCCGACGCCGAGCGTGTTGGCCTCGTCCGGGAACGAGGAGGCGAACACGGCCGTCCCCACGCCTCCGAGGACGAGGAGGAACGCGCCGAAGGCCTCCGACGCGTACCGCGCCCACGGTGTGTAGATCTCGGCGTGTCGAGTCCGCTGTTCTGTGGTGGCACGGCTGACGGGGGCGTTGCGAGGCATGAGGGACTCTCTGGGTGGGATCGGGTGGGGAGGTCGTCCGGGGGCGGAGGTCATTCGGGGGAGGAGGCGAGGTTCCTCACCGTGTCCACGGGCACCGGAGGGACGCCCCGGCGGACGCCGCGCAGGCCGGCGGCGACGACGACCGCCGTCGCGGCGGCGAAGACCGCGAAGGCGATCAGGGCCGAGGCCCACAGCGGGAGGGTCAGGGACAGGACGGACACGACCGTGCCGGCCAGAAGCGCGACCGTCACGACGCCGAGGACCGCTCCTGCCGCCAGCAGGACGGCACCCGCCCGAGCCCCGCGAGCTCGATCCGCGATCTCCGCACGCGCAGCTCCGAGCTCGGCTCGGAACGCCGTCAACAGGGGTTCGACCGCTCGGCTCCCGAGCTGATCACGGAACCTGCCCGCGAAGCTCGTATCGCGTGATGTCTCGTCGGCGCTCATGATCGTCCTCTTTCTCGGTGGGCCACTCTGACCGGTGGCCCGGGGGGGCGGTCCGCGATGCGGACACATCATTCAGACGTGCAGGCCCTCTCGCCTGTCACCGAGATTCAGGGAGCTCGCAGGCCGGGGGGCGAAGGCACTCGCGAAGCGGCCAATCCAGGTCGGAGGATGCGTTCCCCGGGTCCGAGACGGAGCTGTGCTGCTCCGACGCCAGGTGCGACGACCGACGACGAACGGGAATCGCCCCCTCTCTGGGGTCGTGGGAGACCAGTCGCGCGCCGTCCGGCGTACGAAGCTCAGTCGAGTTCCATCGATTCGTGACGTTTCGCCCTCGGGCCACGTCTAGTAATGGGGCGTCCCTTCACCGAGGACGCCCTCACGGAACCAGGATCGAGAGGACCCCATGCCGAGCTTCTACACGAGCGAGCCCGACGACGAGTTGGAATCGGGCGGCGGCATCAAGCCGGCATCCGTCGGCGGCAGCGCCGCGAACACGGCCACGTACCGACGGGTCCACGAGTTCAGCTCCGATCGGGGCGACGCGACGAGGAGGATCGAGACCCTCTACCGAGGCCGATCGTTCCGATCGCAGCGCGCACCGGGGGAGTTCGAGTTCAGCTACGTCCTCGCCGGGGACGACCGACTCGTCCTGCAGACGTCCACGTTCTCCGCCCCGATGCAGGGCGAGATCCCGTTCCCGGGGCAGTACATCGTCGCGTGGAACCGGGCCGGTCGGACGACGCTGCATCACCGGAGTCGGCCATTCACCAGCACCGGCTCGGTCCCCTTCCTCATGCCCGCCGAGGACGCGTTCTCGTTCGAGTCGACTCCGCGGCACAACAACATGGTCCAGATCGGCACGGCGTTCCTGGAGAGCACCGCGACCGAGCGTCATGACGGGCCGCCGCAGCGACTCGTCTTCGACCAGACCGTCGCGCCGAGACCGGATCACGTGGCGGCGTGGCGGGCCGCCGTGAAGCAGACGACCAGCGCCGTGGTCTCCGAGACGACCGCGCCCCTGGTCCGTCTGGAGGCGCAGCTCGTCCTGGCACGCGCGCTGCTGGATCTCTTTCCGTGGCAGGCCGTCGACGTCCCGATGAGCCTGCGCACGCAGCAGGCGTCGAGGGTCCGGCACGCGGTGGAGTACATCCACGCGCACGCCGACCAGCCGATCACCCCTGCGGACATCGCAGCCGTGGCCGGACTCCACACCCGCACCCTGCAGAGCTCCATGCGGGAGTATCTGGGGGCGTCGCCCGCGAACTACCTCCGCCAGGTGCGACTCGATCGGGTGCGGGCGGATCTGCTCGCCGCCTCGCCGCACGAGACGCAGGTGTCCGAGGTGGCCAAGCGCTGGGGCTTCGGCAACCTCGGCCGCTTCTCGGCGTTCTACGCCGAACGCTTCGACGAGTACCCCCGGGCCACCCTCGGTCGCTGACGGCCCACGAGGAGCAGCGGGGCCGAGGGGCGCGTTCGCGGTCCTCGCTACGCGGACGGCACATCCGTCGTCGTCCCCGGTCGGGGTCGGGGCAGGCGCACCCGGACGACCAGGCCGCCGCCGGGTCGTGCTGCGACGTCGAGCCGACCGCCGTGCCCCCGGACGACGGCGTCCACGATCGCGAGGCCGAGCCCCGTGCCGCCGTGGTCGTCGTGGAGGCGCGCGGCCCCTCTCCGGAACGGTTCCGTGAGCGTCGACAGCAGCTCGGACGGGACCTCCTCGCCGGTGCTCTCGACCTCGAGCACCACGTGGTCGCCGTCGACGCCGGTGCGGATGCGGACGAACGCGTCCATGGAGTCCTGCCGGGACGAGGGCAGATTGTGCACGACGCCGTTGTGGACGAGGTTCGTCGCGACCTGGAGCAGAAGGGCGGGCGACCCGGTCGTGACGGCCGTGTCGCCGGCGGCCTCGAGCGTGATCGCCTTCCTCTCCGCCAGAGACAGCAGGGTCTCCACCGCCTCCTCGGCGAGCAGTGACAGGTCGACGGTCTCGCCCGTCGGCGGCTGGTGACCGGCTCGGCTCAGCAGCAGCAGGGCCTCCGTCAGGTTCACGGCGCGCGTGTTGATCGCGCTCAGCCGCTCGACGAGCGTCGACGGGTCGTGTGACGGGTCCTCCCGGGCGACATCGAGCAGGGTCCGCGTCACGGCGAGGGGCGTGCGCAGCTCGTGGGAGGCGTCGGCTGCGAATCGGCGCTGGGACTCGACCTGCGCCTCCACCGTGGTGAGCATGGCATCGAACGCGTCGGCCAGCTCGCGGAACTCGTCGGAGCGGCCCATGAGGCCCACTCGGTGCGAGAGCGACCCCTGACCGACGAGCCGGGCGGCCTCCGCCAGGCGGTCGAGGGGCGCGAGCAACCGCCCGGCGAGCAGCCATCCGCAGACCATGCCCAGCACCAGGAGGACGACGAGTGCGAGAGCGGCCCGGGGTGCGAACGCGTCGACCAGGTCGCCGCGCCCGGGCACGAACCCCGAGGTGGAGTCGACCGTTCGGGGCACGTATCTCAGGAGGTAGAGCCACACGACGGCGAGCAGGAGAGCGCCCGTGACGACGACGACCCCGGCGAAGCTGAGCGTCAGGCGGAGGCGCGCGCTCGGTCCCCGACGCCTAGCCACGATGAGGTGCGCTGTCGTCCACCGGGGTGGGAGGGACGTCGATCCTGTAGCCGACGCCCGGTACGGTCGCGATGACCCACGGTTCGCCCAGCCGCTTGCGAAGGGCTGACACGGTGATGCGGACGGCGTTCGTGAAGGGGTCGGCGTTCTCGTCCCAGGCCCGCTCGAGCAGCTGCTCGGCGCTGACCACTCCTCCGTCGGCGGCGACGAGCACCTCGAGGACGGCGAACTGCTTGCGGGTCACGGCCACGTACCGACCGTCGCGATGCACCTCCCGTCGGAACGGGTCGATGCGGAGCCCCGCGAGCTCGGTGACCGGTGGTCGGTGATGGGCGCGCCGCCGGTCGAGAGCGCGCAGGCGCAGGACGAGCTCCCGGAGGTCGAACGGCTTGGTGAGGTAGTCGTCGGCGCCGACCTCGAAGCCCGAGGCCTTGTCGTCCAGGCGATCCGCGGCGGTGAGCATCAGCACGGGAGTGCCGGCTCCCGACGCGACGAGGTGCTCGGCGACCTGATCGCCCGAGGGGCCGGGCACGTCGCGGTCCAGGACGGCGATGTCGTAGGCGTTCACGCTGAGCAGCTCGAGGGCGGCGTCCCCGTCGGGCGCGATGTCGGAGGCGATCGCCTCGAGGCGCAGGCCGTCGTGGATCGCTCGGGCCATCAGGGGTTCGTCCTCGAGGATCAGTACGCGCACGTCACCGATGCTACGAGCGCGCGTGTGTCGTGGGCGTATCGGAAAGCGCATACGGCCCTGCGACGGACGCCCCGCTCGACTGGGTGCCATGACCGACACCGCGCCCCCTCCGCCTCGCCGTCCGCTGTCGTCGCCCCGTCGCCTGGCGGCGGGCCACGATGTCGGGAAGGCGTCGCGTCGTGCCCGTCGGGGTCGATCGATCGCGGTCGTCGCGGCGGTCGTCGTGTCGGCGGCCGCTCTCGCGGGGTGGGCGGGCCACCTCGCCGCCGGCAGCACCGGCTTCCCTCTCGGCAGTGCGAGCGGGTCGCTCGACGGCACTCCGGGCGGCCCTGCGCTCGGCCCGGGGGTGACCGGCGAGGGCGGCGGGGTGCTGCCCGACGGCACCTCCGCCTACGACGTCGACATGCCGGGGGTCGCGGGACTCGACCCGCGCCTCCTCGACGCCCTGCAGCGCGCGGCGACCGACGCCTCCGCCGACGACGTCGACATCGTGGTCAACTCCGGCTGGCGCTCCGGCGCGTATCAGGAGCAGCTGCTCGACGAGGCGGTCACTCGGTACGGCACCCCCGAGGAGGCGGCGCGATGGGTGGCCACTCCGGCGACGTCCGCGCACGTGCACGGTGACGCCGTCGACGTCGGGAGCTGGGATGCGACCGCGTGGCTCTCCGAGCACGGCGCCGACTACGACCTCTGCCAGATCTACATGAACGAGACGTGGCACTACGAGCTGCGAGACGGCGCCGCGATCGACGGGTGCCCGCCGATGTTCCGCGATCCCACCGACGACCCGCGCATGCAGCGGTGACCGCCACCTCGACGCTCCTCGTCCACGACGACGCCGTGAGGGCGAACACCCGGCACTTCGCGGCGCTGACGGGCAGGCGACTGATGGCCGTGCTCAAGGCCGATGCGTTCGGACACGGGTCGATCGCCGACTCGGTCCTCCAGAGCGGCGCACGGTCGATCGGAGTCACGTCCATCGAGGAGGCGCTGGCCCTGCGCCGCGCCGGCGTGCGCGTACCCGTCCTCAGCTGGCTCAACGTGGTCGACTCCGACATCGCGGCCGCGATCGTCGCCGGCGTCGACCTGGCGGTCCCGGGGCCCGAGATGCTCCACGCGATCGCTCGTGCGGGACGCGATGTCGGTCGGCCCGCCCGCGTCCACCTGCACGTCGACGTGGGCATGGCCCGGGACGGCTGTCCACCCGAGGAGTGGCGCGCCCTCTGCGACCTGGCCCGGGAGCTCCGAGCGACGGATCTGCTGCGGATCGTGGGCGTCATGGGCCACCTGTCGTGCGCGGATCGGCCCGACGACGATCAGAACGCCCGGGAGCGCGGCGTCTTCGACGCCGCGCTACGGACCGCCCGCCGGCGCGGGATCGTCCCCGCCGTCGCCCATCTCGCAGCCACCGCCGCGACGGTGACCGGCACGGGAACGGGATACGACCTCCACCGCGTCGGCGCGGGGCTCTTCGGGATCGACCCCTCCGGCACCTCCGACGCGCTGCGCCCGGCCCTGACCCTGACGTCGCGTGTCGTGTCCTCCCGCGTGGTCGCAGCAGGCACCGGCGTCGGCTACGGCCTGGACCATGTCGTGCCACGGCGCACCGCCCTCGCCCTGCTGCCGGTGGGTTACGGAGACGGACTGCCCAGGACGGCGTCGCACCGGGCGGAGGTCCTCGTCCGCGGGCGGCGACGGCCGATCGTCGGTCGAATCTCGATGGACATGGTCGTCGTGGACACCGGCGACGACCGCATCCGGCCCGGCGAGAGCGTCACGCTCTTCGGCCCGGGAGACGGCGGAGAGCCGACCGTCGCCGACTGGGCGCGGTGGGCGGACACCATCCCGCACGAGATCGTCACCCGCATCGGCAGCCGCGTCGCCCGGGTGCACCGCACGACAGCCCCCGCAGCCGAGACCCATCACCAGGAGACGAGACATGACCGACTGTGACACCAGACCCCTCGCGCTCCCCGACCCCGAGACGACGAGGCGCGGCGCCGCCCCGCGCGTGGCCGTCATCGGGGGCGGGGCGAACTCCGAGCACGACGTCTCCCGTGCATCTGCCGCGTCCGTCGCCGGCGCTCTGCGCGGCTACGGCGCGGATGTCGTGCTGCTCATCGTCGACCGTGAGGGCCGCTGGCACCTCGAAGGGTCGGGACCGGTGTCACCCGCCGCGGCCGTGCAGGTCCTCCAGGGGAGTGACGTCGCGTTCCCCGTGCTGCACGGAGAGCACGGCGAGGACGGGAGCGTCGCGGGCCTGCTCACCTTGATGGGCGTGCCCTTCGTCGGGTCGCCGGTCCGCGCCGGCGCCCTCGCCGCCGACAAATGGGTCACGAAGCTCATCGCGGAGGCGGTGGGGGTGGCCACCGCGCCGGCGATCCTCGTCACCTCCCGCGACCGCCTCGACGATCTCGCGGCCAAGGCGGTCGGCGCCGGCCTGCTGCCACCTCTCGTCGTCAAACCCACGGCGGGTGGTTCGAGCAACGGCGTATCCCGTGTCACCGACCTCGGCCAGCTGCCCGACGCCGTGACGCTGGCCCGGACGGAGGGCGAGCTCGTGCTCATCGAGTCGTTCGTCGTCGGACGGGAGGTGGACATCGCCCTGTGGCGAGAGGCGTCGGGCGCTCTCCGTGCGGGTTCCACGCTCGAGATCGGGCTGGCACCCGGCGCCGTGTTCGACAGGGTCAGCAAGTACGACGGGAGCGCGGCGTTCACCCTGCCGGCCCGCATCGACGAGGAGGAGCACGACGCAGTGGACGGGGCCGCCCGTGCGCTCTGGGAGGTCATGGGCTGCGACGGGATCGCCCGCTTCGACTTCTTCGTGACCGCGACCGGCATCGTGCTGAACGAGGTCAACACCTCGCCGGGCTTCACGGAGCGGTCGCAGGTGCCCCTGATGGCTGCTGCCCATGGACTCGGCTACGTCGAGCTCGTCACGAGCCTCGTGGATTCGGCGCTCGCGATGCCCTCGGTGCGGGGCCGTGCCCGGCCGCGGGCTATCCGGCCGTGGCCGGGGCGGGAGCGTCGAGGGCGAGCTTGACGCCCACGGCGCCGAGGAGGGTGCCGGTGGCCCATCGCTGCCAGCGCATCCAGGTGGGCCTGCGGCGGAGGAAGACCGCGATGGACCCGGCGGCCACGATGATGCCGGCGTTGACGGCGAGGCTCACGACGATCTGCACGGCGCCGAGCTGGAAGCCCTGCGCGACGACGCCGCCGGCCCCCCGGTCGACGAACTGGGGGATGAGGGCGAGGTACATGATCGCCGCCTTCGGGTTGAGCAGGTTGGTCACGAGTCCCATGCGGAACAGTTTCGCGGCGGAGTCGCGGGGCAGGTCGCGGGTGTCGAAGACGGAGGCGCCTCCCGGTCGGAGGGTCTTGTAGGCCAGCCAGAGCAGATAGGCCGCGCCGGCGACCTTCAGCGCCGTGTAGAGCCACGGCACCACGAGGAACACCGCGGCGAGGCCGACGTTGGCCATGGTCATGTAGACGACGAACCCCACGGCCGTGCCGGCGAGAGAGACGAGTCCAGCGCGACGCCCCTGGCTGATGCTGCGCGAGACGAGGTACATCATGTTCGGGCCGGGGGTGAGCACCATGCCCAGGGCGACGAGGGCCATGGCGGAGGCGGCGGTCAGCGAGATCATGCCGGGTTCTTTCTCGAGCGGGCGGAGGTGGCGTCGTCGGCACCCGTCGTGGCACCAGTCTGGCGCACGCTCGATCTCATGACGCACGGCGTCGCGAACGCCGTGACGGAGGTGCGGCTTCCGTCATCCGAGGGTGCCGGTCGGCCCGCGAGAGCGACCCTGTCGTCGGGCGCCCCTCAGCTCCTCTTCCTGGCCTGGTGGCGCGCGACCCGGTTGCGGTTACCGCAGCCGGCTGCGGTGCACCAGACCCGGTTGTGGCGTGGAGACGTGTCCAGGTACACCCAGCCGCAGGCGTCATCTCCGCACTGGCGGGCGGAGGTGAGATCCGACGTGAGGAGGTCGTGCGCGGCGAGGGCGATGGCGGCCCGCGGCCCCGTGAGGTCGGTGGGGACCTGCCAGGACCACGTCGGCGCGTCGGGGTCCCGGTGCAGCGTCGATCGGCCGAGGGCTGCGACGTGCTCGCGGGCGATCAGGTCGACCGCCGTCGCCGAGGACTCGAAGACGGCCCGGTAGATCGCTTCGCGCAGCGCGACGACGGCCTCGAGTTCGTCCGCGGCCGCATCGGGGGCGTCCATCGTCAGCCGGTCGAGGCCCGCGGAGTCGCCACCCAGGATGTCGAGCTGCCTGCACCACGTCGCGACGTCCTCGAACGAGGTGAGCGTGTCGATCGCGCGACTCTCGTCCAGACGCCAGTGCACCGTGTCGACGAGGTCGAAGGCCGGGTGGCCGCCCACTTCGGGATAGGGCGGTCGTGCACTCGGGGCGGTCATCGCATCATTCTAATGTGTGATGGCCACTTGCGCCATTAGCGACGTCATGCCACTGTCTAATGCGTGAAGACTATGAAGACCATTAGTCAGCAGTCGGAGCGGCTGGGGCCGGACTTCGCGCGGTTCTGGATCGCCCAGGGGGCCTCGTCGGTCGGTGGTCAGATCAGCGAGCTCGCGGTGCCCCTCCTCGCCGTCCTCGTGCTGCACGCCTCGGCCGGAGAGGTCGGGCTGCTCGGTGCGGTCCGGTGGCTGCCCTTCCTGCTGCTCGCCCTGCCCCTCGGCGTGCTGGTCGACAGGCGCCGGCGACGCCCCCTGCTCGTCTCGTCCGACATCGCCCGGGCGGTCCTGACCCTCGTCGTGGTGGCGCTGGCGTTCTCCGGCCTGCTGACCCTGCCCGCGCTCGTCGTCCTCGTGGGACTGCTCGGGGCGTTCACCGTCCTGTTCGAGGTCGGCTACCAGTCGTTCCTGCCCACGGTGGCCGGCCGCGAGCACCTCGAGCGCGCCAACGGTCGGTTGCAGGCGACGGCATCCGCGGCGGAGATCGGCGGTCCCGGCCTCGCCGGGTTGCTCATCCAGGCCCTGTCCGCCCCGTGGGCCCTCCTCGCCCACGCCGCGACCTACGTCGTGTCGGCCGTGGCGCTCCTCCGCATCTCGACTCCGGAGCGACAGCCCGTCCCCACGGGCAGGAGCGTTCTGCGAGACCTCGCGGACGGGCTGCGGTTCGTCGGCCGTGACCGCTACCTGGTCTCCCTGGTCGGCTTCGCCGGCATCTACAACCTCTTCGCGCAGTGGGTCATGGTGCTCTTCACGGTCCATGCCGTCCGTGAGCTCGGGCTCACGGCGGGCCACCTCGGGCTCGTCTTCAGCCTCGGTGCGGTCGGGGCGGTGCTCGGCGCCGCGGCCGCTCCGACGAGCGTGCGTCGGTTCGGCGCCGGGCCGGTCCTGGTCGCCTGCGCGGCGGCCGAGTGCGTCGCCCTCGCCGCACTCCCGTTCGTGGAGGCGTCGTGGACGGCGCCCGTCGTCATCGCGGTCCTCGTCGTCGTCTTCGCGATCAACGGCGCGGGGACGTCCCTGTCGAGCGTCGTCGCACTGACGCTCCGTCAGCTCAGGACCCCCGACCGTCTGCTCGGACGGGTCAACGCCACCATGCGGTGGCTCTCCTACGGCGTCATCGCCATCGGCGCCGCGGTCGGGGGCGTCGTCGGCGAGGCCCTCGGGACCCGCACGGGCATCGCTCTGGGCTGCGCCGGCACCCTCCTCACCGTCGTCTGGGTCGTCGCGTCACCCCTGCGGCAGGTGGGCGACCCGCGCGGCCTCGCCGTCCATGACGACGGCGAGGCCGCGCGGTGACCCGGTCGGCGGGCCCCTGACTCCCTCCGACGACCGAGCGAGCAGACTGGGGCGGTCCCCCTCCCCGAAGAAAGAAGACGCATCCATGTCAGCGTTGACGGTCCTGTTCATCGGCGGCACCGGAATCATCAGCTCGGCGGCCGCCGTCCGGGTTCGAGAGCTCGGCCACGACCTCACCATCATCAATCGAGGGTCGTCCTCGATCCGGCCCGCACCCGCCGGGGTCGAGGTGCTGACCGGCGACGTGTCCGATCCCGCATCGATCCGCCGGGCCATCGGCGACCGGTGCTTCGACGTCGTCGTCGACTTCGTCGCCTTCACCCCCGACCAGGTCCAGGCCGACGTCGACCTCTTCACCGGTCGGGTCGGGCAGTACGTCTTCATCAGCTCGGCGTCGGCCTACCAGAAGCCGGTCGCGGCGTTGCCGATCCGCGAGTCGTCGCCGCTGCGCAACCCGTACTGGCAGTACTCCCGCGACAAGATTGCCTGCGAGGACCTCCTCGTCGGCGCCTATCGCGAGCACGGTTTCCCGGTCACGATCATCCGCCCTTCGCACACCTACGACCGCACCTCGATCCCGGTCACCGGAGGCTGGACCGCCATCGATCGGATGCGACGAGGCGTCGAGGTCGTCGTCCCCGGCGACGGCACGTCGTTGTGGACTCTGACGCACCACGCCGACTTCGCCCGCGCGTTCGTCGGGCTCCTCGGTCTCCCGGCCGCCGTCGGCGACGTCTTCCACATCACCTCCGACGAGGCGCTGCCCTGGAACCAGATCTACACGACCCTGGCCGCCGCGGCGGGGGTGGGCGATCCGAAGCTGGTGCACGTGGCGAGCGAGAGCGTCGCCGTCGTCGAGCCGGAGTGGGGCCCGGGGATCCTCGGCGACAAGGCGCACTCGGTCGTGTTCGACAACTCGAAGGTCAAGGCGTTCGTCCCCGGCTGGCACGCGGCGACCTCGTGGGCCACGGGCGCCCGGGAGATCGTCGAGTGGTTCGACGCCGACGCCTCGCGCCGCGAGATCGATCCCGCCGCCGAGTCGGCGTTCGAGCGCCTCCTCGCCGGCGCTCGCGCCTTCCACGCCTGAGGCGGGGTGGGCATCCCGTCCGGCGACCGGCCTCCGCACCCCTGAGCTGGTCGGACGAGGTGCGTCAGTGGTGCGTGATGCCCGGGAAGCGCTGATGCGAAGCGGCCGGGGGTCTACGGCGCGAGGCTCTGCAGGAAGGCGAAGTGGCCGCGGAGCGCCGTCGTGCCCGCCGGGGTCAGCGCGACCCACGTCCGGGCCTGGCCGCGGGCTCGCTGCACACGGCGGAGGTCGACGTAGCCGGCCTCGGTGAGGGTGCGGAGGTGCTTGCTCAGGGTCGCGTCCGAGACGGCGAGCCCCTCGCGCAGCGTCCCGAACTCGACCTCTCCGCCACGGGCGAGCATCGCGCAGATCTGCAGCCGCTGAGGTGCGTGGACGACGGCGTCGAAGAGCGGCTCGGGCGCGGTCACCGACCCGCGCCGGCGGAGAGGTCCCCGGCCATGCGGCGCCGCGCCGCCGCGTCGGCGACCGGTCCGAGCACGAGGGTGACGGCGCCGGCCGTACCGGCGGCCACGGCGACCTGCCAGAGTGGCTCGTCTCTGACTGCGACGACGAACACCATGGCGGCGACGATGACGCCGAACGCGATGATGGTCCAGGGGGCGCCCAGGGCGAGGAACCTCCAGCGATCGGGGTTCGCGTGGGCGACGCCGGTGTCGCGGACGCGGCGGCGGGAGAGGGCGATCAGCCCCACGACTCCGAGCAGCATCCAGGCCGTGCTGTCGGGGGCGCCGAGGCCGAAGACGACGGCGGCCACGAGGGCGCCACGGAGCGCGTGCACCCACCAGGGCGAGCGGACGCGGGCGGCCATGCGGGCCTGCGCGTCGTTCGCGAGCTGGAAGGCTGCGATCGGGTCGACGGGCTGCGACGAGTGGTCGTTCGAATGACTTTCCATATCGGAAACTCTAAGTGTTGCCAAATTGGAAAGTCAAGAGCAGGGCAGGATGTCGACATGAACGACTCGAGCCGTGGCTCCTTCCTCGCTGCTGCGATCGTCCTCGCCGTGTCCGGGGTCCTGAGCGGTGGCGGGCTCCTGGCGTACTTCCTCTCCGACCCCGACGGAGGAGCCAACATGGGAGCGGGCTTCCTCCTCCTCGTCGGGCTGGCCGTCGCCCTGGCCGGTGTCGTGCTGCTCGTCGTGGCTCTGGTCCCCGTCGTCCGGACGCGGAGGAGGCTCAGTCGAGGCGACGGCGACGTCGGATGACGACGACCGTCGTGACGCCCGCCAGAGACAGGACCACGATCGCCACGATGACCGGGGTGGTCCAGGAGGTCTGCGTGGCGGCGGGTCGCGAGGTCGCCAGCGTCAGGGTCGTGGTCGCCGATCGGGACACGTCGCCGCTGGCCAGGGTCACGGTCGCGGTCCAAGGTCCGGCCGCGAGGTCGACCGGCAGGGCGAAGGTCACGGTGGAGTCCTGGCCGGGCGCCAGCGAGACCGGCTGGGAAGACGGGAAGGGGCCGGCGCTCGTGCTGCCGGGGCCGTCGGAGAGGGTGACGTCGCCGCTGAGGTCGACGGCGACATCGCCCACGTTGGCGACCCGCGCGGTGAGCGAGAGGCCGTCGTCGGTGGCGTGCGACGAGATCGTCCCGATGTCGAACGCGGCGGGCGACGCCGGCTCGCCGTCGACGTCGATGTAGCTGCGTATCCCGACGCGGTTCACGACGCTGACGCCCGACGTCTCGGAGGACGCGGGCGCGCGCATCTCGGCCCAGACCACGGCGTACTGCTCGCCTCCGGGTGCGTCGTCGGGGACGACGAGCTGGATCGTGACCTCGTCGGAGGCTCCGTCCGGGATGGTCAGACGGGATGAGCTGAGCCGCATCCAGCTCGACAGGGCGTTCGGCTCCGTCTGCCCGATGTCGAACGAGCCGTCGGAGATGTCGGCTCCCGCGCTGTAGAGGGAGACCTCTCGCGGCGCGCCGGTCGTGTTCGTGATCTCGAGCTGACGCGTCAGGGTCGCTCCCGGGGCGACCGTCTGCACGATGTACTGGCGGGCGCGAGGATCGGTCCGGGCCTCGTCGGGGTCGGGCAGCAGTCGCACGCCGAGCCCCTCCGCGCGGGGAGGGGACGCCGACGGGGGCTGCGCGGACGCATGCGCCTGCGGCGGTGAGAGGAGAGGGGCTCCCGCCAGGGCGAGCGTCGCGATCAGCAGGACGATCGCCCTGGCGGGAGGGGTGCTCACGTCAGGCGACGGAGTGCGTGACGGTCGCCGTGTAGTCGGGTGCGGCGAGAGCGTCGGCGGGGACGGTGAGATCGAGCGTGCCGTCCCAGGTCGCCGTGTTGTTCCCCGACACGTCGGTCGCGGTCTGGACGGCCGAGGCCGTCCCGCCGGTCGCCGGCGCGGCCGTGACGGTCGCGGTACCCGTCGTGGCGGCGACTCCGGGTGCGTACGACAGGTTCGTGGCGGGGATCGTCTCGGACAGGGTGGCCGAGGTGAAGTCGGAGATCGCGACCGTCGCCGGCCAGCCGACGGTGCCGGCTCGGGCGTCGGTGACCTCGACGCCGGCCAGCGTGGCCGTCCCGGTGGACCCGGGTGCGACCGACCCGAGGTCGCCGGCGGTCGGGGCGCTGATGGAGAGGCTGCCCGCTGCGACCGCGACGGTCATCGTGCTGTCGGCCGCGGAGGCGGCCTGGCCGGAGAAGGCGGCGGCGGCGACGAGGCCGGTGATGGCCGCGGTGCTGAGGAGGGTGGACTTCTTCATGATGGTGAGCTCATTTCTGTGATTCGCAGGAGCGGTCGACCGAAGGGCTCGGCACGGATTGGCGTGCTCCCGGCAGGGTCAGGTGGTTCTCCCCCGACTGGCAGAAGCACGAGAGGTGGAGCGATTCGCCCGACGCCGCGGAGATGAACGTCTCGACGTGCGGTCGGAACGGTCGGTTCTTCTTGTGCGGACGGGGTCGCGAACTCGCGATGACCAATTTCACGGTGCTCCTCCTCGGGCTCGGATGAGAGCCGCCCGGCTCGAGCGTCGACGGGCCCGTGATGTCGGGCCGTCGGTCTGGAGCCGGGCGGGATGGCCCGTCGACGGGCACCCGAATGCCATGACGTCGAGGCCATCGATGGCGATCTGTCTCGCAAGACAAATGTATGGCGAAAGCGGCATCAGCGAACCCCCCACTTTCGGATCGGTTTCTGTACCCCGGTCCGACGGGTGGCCGTCCATCGAGCTGGGATCCCTACAGTGACGGAATGGAAACATCGCGGGATCGACGGAAAGCACAGCGACGTGACGAGATCCTGCGAGCGGCCGCCGCCGTCTTCGCGCGTCGGGGTTACCACGGCACCACGATCGCCGGCATCGCCGCCGAGATGAACGCCCCGAGGTCGGCGGTCGGCTATCACCACTTCGAGACCAAGGAGGACATCGCCCTCGCGATCGTGCAGCACCAGCGTGCGCGATGGGCGGAGCTGATCCGTCGGGTCTCGGACGGCCCCGGATCGGGCCTCGAGCAGCTGCTGACCATCCTGCTGTCTGCGGCGCTCGACGCGCGGAGGAACCCCCTCGCCGCGGCCGCGGCTCGTCTGACGTTCGAGCAGCGTGCCGCTGAGCTCTCGTTCCCGGCCGGGGACCTCCAGTGGCGAGCGACGGGTGAGCAGATGATCGCGCGCAGCATCAGCGAGGGCGACCTGGTCACGACGCGAGCCGCGAGCGAGATCGTGACCCAGTTCTTCGCAGCGAGCTACGGGCTGGTCACGGCGGAGGACAACGGCTTCGAGGAGCCTCGGACGCAGTACAACCTCTGCCGTCTCTGGGCGGACCTGCTCCTCGCGCTCGGTGTCGACGACCCCGCGACGATGCTCGCCCGGCTGACCGTCGTCGAGCTGCCTGATTGACCCGACGGACGACGAGAAGCGCTCGACGCGTCGATCCGCCGGTCAGGGAGCGGCCGGCTGACAGCGGGGGCACCACCACGCTCGTCGCGTGCCGCCGTCCTGAGCGGGCGGGTCGTCGAGGGCTGACACGGGGGTGCCGCAGCGGAGGCACGGGCGCCCGGCCCGCCCGACGACCCAGTGCGTCTCACCCCGCCGCGTCCGACCCGTCGTCACCTGGTACGCGCCCGGTGTCCTGACGGAGAAGCGGAGGGCGCGCGCGGCGACGTCGACGAGTCTCCCCAGGTCGACGTGGGCGAGAGGCGTCGCGGGGTGGACCCCGCGCAGGAAACCCACCTCGTTGGCCCACAGATTGCCGAGGCCGGCCATCGGGCGCTGATCGAGCAGGGCCGCTCGGACGGTGACGTCGGGCCGTGCGGCGAGCCGGCGCCGCGCCTCCTCGGCATCCCAGTCGTCGCGGAGCGGGTCGGGGCCGAGATGTCCGATCAGGGTGCGCTCCGCTTCGGTGGGCACCAGGTCCACGACGGGGACGTCGACGCCCCACAGCGTCCGGCCGTCGTCGAGCCGGGCCCGCACCCGCACCTGCGGGTGCAGACGCCGGGGGAGTGCGCGACCCGCCCCCGTGAGCGTCCACGACCCCTGCAGACGCAGGTGCGTGTGCAGCGTCGTGCCGTCGTCGAACCGGGTCAGCAGATGCTTGCCGTGCGTGTCGAGCTCGGTGATCCGCCGCCCCGCGAGCCGCGTCCCGGCGGCGTCGCCCGACCGCAGTTCTCCGTCGGCGACGAGTCGCCCGACGAGCGCGGGACGGAGCCTCGCGGCGAGGAGGTAGACGCTGTCACCCTCGGGCATGCCGCGATGCTACTCGCGCCCACCGGTCACACGACGAGACCCCCGGCGACCGGAGTCGGCGGGGGTCTCGTTCAGCGGTGGCTCAGTTGGAGAGCTTCTTGGCCTTCTTGACCGCGGCCTTGCGGGCCTTCGTCACGTCCTTCTTCGCCTGTGCGCGAGCCTTCTTCACCTTGGGGTCGTTCCAGAACGAGCCGAGGTAGTTCGAGATCTCCTTGTAGCGACCCTTGCCGGCCTTGGCGCCGTAGGTGTACGCGACGAACGCGATGAGGGCGATGACGAGGTAACGGAAACGCATGTGGTCCTCCCGATGGGACGTTCAGTGGTTCATCCGACGCTAGTCCCTCCGGCTGGGGGGATGTCCACCGAGCCGAGGAGGCGCGGGTCGGGTCCCGGGGACCCGACCACCACCTCCTCGACTGCGGATCGCAGCGGACGACGGATCAGAGGGAGCGGCGGCGGCGTGCGACGACCAGGGCGCCGAGTCCGAGGGCGACCAGGAGGCCGCCGATCAGGCCCACGGTCGCCGTGCGCTCGTCGGTGCCGGTGTAGGCCAGGGCCGAGCCGCCGGGGCCGACGCCGGCTCCCGCGGAGGTGCCCGTCCCCGTCGCGGTGCCGGCGCCTCCGGTCGAGCCGGCGGGGGTCACGGCGCCGACGCCGCGGTCCTCGACGGTGAAGCCGATCGAGGTGGTCTCGGACACGCGACGGATGGCGTCGGTGTCGTACGACCGCTCGTCGGCGTAGGTCGCCGATCGGGCGCTGTAGGTGATGCGGCCGGGCTGCTCGTACGAGAGGAACGACCAGCGGCCGTCGGCGCCGACCGGGACGGCGTAGCGGCCGGAGTACCCGCCTCCCGTGGTGGTGAGGTCGACGTACCCGCCGGCGATGCCGGTGCCCTCGATGCGGATCTCCGCCGTCGGGCGCGACGGGAAGGCGGCGTCCTCGGAGGCGCCGATGTAGTCGGTCGGATACTCGACCGTCGTCGGCACGACCGCGCCGGCCCGCGGCGAGGTGATGGTCGGGGCGGCGAGGTTCTTCGGGTGCAGGTCGATCGCCCGGCCGCCGGAGATGGCCGACTTCTCGCTGAGCTGCGTGCCCGCGGCCGTCACGAGGTACTGACGCGTGCTGATCCGCCACTTGCCCGCGGGGATGTACGCGTCGTAGGTGAGCGTGCCCGAGGCGGGGATGGTCGGCTCCGGCACGGCCGTGCGATAGCCGTTGCCGCCGATCTCGCGGTACGAGAACTCGGCCTTGGCGCCGGGGACGCCGGTGATGACGATGCGGACCGGCGCGACGTCGCCGTTCGCGCCCTGCGCGACGGTCGGCTCGATCTGCGCACCATTGACGGGCGAGATCATGACGGGTGCGGCGGGGGCGTCCTCGAGGGCGAGCTTCAGGACGAATCTCAGCTTCGTCTCGGGCGAGGCGACCCCGGTGGGGGCGCCGTCGGCACCGGCCTCGTACTGACGGGTGGTCAGATCCCAGACCGTGTTCGCGATCGTCAGCGTCGTGCTCCAGCTGCCGTCGGCGGCCACGGGGACCTCGGCGTACTGCACGCCGGAGATCGCCGAGCTCGGGTCGAGCCGGATCTTCACGACGGCGCCGGGCTGGGCCGTGCCCGTGAACGTAACGGGCGACTTCCTGGGCGTGCCGCCGTCCTGCGGGGTCACCGTGACGGTGCTCTCCGGGGCCGGGCTGGTGACGACCGGGGCGGCGGCGATGGCGGCGGCGCCGACCAGGCTCTCGTCGGCGTCGTCGGCCGGGACCTCGGCGTCGGCGTCGGTGGCGGGCGTCTCGGCGACCGGTGCCTCCGTCGGGTCGGCGACCGGCGCCTCCTCGGCGGGGGTCTCGACGGCGTCGTCGATCGGGACCTCGGCGGGTGCGTCGGTCGCGGGCGTCTCGGCGACCGGTGCCTCCGTCGGGTCGGTGATCAGCGCCTCCTCGGCGGGGGTCTCGACCGCGGCGGGGGTCTCGGTGACGACGGCGTCGGGGGCCGGCGGGGCGCTCGTCTCGCTGGTCGGCGTGACGGCGGGCTCGGCGGCCATGGCCGGAGCGACGGAGATCAGCGCTCCTCCGAGCGCGATCGAGACGGTCGCCGGGATGGCCAGCGCCCTCTGCCAGGTGGTGTTCATGATGAAGCCCTTCGTGTGGATCGATCCCCGTCCGATGCGCCCCGATCCACGGAGGGCGATGAACCGTCGACCCGGCGATCCGAGGTCGACACCACCGAACGTACGTGTCCGGTGGGGGCTCGGACAGGCCCGTTGCGCTTCCGTTACCGGATGTCGTCCGCTCGGATGACGTCCCCTCATCTCCACGACCGAGGCTCGCCTGCCGCAGGGGCTACGGCGGCGGCGCAACACCCCCGCCCCCGGGTGGAAACACCCCCGCAACACCCCGTCGGTACGGTCGTGCCATGGGCGACCTCTTCGACGGATACGCGGCCACGACGGGTCGCGGCGGCGGCCGCCGCCCGGGTCTGCGCGGCGGCAGCCGCACGAGCGGCATCGCCGCCAGCACCCGCACCGCTCCGACCGCCTGGGACGAGATGTTCGAGTCCGAGGGGCGGGCCCGGCGCGCCTACGCCGACATCCACGCGACGCTCGAGGGCATGACGCAGGACGACCTCCGCGGTCGCACCGCCGCTCTCGCCGACTCGTACCTCGCCCAGGGCGTCACCTTCGACTTCGCCGGCGAGGAGCGGCCGTTCCCGCTCGACGCGGTGCCGCGCGTGGTCGAGCAGGACGAATGGTCGGGCGTCGAGAAGGGCATCAAGCAGCGGGTGAAGGCGCTCGAGGCGTTCCTCGCCGACGTCTACGGCCCGCAGCGCGCCGTCGCCGACGGGGTGATCCCCGCGAGTCTGCTGACCTCGTCGAGTCACTTCCACCGCCAGGCGGCGGGCATCGAGCCGGCCAACGGCGTGCGCATCCAGGTCTCGGGCATCGACCTGATCCGCGACGAGGCCGGCGCCTGGTGCGTGCTCGAGGACAACGTGCGCGTGCCGAGCGGCGTCAGCTACGTCATCTCGAACCGGCGGGTCATGGCGCAGACCCTGCCCGAGCTGTTCGTCTCGATGCGGGTGCGCCCGGTCGGCGACTACCCGAACCGGCTGCTCTCGGCGCTGAAGAAGAGCGCGCCGTCGGGGGTCGACGAGCCCACGGTCGTCGTGCTGACGCCCGGCGTCTTCAACTCGGCCTACTACGAGCACACCCTGCTGGCCCGGCTGATGGGCGTCGAGCTGGTCGAGGGGCGCGACCTCTACTGCTCCGGCGGGCGCGTCTTCATGCGGACCACCGGCGGCCCCGAACGGGTCGACGTCATCTATCGCCGCGTCGACGACGAGTTCCTCGACCCGCTGCAGTTCCGGGCCGACTCCGTGCTGGGTTCGCCGGGCCTCCTGATGGCCGCTCGCCTCGGCACCGTGACCATCGCGAACGCGGTGGGCAACGGCGTGGCCGACGACAAGCTCGTCTACACGTACCTGCCCGAGCTCATCCGGTACTACCTGGGCGAGGAGGCGCTGCTCCCGAACGTGCGCACCTGGCGTCTCGAGGACCCGGCCGCCCTCGAGGAGGTGCTCGACCGGCTCGACGAGCTCGTCGTGAAGCCGGTCGACGGCTCGGGCGGCAAGGGCCTCGTGGTCGGACCCGCCGCGAGCCGCCGCGAGCTCGACGACCTGCGCGCCCGCCTCCTGGAGGATCCCCGCGGCTGGATCGCGCAGCCGGTGGTCCAGCTGAGCACGATCCCGACCCTCGTCGACGAGGGCCTCCGCCCCCGGCACGCCGACCTGAGGCCGTTCGCGGTGCACGACGGCGACGACGTCTGGGTGCTGCCGGGCGGGCTGACCCGCGTCGCGCTGCCCGAGGGGCAGCTCGTCGTCAACAGCAGCCAGGGCGGCGGCTCGAAGGACACCTGGATCGTCGGCGGCGACGTGAACACCTGGGCGGGTCACGACGTGAGCGCCCTGATCGCCGAGCAGACGACCCCGACGCAGTCGATCCCGATCATCGCGGCGGCGGCCCCGCCGGGCGATCACAGTCCCGACCACGCCCCGCAGGACGATCCGCGCAACGACCAGCAGGCGCAGCAGCAGCAACAGTCCACCGCCATCGAAGGGTCATCATGCTGAGCCGCATCGCCGAGAGCCTGTTCTGGATCGGGCGGTACATCGAGCGCTCCGACGGCACCGCGCGCATCCTGGACGTCCATCTCCAGCTGCTGCTCGAGGACCCGTGGATCGAGGAGGACGCCGCCTGCCGCAGCCTGCTCGCCGTCATGGGCAGCGACGCCCCCGACGACGTCGTGCTCACCCGCGGCGACGTGCTCTCGATGCTCGCCGTCGACCGGCACAACCCGGCGTCGATCGCGTACTCGCTGGGCGCCGCCCGCGAGAACGCCCGGCGGGCGCGCGAGATCGTCTCGACCGAGCTCTGGGAGTGCCTGAACACCACGCGGGCGCGCATGCCCCGCAAGGTGGCCGGCGACAAGGTGCACGAGTTCTTCGGCTGGGTGCGCGAGCGCAGCGCCCTGGCCGTCGGCATCATCGAATCGGCGACGAGCCGCGACGAGGTGTGGCAGTTCTTCACCCTCGGACGCTCGATCGAGCGGGCCGACATGACCGCTCGGCTGCTCGCGACCCGCACGCTCACCGAGGCGTCGGGGCCGTCGTGGACGACGATCCTGCGTTCGTGCGGCGCCTACGAGGCCTACCTCCGCACCTACAAGGGGGTGCCGAGCGCGCGCAACGCGGCGGAGTTCCTCCTGCTCGACCGGCTCTTCCCGCGCAGCGTGCTGTTCGCGATCAGTCGGGCCGAGTCGTGCCTCCGGGAGGTCGAGCCGACCAACCACCGGGTGGCCGCCTCCGACAGCGGGGTGCGCATCCTCGGCCAGATGCGGAGCGAGCTCGAGTACAAGCCGATCGCCGAGATCCTGGAGGACCTCCCCGCCCAGATGGACGCCGTGCAGGAGGCCACCAGCGCCGCCTCCGAGGCGATCCGCCAGCGGTACTTCCCGACGAGCGCCGCACCGACCTGGGTCGGTGAGCGATCGTGAGCCGACTGCGGATCCGGCACCTGACCGGCTTCTCGTACAAGGGCGAGGCCGTGGCGAGCTACAACGAGGCGCGCATGCTGCCGGCGCACACGGAGGGGCAGTTCGTCCTCTCGTCGCACCTGCGCATCGAACCGGTCGCGGCCACGCACGAGTACATCGACTACTGGGGCACCCGGGTGTCGTCGTTCGAGGTGCTGCTGCCGCACCGGCAGCTGTCGCTCACCGCCACGTCGCTCGTCGAGATCCGGCCGACCGTGCACCCCGACTCGATGATGGACTGGGACGATCTCGCGGCCGTCGCCGGCGCGACCACCGAGTTCGTCGAGCACCTCGAGCAGACGCCCCTCACCGCCCCTCCCGCCGATCTCGCCGCCCTCGCCCGCGAGCTCGCGGGCGG
>NZ_BJUV01000017.1 GCF_007988805.1 Frigoribacterium faeni | reverse complement strand
GTTTCACGTGAAACCAGCTACGTGGTCGACTGCCGACCTAATCGAGGACGGCTTCCTGGCCCAATTCACCCAGAATCCGGTTGAGATCGTCGATGGTGGCGAAGTCGATCGTGATCGATCCCTTCCGGGCACCCAGATTGACCTTCACGCGAGTCTCGAGACGGTCGCCCAGCCCCTCGGCGATCTCGTCGAGGTGCGCCTGGTGACGTCCTGCCGTCCGCGTCGTCTTGGGCTTGCCCGGAGTGCCGGCAGCGATCGCCTCGGCCTGACGCACCGAGAGGTCCTCGTTGACGATCTTCTCCGCCAGACGCTCCATCAGAACCGGGTCACCGGTCGAGAGGATCGCTCGCGCATGACCTGCGGACAGGACACCGGACGCCACACGCCGCTGCACGCTGGCCGGAAGACGCAGCAGACGCAGCGTGTTCGTGATCTGCGGCCGGCTCCGACCGATCTTGGTGGCGAGCTCGTCCTGGGTGATTCCGAAATCCGCGAGAAGTTGCTGATAGGCGGACGCTTCTTCGAGCGGGTTGAGCTCCGCCCGGTGCAGGTTCTCGAGCAGAGCGTCACGCAGCATCGCGTCGTCGGCCGTGTCCTTGACGATCGCGGGGATCGTCGCCAGGCCGAGCTCCTTGGTCGCTCGGAGTCGACGCTCGCCCATGACCAGTTCGTACTGGACGGGAGCCGACGACTTCCCGCCCTTGGCGGGGAGGGGTCGCACGACGATCGGCTGCAGGACGCCGACCTCGCGGATGGACGTGACGAGCTCCGACAGCTCCTCCTGGCGGAACTCCGTCCGGGGCTGTTGGGCGTTGGGGACGATGTCGAGCGGGTTGAGGTTCGCGAGTCGCGCGCCGGGCACCGCGACGAGGTCTTCCGCGGTCTGCTGCGCGGTCGGGAAGAACACGTCGACAGGGCGACCCTGCGAGTCGTCGTTCACGGGGATGAGGGCGCCGATTCCGCGCCCGAGTCCGGTTCTCTTGGTAGCCACTACTGGGGTGCTCCTCGGTGTGCGAGTTCGGCGGCCGCCTCGAGGTACGAGATCGAGCCGGGGGAGTTCTGGTCGTAGCTGATGACGGTCTGCCCGTAGCCCGGCGCCTCGCTGATGCGCACCGAGCGGGGGATGAGGGTCGTGAGCGCCTCCTTGGGGAAGTGCTCGCGCACATCGGCCACGACCTGCTGCGCGAGATTGGTGCGTCCGTCGTACATGGTCAGGAGGATGCTCGACACGGCCAGACGGGGGTTGAGGTGCTTCTCGATCAGCTGGATGTTGCGCAGCAGCTGACTCAGACCCTCGAGGGCGTAATACTCGCACTGGATCGGGATCAGGACTTCTCCTGCAGCGACGAAGGCATTGATCGTCAGGAGCCCGAGCGACGGCGGGCAGTCGATGAAGACGTAGTCGTAGCGCTGACCGGCCGCCTCGGTCCGCTGGAGGTGCGCCTCCAATGCCGTCCGGAGCCTCTGCTCCCGGGCGACGAGCGACACGAGCTCGATCTCGGCGCCGGCGAGGTGGATGGTCGCAGGGATGCAGAACAGCGTCTCGAACTCGGGGCTCTGCTGGACGACGTCGTCCATGTTCCCGTCGTTGACGATGACGTCGTAGACGCTGGGAGTGTCAGCGCGGTGGTCGACACCCAGGGCGGTGGAGGCGTTTCCCTGGGGATCGAGGTCGATCACCAGGACACGGGCCCCGCTCCGGGCGAGTGCTGCCGCCAGGTTGACGGTCGTCGTCGTCTTGCCGACGCCGCCCTTCTGGTTGGACACGGTGAGGACCCGTGTCTCGGCGGGAGGGGGAAGAGGCGCTCGAGACAGCGCCGCCTTCCGCCGGTTGAGGTCGGCCAGCTCCCGCGCCAGGGGAGTGGTGCCGTCGTAGTCAGTGGAGGAACTCACCGGATGGATTCTCCGAATCGCCATGTTTCACGTGGAACAACGTGGATGCCGCCCGAGGGGAACAGTCGCGGGCCGCACTCGGCGGCACGACTGGCGGGCACGGGCTCAACTTTAGCTTGCGCGACCGACAAAGCCGCCGTGGCGAGCACCGAAGTCATGTCGAAGGACGTAATTGCTGATCAAGCCCCTTATCACCGTCAGATGAGACACGCCGTCAGTAGAAGGGGATCAGAACGCGATCTCAGCGCCCGATCGTCGGAATCGCTCGGGCACCGCGAACCTCCGACGCTCAGATCGGCTCCTGTGGAGCCGGTTCCGGCGTCCGCCCCCCTCCGTGAGCGACGCGAGCCGCGTCGAGCAGTCGACGGTCAGGCCAGAGTGGCCCGGAAGACGCGAGTGATCTCGGCGTCGTCGACGAGGCCGACACCGAGCTCGAGCACCTCGACGTCCACGAGGTGGTTCCTGGCGATGACCTTGCGGGCCGCGTCCACCTCGGCGCCGACCTTCGCGCCCTTCATCAGGATGAGCTGGCCGCCGGTCTTCACGAGCGGGGCCGTCAGGGGGATCAGCTTCGACAGAGCCGACACCGCGCGGGCCGTGACCTGATCCAGCCAGCCGTCGAGCTCGACCTCCTCGGCGCGGGCTCGGACGATCTCGACGTTGGTGAGTCCCATGCGATCGGCTTCGGCACGCAGCCAGTCGGTGCGACGCTCCATCGGCTCGATCAGCACGAGGGTCGCGGCCGGTCGGGCGGCGGCGAGGACCAGACCCGGGAGGCCGGCGCCGGAGCCGACGTCGCCGATGCGGCCGTCGACGAGCAGCGGAGCCACCAGACCGGAGTTCACGATGTGCCTCGTCCACAGGCGCGGCAGTTCGAGCGGCCCGATCAGGCCGAGCTCCTCGCCGTACTGCGCGAGGTCGGCCGCGTACCGCCGGACCACGTCGATGCGGTCGCCGAAGATCTCGGCCGCGACGGCGGGCTCGGGCTCGAGGGTACTGAAGTCAGGCATCGGGGGAGACGACGGGCGTCGTCAGGCGCGGGTGATGACGGTGTGGCGGTCGCGACCTTCGCCCTCGGACTCCGAGGTGAAGCCACGAGCCGCGACGATGTCGTGGACCAGCTTGCGCTCGTACGACGACATGGGCGGAAGCGACGCGGCGGTCGCTCCCTCTTCGATCTTCTCGACGGCACGGTCGACCATGGCGCCCAGCTCGGCCTCGCGGGTCGCCCGCGATCCGCCGATGTCGAGGATCAACCGCGAGAACTCGCCGGTCTTGGTCTGCACCGCGATCCGGGTGAGCTCCTGCAGGGCGTTGACGGTGTCGGGCTTCGACAGCACGCGCAGGTTGCCCTCACCGCTGGAGTCGACCGAGATGTACGAACGACCGGCTCGGACCTCGATGTCGATGTCGCCGTCGAAGTCGCAGATGTCGAGCAGCTCTTCGATGTAGTCGGCGGCGATCTCGCCCTCGTCGACCTCGGAGGCCGAGGAGGCGCGGGGGCCGTCGGTCTCGGACGGTGCGGTCGTCGCGTCGTCGCCCCGTGCCTCCTCGGGGGAGGGGTTCGCCGCGTCGGGCTGCGTGCTGGTCACGTCGGTGTCGTCCATCTCGCTCGTCACTTCTTGTTGCCGTTCTGCTTCTTGGCGCGGTTCTTGCCCACGGGCTGGGTGCGCTGGGTCGTCTTCGGGACGGCCGGGGCGGACTCGATCTCGGTGACCGTGATGGTGGGCAGACCCTTGCGCTGCTGCTTGCGCGCCAGTCGCTCCTCGCGGGCCAGAGCGGCCTCGCTGCCGGGCGTCGGCATGTTGCGGATGACGATGAACTGCTGGGCCATCGTCCAGATGTTCGAGGTCAGCCAGTAGAACATGACGCCGAGGGGGAACGACAGACCCGAGAAGACGAACACGAGGGGCAGCACGTAGAGGAGCATGCGCTGCTGCTTGAACATGGGGCTCGCCTTGGTCTCGGGCGACATGTTCTTCGAGACGATCTGCAGCTGGGTGATGAACTGCGACGCGGTCATGACGATGACCATGCCGGCGGCGATGAGGCGGACCTCCCAGGTGGTGGCGCTGAGGAAGGTCTCCTTCAGAGGCGCACCCCAGAGGGTGGCCTCGCCGAACGAGGTGGACAGCGCCTGGTTGAGCAGGCCGACGCCGACGCCCTCGCGCTGAGCGTTCTGCAGCACCGAGAACAGGCTGAAGAAGATCGGCATCTGGATCAGCAGCGGCAGGCAGGAGCTGAGCGGGTTGGTGCCGGTGTCCTTGTACAGCGCCATGGTCTCGCGCGACATGGCCTCGCGGCTGAACTGGTCTCGCTTGCCCTTGTACTTGTCCTGGATCTTCTTGAGCCGGGGCGCGATCTCCATCATCCGCCGCTGGCTCTTGATCTGACGGACGAAGATCGGGATCAGCAGCGCGCGGACGACGAGCACCAGGCCGACGATCGAGAGCACCCAGGTTCCGCCCCAGTCGAACCCCATGCCCACACCGGTGAGCAGTTCGTGGAAGCCGACGAGGATCGCCTCGACGACCCACTTGAGGGGCCAGAGGATGGTGTCGATGAAGCCCATGGTGTTCGGGTCAGCCCTTTCCGTGGCTCTGTACGAGGAGTCCGCGCGTTCCGGTCGGAGCCTCGGCTCGTTCGGGGCGGCGGGGGATCACGAAGCCGAAGCCCGTGATCGAGAAGTTCTGTGTTCGAGGCTCGGGAACATCGTCGATCCCGCCCGCGGACCAGGGGTTGCACCGCGCGATCCGCCAGGCGCCCCGGGCGGAGCCGGCGACGACGCCGTACCGCTGGATCGCCTCGAGCGCGTACCGCGAGCACGAGGGGTGGTACCGGCAGACCTCGCCGTAGAGGGGAGAGATGACCGCCCGATAGGCGCGGAGCACGACGATCGCCGCGTTGCGAGGAAGCAACGCCACGAACAGTACGAGTTCTCTCACGCTTTCACGACCTTGTCGACGACCCCTGAGATGTCCTTCAGCAGGGTAGACCAGGAAACGTCGATGCTGCCTGGCAGGGAGCGGATCACGATGTCCGTCCCCGCGGGCATGCCCGGCAGCAGCTCGTGGCAGACGCCCTTGAGCCGACGCCGCACGGTGTTGCGGACCACGGCGTTGCCGACGGTCTTGGCCACGATGAAGCCGAACCGGATCGCGTCGTCGTCACGACGACGGACGTAGACGACCGAATGCGCCGTGGCCGACTTGCGGCCACGGCGCACGGTGTTTCGGTAGTCGTCTGCGCGGACGATCCGGTTGGCTCTGGCCAACACCGGGTGCGACTACGCGGAGAGTTCGGTGCGACCCTTGCCACGACGAGCGGCGAGGATGGCGCGACCCGCACGGGTGCGCATGCGGGCACGGAAGCCGTGCTTCTTGGCGCGGCGACGGTTGTTCGGCTGGAACGTTCTCTTGCTCATGGTGTTTTCTCCAGGGATGCGGACCTGGCCTGCTGCCATGATCCGAGAAGTCTTGTACAGCCCAACTGGCTGAAATCAACTGATTAAAAGTACGCGGCATCGGCCCTGCGGTCAAACGCCAGTCTGCGAGCCGTTTATCCACAGTGTTGAAAACTCCGATTGCAGAAGACATACTCTTCCGAACTAGGGTGGGTATCTCCCGCTCCAGATCCGCGTAGTTACGGGGATCGAGCACCTCTCCCCGGCGAATCGGCCACCGCCGACCCGTGGAGAAAGCTGTGCATAAGTCGGTCCGCCGAGAAGTCGCGGCCCCCACCGGGCCCGGCGCGCCCAGCAGCAGATCACCGGCAGAAAGAGAAACCTCGTGGCGAACACCGTCGATCCGGTCCAGGACCTCTGGCGGTCCGTGCTGGCGACCCTGACGACGGACGACCGGATCACTCCGCAGCTCCACGGGTTCATCAGCCTCGTCGAGCCGAAGGGCGTGCTCGGCGGCACCCTCTACCTCGAGGTGCCGAACGATCTCACCCGGGGGATGCTCGAGCAGCGCATCCGCGGTCCCCTCCTCGAGTCCATCGCCGCGCTCGGCGACGACTCCGTCGCGAGCTTCGCCATCACGGTGAACCCCGACATCACGCCCGACACGCTCACCCAGCAACCCGAGCAGACCGAGCCGGCCCACTACATCGAGGCGCCCTTCGTGCCGACCCCGGTCGAGTCGCCCACGACGGGCAAGCGCAACGACTCGCGGCTGAACCCGAAGTACAGCTTCGACAACTTCGTCATCGGGGCGTCCAACCGCTTCGCCCACGCCGCCGCGGTCGCGGTGGCCGAGGCGCCGGCCAAGGCGTACAACCCGCTCTTCATCTACGGCGAGTCCGGACTGGGCAAGACGCACCTCCTCCACGCCATCGGCCACTACGCCGAGACGATGTACCCGGGCATCCGCGTCCGCTACGTCAGCAGCGAGGAGTTCACGAACGACTTCATCAACTCGATCGCCAACAACCGGTCGAGCCTGTTCCAGCAGCGGTACCGCGAGATCGACATCCTGCTGATCGACGACATCCAGTTCCTGCAGGGGAAGGACAGCACCCAGGAGGCGTTCTTCCACACCTTCAACACGCTGCACGACCACGACAAGCAGCTGGTCATCACCAGCGACCTGCCCCCGAAGCATCTGACCGGCTTCGAGGACCGCATGCGCTCGCGCTTCGAGTGGGGTCTGATCACCGACGTCCAGGCGCCCGACCTCGAGACGCGCATCGCGATCCTCCGCAAGAAGGCGCAGAGCGAGAAGCTGCAGATCCGCGACGAGGTGCTCGAGTTCATCGCGACCAAGGTGTCGAGCAACATCCGCGAGCTCGAGGGCACGCTGATCCGCGTCACGGCCTTCGCCAGCCTCAACCGCACGGCCGTCGACCTCGCGCTGGTGCAGACGGTGCTGAAGGACCTCATCACGCTCGACGAGGACAACATCATCGCGCCGGTCGACATCATCAATCACACGGCCGACTACTTCAAGCTCTCGGTCGACGACCTCTACGGCTCGTCGCGGTCGCAGGCGATCGCCACCGCCCGACAGATCGCCATGTACCTCTGTCGCGAGCTGACCAGTCTGTCGCTCCCCAAGATCGGCCAGCTGTTCGGCAACCGCGACCACACGACGGTGATGTACGCGAACAAGAAGATCAGCGAGCTGATGAAGGAGCGCCGGTCGATCTACAACCAGGTGACCGAGCTCACGAGCCGCATCAAGCAGGACACCCGCTACAAATAAGCGCTCGGTCGAGGGGCGAGGTCCGCCCCTCCCGGCAGCACCGTCCATACGGGCGTCGACCCTCGGTCGGCGCCCGTTCGTCGTCCCTCCGGGCCCCAGGAGGCGCGCTCGAGGTCGCTAGACGACCGAACGATCCCACAGTGTGGATAACCTGTGGAAAGTTGGGGATAACGTGGGGGCCGGTTGTTCACGAATGACAGGACCCTGTGGGAACGACACCTCGACCCACCCCTGGTCGTCCGGGACTTCGCCACCCCGATCCACATCGAGTGCACAAGTCACACGGTTGTAGTTCCCTCTGGCCGCGGGGTTTTTAACAGGTTATCCACACTGTGCACAACGGTTAAGACTGTTAATCCTCATTACAAGAAATTGATCAGGAGACAACCTTGTGGACAGGTCGAGGGCGGTCCGGACCCCGGGACCAGGGGTCTGAATGCTGTGCCAGTATTAACCGGCCATCCACGAGCAGGTAGTCGATAGGGGTCCCCGCGTGAAGTTCCAGGTCAACCGTGACGTCTTCAGCGATGCCGTCTCGTTCGCGGTGAAGCTCCTTCCCCAGCGCACGACGCTCCCGATCCTGAGCGGCGTGCTCATCGAGGCTCATGCGGACGGCCTCACGCTCTCGTCGTTCGACTACGAGGTCTCCGCTCAGACGCAGATCCCCGCCGAGGTCGACGAACCGGGCACGATCCTCGTCTCGGGTCGCCTCCTGGCCGACATCGCGAGCAGGCTGCCGAACGCCCCGGTCACGTTCTCCACAGACGAGAACCGCATCGCCGTGAGCTGCGGTTCCGCCAACTTCTCGCTGCTGAGCATGCCCGTGGAGGAGTACCCGACCCTGCCGACGGTCGGCGACCGCTCCGGCGTCGTACCCGGCGACCGCTTCGCCCTCGCCGTGTCGCAGGTCGCCGTCGCCGCGTCCCGCGACGACGTCACCCCCGTCATCACCGGCGTCCAGCTCGAGGTCACCGAGAACGCGCTCTCGCTCGTGGCGACCGACCGCTACCGCGTCGCGGTCCGCGGCATCGACTTCGATCCCGGCACCGCCGCCAGCACCGAGACGACCACCGCTCTCGTCCCTGCCCGCACCCTGCAGGAGGTCGGCAAGACCTTCGGCAGTGCGAGCACCGTCTCGGTCTCCATCACCGGCACGGACGACCGCGAGCTGATCGCCTTCCAGGCCGGCAACAAGACCGTCACCTCCCTGCTGATCAAGGGCAACTTCCCGCCCGTGAAACGGCTCTTCCCCGAGACCGTCGAGAACTACGCCGTGATCAACACGGCCGAGCTCGTCGAGTCGGTCCGCCGCGTCTCGCTCGTGCTCGAGCGCGAGGCGGCCCTCAGATTCACGTTCACCATCGACGGCCTCACCCTCGAGGCCATCGGCAGTGAGCAAGCGCAGGCGTCAGAGTCGATCGATGCGTTGTTGACGGGAGAGGACACGGTGGTCTCGTTGAAGCCGCAGTTCCTCCTCGACGGCCTCGGAGCGGTTCACTCCGAGTTCGTCCGCATCTCCTTCACCAAGACGGAGAACCCGAACAAGCCCGGTCCCGTGCTGATCACCAGTCAGTCGTCCAAGGACCAGGCAGGGGCTGACAGCTACAAGTACCTGCTGCAGCCCAACCTCCTCCTGCGCTAGACGCGCGACACGATGCAGGCGCCCACCCGCGCCTCCCACGAACAAAGGAAACTCATGCACATCGGCCTCGTCGGTCTCGGCAAAATGGGCAACAACATGCGTGCCCGCCTCCGCGACAAGGGCATCGAGGTGACCGGTTACGACGCCAACCCCGCCGTCTCCGACGTCGCGACGCTCGCCGACCTCGCAGCGGGTCTGCCCGGCCCCCGCATCGTCTGGGTCATGGTCCCCGCCGGCGACATCACCGCCGGCGTCATCGAGGAGCTCTCGAAGGAGCTCTCCGAGGGCGACCTGGTCATCGACGGCGGGAACTCGAAGTTCACCAGCGACTTCGCGAACGAGAAGCTGCTCGGCGACAAGGGCATCAAGTACATCGACGCCGGTGTGTCCGGTGGCGTCTGGGGCAAGGAGAACGGCTACGGCCTGATGGTCGGCGGCTCCGCCGAGAACGTCGCCCTCGCGCAGCCCATCTTCGACGCGCTCCGCCCCGAGGGCCCCCGCGAGGAGGGCTTCGTCCACGCCGGCGACACCGGTGCGGGCCACTACGCCAAGATGGTGCACAACGGCATCGAGTACGCGATCATGCAGGCGTACGGCGAGGGCTACGAGCTCCTCGAAGCCCGTTCGGACCTCATCAAGGACGTCCCCGGGACCTTCAAGGCCTGGCAGCGCGGCACCGTCGTGCGTTCCTGGCTGCTCGAGCTCATGGTCCTGGCCCTCGAGTCCGACCCCAAGCTGGCCGAGATCTCCGGCTACGTCGAAGACAGCGGCGAGGGCCGCTGGACCCTCGAAGAGGCGATCAACCACGCCGTGCCCATGCCGACGATCAGCGCCTCGATCTTCGCGCGCTTCGTCTCGCGTCAGGGCGAGGGTTCGCCGACCATGAAGGCCGTCGCCGCGCTGCGCAACCAGTTCGGTGGCCACGCGGTCAAGAAGGCCTAGCGCCTCTCCGGCCCGCGTGCGAGTACTGCATCTCAGTCTGACCGACTTCCGGAACTACACCTCCGCGGAAGTCGGCCTCGCGCGCGGGCCGAACCTCTTCGTCGGCCGCAACGGCCAGGGCAAGACCAATCTGGTCGAGTCGCTCGGCTACCTCTCCAGCCTCGGCTCGCACCGGGTCTCGAGCGACGCGGCGCTCATCCGGCAGGGCACCGACTCGGCGATCGTCCGGGCGCGCCTCGAGGCCGACGGCCGCGAGCTCCTCGCCGAGGTGCAGATCAACCGGTCGTCGGCGAACCGGGCCCAGATCAACCGCGGCGCGATCAAGCCGCGCGAGCTGCCGCGCTACTTCACCAGCGTGCTGTTCGCCCCCGAAGACCTCGCGCTCGTGCGGGGCGAGCCGTCGGGCCGTCGCCGATTCCTCGACGAGCTGCTCGTCACCCGGTCGCCGCGCTTCTCGGGTGTGCAGACCGACTACGACCGCGTGCTGAAACAGCGCAACACCCTCCTCAAGTCGGCGCGCGCGAGCGGGGTCAAGGCCGGCCAGCTCGGCACCCTCGACATCTGGGACGAACGGCTCGTCGCGCTCGGCAGCGAGCTCATCGTCGCGCGAGATCGCCTCGCCGCCGACCTCGCTCCCGAGGTGGCCCGCGCCTACGCGGCCGTCGCCGGCGAGGACCACGCCGCCCGGCTCTCCACGGTGCTGAGCATCCGCGGGTCCGTGCCCGACGACGAGACGGCGGCCGCGGCCGACGCCCCCGAGGAGCCCATCGCGGCCGAGCAGGTCCCCGACGTGTTCCGCGAGGCGCTCGCCCGGGTCCGTCCCTCCGAACTCGACCGGGGCCTCACCCTGGTCGGGCCGCACCGCGACGACCTCTTCCTCTCGCTCAACGGGCTGCCGGCCCGCGGCTACGCCAGTCACGGCGAGTCGTGGTCGTTCGCCCTGGCGCTCAAGCTGGCCTCGGCGGCCGTCGTGCGCTCGGGCTCGTCGACCGGAGACCCCGTGATCGTGCTCGACGACGTCTTCGCCGAGCTCGACGGCTCCCGACGCGAACGCCTCGCCGACGAGGTCGCGGGCTACGAGCAGGTGCTGATCACCGCGGCCGTCGAGGGCGACGTGCCGCAGAGGCTCAAAGCGCACACGGTCCGCATCAAGCAGGGGACGATCGTCGACGACGCAGCCGACACCGCGCCTCCTGCCGTCCCGACGCACGGCGGATCCGATGGCGGGTCCGACGCCGAGACCGTCGAGGCGACCTCTGAAGAGACTGTCGACGCGACGTCCGACGCAACCGCCGCCGACCGTGCCGACGGCGACGAGGATCCCTCGTGAGCGGTGTCGAGGGCGACGAGTCGACGGCCGCGGGATCCCCGGTGCCCGACACCGCGCCTCCTGCTGCGGTGGAGACCCCGCCCGACGACGAGGCGCAGCGGGTGTACCTGCGGTTCCGGCGGGTGTTCGGCGATCCGAACGGTCGATCGCGCGACGGTCGACGGCGCAAGGCGATCAAGCTCGGCTCGCCGAGCCAGCCGTTCGGCACCGGGCGAGAGCCCCGCGGCATCGCCGACGTGCTCGCGAGCGTGACGACCGAGATGGGCTGGAACTCGCCGTTGGCCCAGTCCGAGCTGATGGAGGCGTGGCCCGCCCTGGTCGGCGACGAGCTGTCCGGGCACTCCCACCCGGTGTCGATCGACGACGGCACGCTCACGGTCCAGTGCGACTCGACGGCGTGGGCGACCCAGCTGCGGCTGATGCGCGGACAGGTCACGACGACCATCGTCCAGCGCTACCCCGACGCGGGCATCCAGTCGGTGCGATTCTTGGCACCCAACGCCCCTACCTGGAAACGCGGTCCCAGATCGGTTCCAGGGCGTGGTCCTCGCGATACCTACGGGTGACGAGGGTGAATCGTCCATGAGGGCGCGGAAAATCCCTCTGTGGGCGGATTTCGCCCCGTCGCGGACGGGCCTGCGGTAGACTCGGAAGGTCGCGCGTGAGCCATTCGACACGGGTCGTGGGCAGCGTGACAGACCTCGTCTCAGACGGCAGGAGCCTGCACGCACATGTCACCGAATCCCACCGACGCCCAGCCCGACGACACCTACGGCGCCAGTGCGATCCAGGTGCTCGAGGGTCTCGAGGCCGTCCGGAAGCGACCGGGCATGTACATCGGTTCCACCGGCCCCCGCGGCCTGCACCACCTCGTCTACGAGATCGTCGACAACTCCGTCGACGAGGCCCTCGCCGGCCACTGCGACCACATCGAGATCACAATGCGCGAGGACGGCGGCGTGCGCGTCGTCGACAACGGTCGAGGCATCCCCGTCGACGTCCACCCCGTCGAGGGTCGATCGACCGTCGAGGTCGTCCTGACCGTGCTGCACGCCGGCGGGAAGTTCGGCGGCGGCGGCTACGCCGTCTCGGGTGGTCTGCACGGCGTCGGCAGCTCGGTCGTCAACGCGCTCTCGAGCGAGCTCGACGTCGAGGTGCGCCGCCAGGGCAACGTCTACCGCCAGAGCTTCACCGACGGCGTGCCCGTCGCGCCGCTCGCCAAGGGCGAGGCCGACGACACCACCGGCACCACCATCACCTTCTGGCCGAACGCCGAGATCTTCGAGACCGTCGAGTTCGACTACGAGACGCTCCGCACGCGCTTCCAGCAGATGGCCTTCCTGAACAAGGGCCTCCGGATCGAGCTCAGCGACGAGCGCGTCCAGGAGGACGACGCCACGGCCCGTCACGACGTCTTCCACTACGAGAAGGGCCTCGTCGACTACGTCGAGTACCTCAACACGGTGAAGAAGGTCGAGACCGTCCACGACGACATCATCGCCTTCGAGCAGGAGGACACCGAGAAGAAGATCTCGCTCGAGGTCGCGATGCAGTGGAACACCTCCTATCAGGAGAGCGTCCACACCTACGCGAACACCATCAACACCCACGAGGGCGGAACCCACGAAGAGGGTTTCCGCGCCGCGCTGACCACGCTGGTCAACCGCTACGCGCGCGAGCAGAAGCTGCTCAAGGAGAAGGACGACAACCTCACCGGCGACGACGTCCGCGAGGGTCTGACCGCCGTCATCTCGATCAAGCTCGGCGAGCCGCAGTTCGAGGGCCAGACGAAGACCAAGCTCGGCAACACCGAGGCGAAGTCCTTCGTGCAGAAGATCACCTTCGACCAGATCACCGACTGGTTCGGCCGCAACCCGCGTCAGGCCACCGAGATCGTCCGCAAGGGCATCCTCGCGTCGCAGGCTCGCATGGCCGCCCGCAAGGCGCGCGAGCAGACCCGCCGCAAGGGCGTCCTCGAGTCGAACGGCATGCCCGGCAAGCTCAAGGACTGCCAGAGCAAGGACCCGTCGCTCAGCGAGATCTTCATCGTCGAGGGCGACTCGGCCGGCGGCTCCGCCGTGCAGGGGCGCAATCCCGAGACCCAGGCGATCCTGCCGCTGCGCGGCAAGATCCTCAACGTCGAGAAGGCCCGCCTCGACCGCGCCCTCGGCAACAACGAGGTCCAGGCGATGATCAAGGCCTTCGGCGCCGACATCGGCGAGGACTTCAACCCCGACAAGGCGAGGTACCACAAGATCGTCCTGATGGCCGACGCCGACGTCGACGGCCAGCACATCACGACCCTGCTGCTGACCCTGCTGTTCCGGTACATGCGTCCGCTGATCGATCTCGGCTACGTGTACCTCGCGCAGCCGCCGCTCTACAAGCTCAAGTGGAGCAACGCCCCGCACGAGTACGTCTACAGCGACGCCGAGCGCGACGCGGTGCTCGTCTCGGGCCGCGCCGCCGGCAAGCGCATCCCGAAGGACAACGCCATCCAGCGCTACAAGGGTCTCGGCGAGATGGATTACAAGGAGCTCTGGGAGACCACCATGGATCCCGAGACCCGCACCCTGCTGCAGGTGACCCTCGAGGACGCCGCCGCCGCCGACACGATCTTCGACACCCTGATGGGCGAGAACGTCGAATCGCGCCGCAACTTCATCCAGCAGAACGCGAAAGACGTCCGCTTCCTCGACATCTGACGCGCGCCTCCGGTGATCCGGAGGACGTCCGCGCCCCGCGGACCGGACCGGGGCAGACCACGACAGACGGAGAATCATGGCCGACGAGCCGACAGACACCCCCGAGGGCACCGACGCCGAGGGCACCCCCACGTTCGCGGCGGCGCTCAAGCGCGACAGCGTCGAGCAGGTCGACCTCCAGCTCGAGATGCAGCGGTCGTACCTCGACTACGCGATGAGCGTCATCGTGGGCCGTGCGCTGCCCGAGGTGCGCGACGGTCTCAAGCCGGTGCACCGTCGTGTGATCTACGCGATGTACGACGGCGGCTACCGCCCCGACCGCGCCTTCTCGAAGTGCTCGCGCGTCGTCGGCGACGTCATGGGGCAGTTCCACCCGCACGGCGACTCGGCCATCTACGACGCGCTGGTGCGTCTGGTCCAGCCGTGGAGCCTCCGCTACCCGCTCGCGCTCGGCCAGGGCAACTTCGGCTCGCCCGGCAACGACGGTGCGGCCGCCCCGCGGTACACCGAGACCAAGATGGCTCCGCTGGCCCTCGAGATGGTCCGTGACATCGACGAGGACACCGTCGACTTCCAGGACAACTACGACGGCCGCACGCAGGAGCCCGCGATCCTGCCGAGCCGGTTCCCGAACCTCCTCGTCAACGGATCGGTCGGCATCGCCGTCGGCATGGCGACGAACATCCCGCCGCACAACCTCCGCGAGGTCGCGTCGGGTGCGCAGTGGTACCTGCAGAACCCCGAGGCCAGCCGTGAGGAGCTGCTCGAGGCGCTCATGCAGCGCGTGAAGGGGCCGGACTTCCCGACCGGGGCTCAGATCCTCGGCGTCAAGGGCATCCAGGACGCGTACCGCACGGGCCGCGGCTCGATCACGATGCGCGCCGTGGTCAACGTCGAGGAGATCCAGGGCCGCACCTGCCTCGTCGTCACCGAGCTGCCGTACCAGGTCAACCCCGACAACCTCGCGATCAAGATTGCCGAGCTCGTGAAAGACAACCGGGTCGGGGGCATCGCCGACATCCGCGACGAGACCTCGGGCCGCACCGGTCAGCGTCTCGTCATCGTGCTCAAGCGCGACGCGGTCGCCAAGGTCGTGCTCAACAACCTGTACAAGCACACCTCGCTTCAAGAGAACTTCGGCGCCAACATGCTCGCGATCGTCGACGGCGTGCCCCGCACCCTCGCGCTCGACGGCTTCATCTCGGCGTGGGTCGACCACCAGATCGACGTCATCCAGCGCCGCACGCGCTTCCGCCTGAAGAAGGCCGAAGCCGACGCGCACATCCTGCGCGGCTACCTCAAGGCGCTCGACGCGCTCGACGAGGTCATCGCGCTGATCCGCCGATCCCCGACCGTCGAGGAGGCGCGGGCCGGCCTGATGGACCTCCTGGACGTCGACGAGATCCAGGCCTCGGCCATCCTCAACCTCCAGCTGCGCCGTCTGGCCGCCCTCGAGCGCCAGAAGATCCAGGACGACGCCGACAAGCTCGAGCGCGAGATCGCCGACTACAAGGACATCCTCGCCAAGCCCGAGCGTCAGCGCACCATCGTCAGCGACGAGCTCACCGAGATCACCGACAAGTTCGGCGACGACCGCCGCACCGAGATCATGTTCGGCTTCGACGGCGACATGAGCGTCGAGGACCTCATCCCCGAAGAGGAGATGGTCGTCACCATCACCCGCGGCGGCTACGTCAAGCGCACCCGCAGCGACAACTACCGCAGCCAGCACCGCGGCGGGAAGGGCGTGCGCGGTGCGCAGCTGCGCGCCGACGACGTCGTCGACCACTTCTTCGTGACGACGACGCACCACTGGCTGCTGTTCCTCACGAACAAGGGCCGCGTCTACCGGGCCAAGACCTACGAACTGCAGGAGGCCGGCCGCGATGCGAAGGGTCAGCACGTCGCGAACCTGCTCGCCATGCAGCCCGACGAGCAGATCTCGCAGGTGCTCGACATCCGCGACTACGAGGTCGCCCAGTACCTCGTCCTCGCGACGCGCGACGGTCTGATCAAGAAGACCGCGCTGACCGAGTACGACACCAACCGCACCGGCGGCATCATCGCGATCAACCTCCGCGACGACGACGAGCTCGTCTCGGCGCTGCTGGTCGACGAGGACGACGACCTCCTCCTGGTCTCGCGCCACGGCATGTCGCTGCGCTTCACGGCGAGCAACGACTCGCTGCGTCCGATGGGGCGCTCGACCTCGGGTGTGAAGGGCATGACCTTCCGCGAGGGCGACACGCTGCTCTCGGCGTCGGTCTCCGACGACGAGGGCTACGTGTTCGTCGTCACCGAGGGCGGCTACGCCAAGCGGACGGCCGCCGACCAGTACCGGGTGCAGAACCGCGGCGGGCTCGGCATCAAGGTCGCGAAGCTCGCGGAGGCACGGGGAGACCTCGCCGGCGCGCTGATCGTCGGTGAGGACGACGAGGTGCTCGTGGTGCTGTCCAGTGGCAAGGTGGTACGGTCTGCGGTGGCCGAAGTGCCCGCCAAGGGCCGCGACACCATGGGGGTCGTGTTCGCACGGTTCGCCGCAGATGACCGGATCATCGCCGTGGCGCGCAACACCGAACGCAACCTCGTGGCACAGTCCGACGAGGCCGTCATCGATGCCGTCGGTGACAACGACGCCGTGCCGGCGGTCAGCCCCGGAGACGTGATCGACGCCGTCGAGGCGGACGACACCACCACGGACGCCCTGAACGACGGCACCACTGGAGAGGAACCGAACAATGAGTAGTGTCGCGGAGAGACTCCAGCGCAAAGCCAAACGCCCCGCGGGCACGAAGCAGGTGCGGCTGAAGCTGGTCTACATCGACTTCTGGTCGGTCGTGAAGCTGTCGTTCCTGATCGCCGTGGCCCTGGGCATCATCACCGTGGTCGCCACGTTCCTGATCTGGCTGATCCTCAACCAGACCGGCATCTTCAACG
This sequence comes from Frigoribacterium faeni, assembly GCF_007988805.1. GTDB lineage: Bacteria > Actinomycetota > Actinomycetes > Actinomycetales > Microbacteriaceae > Frigoribacterium > Frigoribacterium faeni. Next base: position 60,349 of record NZ_BJUV01000017.1, on the reverse strand, counting down.
ACCTCGACCAGCTGCTGCGCGACATCCTGGGCGATCAGAACTTCTCGATCCAGGACTCGTTCAACGTCGGCCAGGTCATGCTCTTCTCGATCGTCGTCGCCGTGCTGAACGTCGTCATCGGCACCGTGATCGGCGCCATCGTGGCCGTGCTCTACAACCTGAGCGTGCGCGTCACCGGTGGTCTGCTGGTCGGATTCACCAACAACTGAATCGGATCACCGAGTCCCGGTGCGGCGATCCGCACCGTCGATTCGGAAACTCCGTCGTGGTGCTGTAGGCTTTACGACGGTCCGGGGGCTATAGCTCAGGCGGTTAGAGCGCTTCGCTGATAACGAAGAGGTCACAGGTTCAAGTCCTGTTAGCCCCACTCCCGTGTCGTTCCACCAGCGGGTGAACCCCAGTCACACGGGGCCTTAGCTCAGTTGGTAGAGCGCCTGCTTTGCAAGCAGGATGTCAGGAGTTCGATTCTCCTAGGCTCCACAAGAAATGGATCTCTCCCTGCTCCCCGACTTCGTCGGGTCGCGGGGATTTCTTGTCTGTGCTCGTCGGTGCGCCGCCGCTCCTGTGGCGCACGGGGGCGACTGCGTCGCTGCGGGGGGTGCGGTACGCGCATGACGAAGGGCCCGCATCCTGGTGGATGCGGGCCCTTCGTGGTGGTGCGGAGCGACTAGGCCTTGGTGTCGGCGTCGTCGTCGGCGACCCACAGCTCGTCGTCGGCGCGCAGCGTCTGCACGGCGGCGAAGACCAGGGCTCCGAGAGCGATGACGCCCACGCCGATCAGCAGCACGCCGCCGACGCCGGGACCGGACTTCTTCTTGGCCGGTGCGTACTTCTTCGCGACCTTCGCGCCCTGCTTCTTGGCGTTCTTCACGGCCTTCTTGACCTTGGGGTCGTTCGTGATGTCGAGCCCGTTCAGGTACGACTGCACCGACGGGTAGACGTCGTGCTTGAGACGGTCCTGCGCCTTGGTGGCGAACTGGCTGCCCGCGGCGAGGCCGTTCGAGACGGCGGGACGGACGTTGTTGTCGACAGCCGACTTGACGCGCGGCACGACCTCTTTGTTCGCGGCCTTGACCCCGCGGTCGCGGACGTCGCCGAGAACCTTGCCGGCGTGCCCGAAGACCTCGCGCTGCTCCTCCCACACGTCGAACGCGTGCTTCTTGAACTTCTTCAGTTCTTTCTTCTGCTTGCGTGACAGGGCCACAGTGTTCCTCCAACGAGTCGGCAACGGGGCCAGGGGGATACTGGCTCCTCCATCCTGGCACGACGCAACCTGGCAGGGAACACCACGGAGTCTGTGCCTTCTCTGAGGCGGCAGACCCCTGTGGGATGATGAGACCTATGTCAAAGCACACGTCCGTTGCCACGGTGAACACCACCCTCGGCACGATCAAGGTCAACCTGTTCGGCAACCACGCCCCGAAGACCGTGGCCAACTTCACGGGTCTGGCGACCGGCACCATCGAATGGAAGCACCCGGCGACCGGCAAGGTCAGCACCGACAAGCTCTACGACGGCGTCATCTTCCACCGCATCATCAAGGACTTCATGCTCCAGGGCGGCGACCCCCTCGGCCAGGGCATCGGCGGCCCCGGCTACCAGTTCGACGACGAGATCCACCCCGAGCTCGACTTCAGCAAGCCCTACGTCCTCGCCATGGCGAACGCCGGCACCCAGGGCGGCAAGGGCACCAACGGCTCGCAGTTCTTCATCACGACGGTCGCGACCCCGTGGCTGCAGGGCAAGCACACCATCTTCGGCGAGGTCGCCGACGACGAGTCCAAGAAGGTCGTCGACGCCATCGAGGCCGTCAAGACCGACGGCCGCGACAAGCCCCTCGACGACGTCGTCATCGAGAGCGTCACCATCGACGAGGTCTAGGTGACGCAACCCTCCCCGTCGGATGCAGCGAACTACTGCTACCGACACCCTGACAGGCAGAGCTTCGTGCTCTGCCAGCGCTGCGGACGGACCATCTGCGGGCAGTGCCAGACGCCGGCGGCCGTCGGCGTGCACTGCCCGGAGTGCGTCCGCGAGGCCCGCAGCAACGCTCCTCGGGTGCAGCCCGCGGTCGTGACCCGATTCCGCAGCGCCTCCGCGAGCGGTGCGCCCGTCGTGACGTACTCGCTCATCGGCGTCAGCGTCGTCATCTACCTGCTGCAGTTCGTCCTCGGCTCCTCGTTCACGAACCTGCTGTCGTTCTCGGCCCCGTTCGAGATCGTGCAGCCGTGGCGCCTGGTGACGTCCCTGTTCGCCCACGCGGGTCTGCTCCACCTGCTGTTCAACATGTACGCGCTGTTCATCTTCGGCGGGCAGCTCGAGCGGACGCTCGGGCGCGGCCGCTATGCGGCGCTGTACGCGATCAGCGGCATCGGAGGGGCGGCCGCGGTCTCGCTGATCGCTCCGACCACCAGCGTGATCGGCGCCTCCGGGGCGATCTTCGGTCTCATGGCGGCGTTCTTCGTCATCGCCCGGAGCCTCGGCGGCTCGAACGGCGTGCAGCTCCTGGTGCTGGTGGGGATCAACCTCGTGATCGGCATCGTGCTCCCGAACGTCTCGTGGCAGGCCCACGTCGGCGGCCTGGTCGCCGGCGCCGCCGTGGCGTTCGTCTACTCGAAGACGCGGCACCGCTCGAAGCACCGCGTGCAGACGGCGGCGATCGTGGCGATCGGCGTCGTCGTCCTGGCCATCGTCCTGCTGCGGTCGTACCAGCTGGCGTCGGCCTACGGGATCATCTGAGACCGTCGGCTCGAACACCCGGACGACAGAAGAGGCGGCTCCATCAGGAGCCGCCTCTTCCGTCGTTCGTGGCCGGGCCAGGACTTTTCACCGAGTTGTCCACAGAAAGTTATCCACAGGTTTATTAACACTGGGGATAGTTACACCGGTGTAAGTCCGAAGGTGTGTTCTAGCGCCACCGAGTGGTCATAAGGAAGCCGATGAACATGATGCCGAAGCCGACGAGGATGTTCCACGACCCGATCGACGCGACGGGCAGGGTGCTCTGGCTCACGTAGAAGACGACGATCCAGGCGAGCCCGATCAGCATGAAGCCGAACATGACGGGCTTGAACCACACCGGGTTCGGAGCGTCTTCGGCCGTGCGGCTCTCGCGTGGGCTGGCGGGCTTCGAGGTGCGATTCGTGTCTTTGGCCATGGCGCACATCCTACCGTGAGGCCTTCAGGAGGCGCGGGGACCGTGAGCTCGTCCACAGCCGTCGACCCCGACCCGGCTCCCGCACCCCGTGGACCTAGAATCGAGCCATGACCGACGACCCGCGCCGACCGCCTCGGGGCGCGCGATCGAGACGTCCCCGACGCCGCGCCTCCTTCGTGGGTGTGCTCGGCGAGCTGCTGATCACGGCCGGCGTGCTGGTGCTGCTCTTCATCGGCTGGCAGCAGTGGTTCAACGACCTCGTCGTCGCCGGCGAGCACCGCGACCAGGCGTCGAGCCTCAGCGAGCGGTTCGAGCAGAGCGCGGGGCCTGCGGTCGAACCCGACGCCGACGGGTCGTTCGGCGATCCGCCCGTGGGCGAGGCACCCGCCGAGGCGGAGGAGTTCGCGAACTTCTACGTCCCGCGGTTCGGCGCCGACTACGCGGTACCGATCGGCGGCGGCACGAGCACCGTCCGCACCCTCAACTCCGTCGGCATCGGTCACTACGACGACACCCAGATGCCCGGCGAGGTGGGCAACTTCGGCCTCGCCGCCCACCGGACGACGTACGGGGCTCCGTTCAACGCCATCGCCGACCTGCGTGAGGGCGACAAGATGTACGTCCAGACGCGAGACGGCTGGTACACCTACTCGTTCCGCAATCTGCAGTACGTCCAGGCGTCGCAGGTCTCGGTGCTGCAGCCCGTGCCCGACGCGCCCGACGTCTCGGCCGCCTCCGGGGAGCGTCTCATCACGCTGACCAGCTGCAACCCGATGTTCACGGCGCAGGAGCGCATCGTGGCCTACGGCGTCTTCGACTCGTGGCAGCCCCTCTCGGCCGGAGCCCCGGCCGAGGTGGCCGCCGCCGCAGGAGGGAACTGACCGTGTACGCAGGACTGTGGCGTATTCTTCCGGGACCATGGTGGGTCCGGCTGGTGATCCTGCTCGTGCTCGTGGCCGCCGTGCTCTTCGCACTCGTCGAATGGGTCTTCCCCCTCGTGAACGAGTTCATCCCCGCCCCCGACGTCACCGTGGAGACCTCATGACCCGCATCCTGGTCGTCGACAACTACGACAGCTTCGTCTACACGCTGAACGGCTACCTGCAGCAGCTCGGCGCCGAGACCGAGGTGGTCCGGAACGACTCCTTCTCCGGCCGCGACGCCGCCGCACGCATCGACGAGTACGACGCCGTGCTGCTCTCTCCCGGCCCGGGCACCCCTGCCGCCGCCGGGGTGTCGATCGACGTCGTGAACGCCGCCCTCGAGATCGACAAGCCCCTGCTGGGCGTCTGCCTCGGTCACCAGGCGATCGCCGAGGCGCTCGGCGCCACCGTCACGCACGCCGACGAGCTCATGCACGGCAAGACGTCCGAGGTCACGCACGATGACAGCCCCTTCTACGACGGCGTGCCGCAGCCCTTCACGGCGACGCGGTACCACTCGCTGGCCGTCGTGGACGAGACCGTGCCGGGCTCCCTCGAGGTCACGTCACGCACCTCCGGGGGCATCATCATGGGCCTGCAGCACCGCAGCGCTCCGGTGTACGGGGTGCAGTTCCACCCCGAGTCGGTCCTGACCGAGGGCGGCTACCAGATGATCGGCAACTGGCTCGGCGTCGCAGGCCTGCCCGAGGCCCGCGTCACCGCTCGCGGGCTCACGCCCCTCCTCGACCTGAAGTGAGCTCGGCGGACACCACCGTCCGCACGACGACGAACGCCCCGAGCCGAGGCTCGGGGCGTTCTCTCGTGCGCGTCAGCCGCTGCAGACCCGCAGCGTGATCGCGGAGCCCTGCGGGTGATCGCCCGGAGCGAGGTTCTGACCGGCCACGGCGCCGCCGGTGCAGCCCGGGTCGGGTTCGAGGGTCACCGGCAGCTGGAGCCGTTCGGCGAGCTGGGCGTTGGCGTCGGCCGACGAGAGGCCGGTGACGTCGGGCACGTTGACCAGCCCGTTCGAGACGACGAGGTCGATCGTGGTGCCGACGGGCACGTCGGCGTCGACGGCGGGATCCGCCTGCATCACGGCGCCCTCGGGGACGTCGGCCGAGTAGTCGGTCGTCTGCTGGCCCTGCCCGAATCCCTCGTCGGTCAGCGTCTGCCAGGCCTCGTCGACCTGCGAGCCGACGACGTCGGGCACCGCGACGGACTGCGGGCCGGTCGAGACCGTGACCGTGACGGAGGTGTCGAGGGGGACGGAGATGCCCGCGTCGGGGTCGGTCGAGACGATGTCGCCCGCCTCGACGGTGTCGTCGGGCATCTCGGCGCGTGTGACCTCGAGACCGAGCTCGTCGAGCCGTGCGGCGCCGTCGTCGTAGCTGACGCCGACGAGATCGGGGATCCGCGTCGACTGCGTGTTGTCGACGACCGGGGGCGTCAGGTTGACGACCCAGAAGACCACGGCGGCGATGACGATGCCGACCAGGACGATGCCCGCCCAGATCCATGCCACGGGGGGCCGGGTCTGGGTGCGCTGCGGGCGGTCGTTGTCGTCGGAGGCGAGTTCTTTCAGGGCGGCCTCGCTGCCCGCGGCCGCGGCCGGGTTGACGCCGAAGAGCGTGCTGCCGACGTGCGAGGCCGGCAGGCGCCGGGCGGGCGCACGACCCTCGGCGGCGGCCTCGACGTCGGACCGGAAATCGGCCGCGGTCTGGAACCGCTCGAAGCGGTCTTTGGCCAGGGCGTGCAGCACCACGGCGTCGAGCGCGGGCGACACGGCCGGTGCGATCGTGCTGGGCGGCACGGGCGGCTCGCTGACGTGCTGGTAGGCGACCGCCACGGGGGATTCTCCGCGGAACGGCGGGCGGCCGGTCAGCAGCTCGAAGAGCAGGACCCCGGTGGAGTACAGGTCGGTGCGGGCGTCGACCGTCTCGCCACGGGCCTGCTCGGGGCTGAAGTACTGCGCCGTGCCGAGGATGGCGGTCGTCTGGGCGACGGTGGCGGACGAGTCGGAGATGGCTCGGGCGATGCCGAAGTCCATCACCTTGACCTGGCCCGTGTGGGTGATCATCACGTTGCCGGGTTTGATGTCGCGGTGCACGACCCCGGCCCGGTGGGAGTACTCGAGGGCGGTCAGGACGCCCTGCGTGATGCGCATGGCCTCGGCAGGCTCGATCGGGCCCTCGGCCACGATGTCCTTGAGCAGCCGCCCCTCGACGTACTCCATGACGATGAAGGGGACCTGCACCTCGTGGCCGTTGGCCGAGCGGACGGTCTCCTCGCCGGCGTCGAAGACCCGCACGATCGTGGGGTGAGCCATGCGCGCAGCGGCCTGCGCCTCCTGGCGGAAGCGCGTGCGGAAGGCGGGGTCGGTGGCCAGGGCGGGTTTCATCAGCTTGATCGCGATGCGGCGACCCAGGCGGGCGTCGGTGCCGACATGCACGTCCGCCATGCCGCCGCGACCGATGAGCTCACCGATCTGGTAGCGGTTGGCGAGGAGGTGGATGCCCTCTCTCACGCCTTCGACCACGCCTGACACTCCCTCACGTACCGTGATCTCGGAACGCACGGTTGAGGCAAGTGTACTTGGCCGTCTGACCCCGGATCGGGTGTCGGGGTCCGTCCTGGGGATGATTGTCAGGGGTTCGTGACCGCGGCCCGGAGCGGGCCGCGGTCACGGGGATCAACCCTGAGGCGGGTCGGTGGTGGCCGGGGTCGTGGGGTCCGGGCTCGGCTGCTGCTCGACCTGCGTGGCGGTGATGGTCACACCGGGCGACGGGTCGGACGCCAGGTCGCCGCAGTTGGCGACGTAGGCGACCGTGACGTTGCCGGGCGTCGTCGAGACGACCTGGATGGAGGTGACGTTGGCGCCCACCGCACCGCCGGTCTGACCCGACGTGTCGGTGCCGCCGGTGATCGAGTACGAGTACCCGGTCAGCGAGTAGCCCGTCGGGCAGCCCGCGTAGGACTCCCAGCTGATGGTGGCGGCCTGGGTGCCGTCGGCGGCGATCTGCGTGGGATCCGCGCTGGGCGACCCCGGCTGCGTCGGCTGCGGTGCGGCCTGATAGATCAGGATCGTCACCGTGCTGCCCTTGCGGACGTTGCCGCTCGGGTTGACGCTCGCGACCGTGCCGACGTCCTCCGCGTTCGGCGGGGCGGCCGAGCTCGGCGCCGAGTCGACGACGAGGTCGAGCGACTCGAGGGCGGACCGGGCCTGCGCCTCCGTCATGCCGATGAAGTCGCCGGCGACGACGTTGACCGTGTCGGGGGTCGCGCTCGGGGTCTCGGAAGGCGTGGTCTCCGCCGGCGCGGGCTCCGACGAGGTGGCCGACGGCGACGACGATGACGGCGCGGGTGCCGGTTCGTTCGACGACAGGGCGAAGGCGATCACCGCGACGGCGCCGGCGAGGACGAGCACGCCCAGCACGATGAGCGGCCAGAACCACGGGCTGCGGGGCTTCCTCTCGTCGTCGAGGTCGTCGTCGTGCAGGGCGTCGGGGTCGGCCGAGCCGGGCGTGTAGGACCCGGTCGGGTTCGCCCCGGTGGCGTTCGGATTGAAGAGCTGCGTCGTGGCGTCCTGCGAGGCGAAGGCGCGCGTCGCGTCGTCGGCGGCGAGGGCGGCGGCACCGATCGCGGGCACGGCGACGGTCGCGGCGCCCACGTCGCCGCGGCGCAGAGCCCGCGCCGCCTGGGCCAGAGCCGAGGCCGTCGCGGGGCGTTCGCCGGGCTTCTTCGAGATGCAGGACATCACCAGGCGGCGCACCGGCTCGGAGACCGTCGACGGGAGGTCGGGCGGCGTCTCGTTGATCTGCGCCATCGCGATGGCGACCTGGGACTCGCCGGTGAACGGGCGACGACCCGCGAGAGCCTCGTAGGCGACGATGCCGAGCGAGTAGATGTCGGTGCTGGGCGAGGCGGGGTGGCCGCTCGCCTGCTCGGGCGACAGGTACTGGACGGTGCCCATGACCTGGCCGGTGGCGGTGAGCGGGACCTGGTCGGCGATGCGGGCGATGCCGAAGTCGGTGATCTTGACCCGGCCGTCGGGCGTGACGAGCAGGTTCCCGGGCTTGATGTCCCGGTGCACGAGGCCGGCGGCGTGGGCGGCCTGCAGGGCCGACGCGGTCTGCGCGACGATGTCGAGCACCTTGTCCGTCGGCAGCACGCGATCGCGCTCGAGCACGGTCGACATGGCCTCGCCGGGCACGAGCTCCATGACGAGGTAGGCGCTGCCCTCCTCCTCGCCGTAGTCGAAGACGTTGGCGATGCCCTCGTGGTTCACGAGCGCGGCGTGGCGCGCCTCGGCGCGGAAGCGCTCGAGGAACCCGGGGTCGCCCAGGTACTCGTCCTTCAGGATCTTGATGGCGACCGTGCGGCCGATGACGAGGTCGGTGGCCTCCCACACCTCGCCCATGCCGCCGATGGCGACGCGGGTCGAGAGCTGGTAACGCCCACCGAAGGTGATTCCGCCCGAAGGTCTCATTTGTTCAGCACCGCCTCAATGACTTTCTTCGCGATTGGTGACGCGACACTGTTTCCGAACGCGGACTGGCCCTGTCCGCCGCCGTTCTCGACGACGACCGCGACGGCCACCTCGGGGTCGGCCGCCGGAGCGAATCCGGTGAACCAGAGGGTGTACGGATCGCCCGTGCCGTTCTCGGCCGTCCCCGTCTTTCCGGCCACGTCGACCCCGTCAATTCTTGCATTGCTGGCCGCGCCGTCCGCGACGTCCTGGACCATCATGTCGGTCATCGTCGACGCCGTGTCGGAACTGATGGGGTCGCCGTACTCGCTCGGCGAGAAATCCTCCACCGGGCTGAGATCGGGGTTCAGCACGCTGTCGATCAGCGTGGGGTTCATCTGGGTGCCGCCGTTGGCGATGGCCGCCGAGACCATGGCCATCTGGAGCGGCGTGACGCGGTCGCTGCCCTGTCCGAACGACTGGAGCATGAGGGCCGCGTCGCTGATCTCGGCCCCCTCGGCGTCCTCGATGGGGAACTGGCTGGGGGTGACCGACTGCGGGATCTCGATCGAGTCGTCGTCGAAGCCGAACGCCTGGGCCTGCTCCTTCAGCGCGTCGGCGCCGAGGGCCCGACCCAGCTGGGCCATCGGGATGTTGCACGAGAGGCGCAGGGCCGTCGCGATGGTCGCCTCGTCTCCGCCGCCGCAGCTGCCGCCTTCGGCGTTGTTGATGTTCGTGCTCGTGCCCGGGAGGGTCAGCGTCGACGGGTTGGGGAAGGTGCTCTCGGGCGTGTAGTCGCCGCTCTCGAGAGCGGCTGCGACCGTGATGAGCTTGAAGGTCGAGCCGGGCACGTAGAGGTTCCCCTCGATCGCCTTGTTCTGCAGCGGATCGGCGGGATCGGCGACGAGAGCGTCGTAGGCGGCCTTGACGGCGGCGCTGTCGTGGCTCGCGAGCGGGTTCGGGTCGTAGCTCTCCTTCGAGACCATGGCCAGGATCTTGCCCGTCGACGGTTCGACGGCGACGATCGAGCCGGTGTTGCTGCCGAGCGCGTCGAACGCGGCCTGCTGCACGTCGGGGTCGAGGGTCAGGTTGACCGTGGCGCCCTCGGGCGACTGCCCGGTGAGCAGCGAGTTCATCTGCTCGAAGAACTGCGAGTTCGCGTTGCCCGTCAGGTACTGGTTCATGGCGTCCTCGATGCCGCGCGAGCCCTGACCGAGCGTGTAGTAGCCGGTGACGGGTGCGTAGAGCTGCGGCTGCGAGTACGAGCGCTGGTACTTGTAGACGTCGTCGACGGGGTCGGACTGCGCCACGGGCTCGCCGCCGACCAGGATGGGCCCGCGCTGGGCCGAGTAGCTCGCCAGCAGCGCCCGCGAGTTGCGCGGGTCGGCGCGCAGCGAATCGGCCTGGAAGGTCGTGATGTACGTGCTCGACACGAAGAGCGCCACGAACATCGCGAGCACCACGAGGCTCACTCGTCTCAGTTCCTTGTTCATCAGCCGATCACCAGCCTCGGTTGGTTCCGCACCGAATCGGACAGTCGCAGCAGCAGCGCCACGATGATCCAGTTCGCCACGAGGGACGATCCGCCGGCGGCCATGAACGGCGCCGTCAGACCGGTCAGGGGGATGACCCGGGTCACGCCGCCCATGACGACGAAGACCTGCAGCGCGATGACGAACGCCAGCCCGACGCCGAGCATGCGGCCGAAGTCGTCCTGACCGACGAAGCCGATGCGGAAGCCGCGCGAGACGAGCAGCAGGTAGAGCGCGAGGATGGCGAAGATCCCGGCCAGACCGAGCTCCTCGCCGAGCGAGGCGAAGATGTAGTCGCTCTCGGCGAGGGGCGTGGTCTGCGGTCGGCCCTGGCCGAGGCCCGTTCCGATCAGGCCGCCGTTGGCGAACCCGAAGAGTCCGGACACGAGCTGGAACGAGCCGCCGTCGGCGCTGTACTCCGCCGGATCGAAGGGGTTCAGCCAGGCGGCGAAGCGGCCCTGCACGTAGCCGAGGAAGGTCGAGGCCACGATCGCCCCGCCGAGGAAGAGCGTCAGACCGAGCACGATCCAGCTGGCCCGACCGGTGCCGACGTAGATCATCACGAGGAAGAGCCCGAAGTAGAGCAGCGAGGTGCCGAGGTCGCGCTGGAAGATCAGGACGCCCATGGCGACGAGCCAGACGATGAGGATCGGACCGAGGTCGCGGGGTCGCGGGAACCGCATGCCGAGGATCTTCGGGCCCATCAGCGAGAGGTTGTCGCGGGCGGTCACCAGGTAGCCGGCGAAGAAGACGGCCAGGGTGATCTTGGCGATCTCGCCCGGCTGGAACGAGAACGGTCCGATGTCGATCCACACGCGGGCGTTGAGCCCCTCGCGGCCGAGACCCGGGAGCAGGGGCAGCAGCAGCAGGACGATCGAGACGAACATCGCGATGTACCGGTAGCGCGAGAGGATCCGGTAGTTGCGCACCACGATCAGCGCGACCAGGGCGATGACCATCGCCATGGCGGTCCAGGCGATCTGCTTGATGCCGAAGGCCTCCCAGCCCGAGCGGCCGTAGGCGAGGTCGATCCGGTAGATCATCGCGATGCCGATGCCGTTGAGGGCGAGACCGATCGGGAGGATGAACGGGTCGGCCTCGCGGGCCACCACCCGGAGGACGAGGTGGAAGACCAGCCCGAGACCCAGCACGGCCGAGCCGGCGATGAGCACGCCGGGGTCGATCTCGTCGGTGGCGCCGAGCTGGACGAGCACGACGGCTCCGGCGCAGATGCCGCAGGCGATGAGCAGCATGAGCAGCTCGAGATTGCGCAGGCGAGCGGGCTGGCGCAGACGGATGGTGATCGCCTGAGTGAGGCTCGTGGGCTCGGAGTCCGCGGGACGCGACGTCCTCTTGGAGCCCCCCGCGCCTCCTGCCGGACGTCCGATCAGTTCGGTCGACGTGTCGTCACCGGGTGCTGGCATCGGCCAACCTCTCGACGATGGAGCGCGCGTCGGCCAGCGACCGGGCGTTGATGGTGTCCTCGACGGTCTGCTGGGTGTAGTTCGGCAGATCGGAGACGGCGAGGTCGGTCTCCTCGACGACGCTCGAGAGGCCGATCGGGCCGAGGGTCTGCTGCACGCCCTTGTAGATGACGACCGTGCCCTCCTGCTCGCCGACGTAGTAGTGGTCCTGGGTCCACTGGTAGGTCAGCACCAGGCCGGCGACCAGGGCGCCGATCGCGACGACCAGCGCCACCAGCCAGGTGATGCGGCGTCGTCGTCGACGACGCTTGTCTTCGGCGATGAGCTCGGCGAGGTACTCGTCGGACTCGGGCTCGAAGTGGCTGTCCTCGGGGGTGGTGGCCACCTTGAGCGGGTGCAGCAGGATCGTCGGCAGACGGAGGGACTTGCGTCCCGTCTCGCCCTCGAAGGTGAGCGGGACGGCGGCCGAGCCGACGGTGACCGGCGGCTCGGCCGACGAGTCGCCCGACTCGTCGACGTCGACGATCACGACGGTCACGTTGTCGGGCGCGCCGTGGTCGAGCGTCTCCTTCACGAGGCGACGCGAGGTCTGCTCGCAGTCGAGGCCGGCCGCGAGGGCCTTCTTGATGCGGTCCTCCGCGAGGTAGCTGCTGAGTCCGTCGGAGCAGATCAGCCAGCGGTCGCCGGGCTGCGTCCCCAGGATGGCCGTGTCGATCTCGGGGGCCGCGTCGACGTCGCCGAGCACGCGCATCAGGACGCTGCGTCGGGGGTGGACGGCCGCCTCCTCGGCGGTGATCCGCCCGCTGTCGACGAGGCGCTGCACGAAGGTGTGGTCGGCCGTGATCTGGCTGAGCTCGCCCTCGCGCCAGAGGTAGATGCGGGAGTCGCCGATGTGGGCGATGGCCATGCTGTCGCCGACGCGCAGCATCGCGCTGACCGTCGTGCCCATGCCGGTCAGCTCCTGGTGCTCGAACACCGTCTCGGCCAGGAGCTGGTTCGCGGCGATCAGCGACGACTGCAGGGCGAATTCCGCGTCGCCCGGCGAGGTGTACTGCTTGTCGGTCTCGCGGATGCGGCGGATCGCGATGGCGGAGGCGACGTCGCCGCCCGCGTGGCCGCCCATGCCGTCGGCGACCACGAACAACCGGGTCCCGGCATAGCCGCTGTCTTGGTTGTTCGACCTGATCTTGCCCACATTGGACAGGGCCGCGCTCTTGGGCTGCGTCATGGGGCGCTTACCGTCGCAGCTCGAAGCTCGTCTGGCCGATCGTCACCGTGGAACCGACGGGCACCGGGGTGGGAACCGTGACGCGTTCGCCCGCGAGGAACGTGCCGTTCGTGGAATCGAGGTCCTGGATGACCCAGCGACCGTTCCACAGCATGAGTCGAGCGTGATGCGTCGAGGTGTAGTCGTCGCGGATCACGAGGTTGCTCTCCTGCGAGCGACCGATCGTGAGAGGGCCATCGGCGAGAGGCATCTCGAGGCCGGCCTTGGCGCCCTTCGTGATGACCAGACGCGTGGCGGCCGTGTCGCCGCCGGAGCCGCTCGGCGCCGCCGGAGCCGGTGCGCGAGGGGCGGCGGGTGCGGGAGGCGCGGCGGCGGCTTGGTTCGCCTGCCCCGCCTGCTGGTCGGCCGGGAGCTTGCGCGCCCGCTGCCCGAAGAGATCGGACCGCAGGGCGAACACGATCGCGAAGACGAACAGCCAGAGCACGGCCAGGAAGCCGAACCGCAGGGCGAGGAGGGTGAGCTCGCTCGTCATCGTCGACCCCCCGAGACGTCGGGCCCGTCGAAGGGGTCGGGCGTCGCTGAAAGGGGGAGCACGCGGAACACGATACGCGTACGACCGATCTGGATCGTCGAATCGGGCAGCAGCGGGGCCTTCGACAGGGGTTCGCCGTCGAGTTTCGAGCCGTTCGTCGAGCCCAGGTCGCGGACCTGCGCCCGGTTGCCGTCCCACAGGATCTCGACGTGGCGACGGGAGGTCCCGGTGTCCTGCACGGTGATGTCGGCGTCGGTGCCTCGACCGATGACCGTCCGCTGGCCGCGCAGCACGTGGCGCTGTCCGTCGATGTCGACGACCGGACGCCAGCTGACCTCCTCGCCCCGGACATTGCGCGAGTCGACCGCCAGGATGCCGATGCTCAACGAGTCGTCCTCGCGGAGTCGGATGCTCAGAGGGCCCGCGAACTGGTAGCCCTGCGCCGTCGCATGGCGCTTCGTCAGCTGCGTCAGCTCGTCGATCAGGGTGGAGCCGATCGCGGCCATCTTCTCGTAGTCCATCGGAGAGAGACGGACGAGCAGCTCGTTCGGCACGAGGATGCGGTCGCGGGAGACCACGGCGGCCTTCGTGTCGAGCTCGCGCCGCAGCGCGTTCGTGAGCTCGAGTGGCTGCACGCTCGAACGGAACGTCTTGGCGAAGGCGCCGTTGACGGCGCGCTCCAGCCCACGTTCGAAGTTGTCGAGCAGTCCCATGTCTCTCCAGGTTCGGGGTCTCAGGTCGCCCGATCTTAGCCGGAACGAGTGGCATGTCCTCGCGAGTGCAGAAGGGAACGCCTCGTTCATGCTAGTGTTTTCGAGTTCGCGCGAGTGGCGGAATTGGCAGACGCGCTGGCTTCAGGTGCCAGTGCTCGAAAGGGCGTGGGGGTTCAAGTCCCCCCTCGCGCACGAACGAAATGGCTCTCCCTTACGGGAGGGCCATTTGTTCTCTGTGCTTGTCGTGCGCCGCCGCCTCTGCGGCGCAGGCCGAAATGGCTCTCCCCTACGGGGAGGGCCATTTGTTCTCTGTGCTGATGGTGCGCCGCCGCCTCTGCGGCGCAGGCCGAAATGGCTCTCCCTTACGGGAGGGCCATTCGTTCTCTGTGCTGGTTGTGCGCCGCCGCTTCTGCGGCGCAGGCCGAAATGGCTCTCCCTAGGGGAGGGGGTCGATCAGGTGCGGGCCGTTGTTGCGGACCGAGTTCGCGTCGCGGGAGACCTCGTAGTGCACCAGGTCGTGGGCGATCTCGTGCGAATCCCGGTCGAGCAGCTCGTCCGAGCCGAGGTGGTCGCCCAGCCAGTCGTCGTACGAGTCCGGTGTCAGGCAGGCCGGCATGCGATCGTGCACCTCACCGGGAGCGACATGGGCGTCACGGGTGATGATCGACATCGTCGCCACCCACCTGTCGGGGTCGTCGTCGGCCTTGGTCGGATCGGGCCAGGCGCTGGCCACGGCCGCCATCGCCAGGCCCGCATCCGGCTGGTGGATGAAGTGCGGCTGCTTGCCCGTCTCGGTGACGACCCACTCGTAGTAGCCGGCGGCGGGCACGATGCAGCGCGCCTGGGCGAAGGGACGGCGGAACATGCCGCTGGTCGCCACGGTCTCGATCCGCGCGTTGATCGGCTGGGGTCGCCGCTTGAGGTCGGGGTACCAGGAGGGGACGAGGCCCCAGCGCACCAGGGGCAGCTCGCGACGACCGTGCCGTTCGCGCACGACGGGGACGCGCGTCGTCGGGGCGACGTTGAAGTCGTCGGGCAGCGGTCCGAGGCCGTCGAGCAGGCTCGGCAGCAGGTCGGATGTCGCTCGGGCGATGACGTAGCGGCCGCACATGTCCACAGTCTCCCCTTCCCCGTGGTCCTGCGGTAGTGCTTCACTGGGGCCGAGCGCACGCTCGAGCGAGGTCGGCCCCCACGGGCCCCGGCGAGACGGTGGTGAGCATGTCGAACGACGACGCTGATCTGCAGGGATTCGTCGTGGCGGGCGTCGTACCCGGCGGCGGGGAGGCGGTGGTCACCCGGGCCGCGGAGTTCGCGGCCCGCTTCGGCACCGGCCTGGTCTGCGTCGTGGTCGAACCCGACCGCGTCGCCTTCACCGAGGGGATCGACGGGACGGTGCTGTCGTACCCGCTCGACCCCGACGAGTACGACGGCCCGCCGGTCTTCGACGTCGACCTGGAGGCGCGGCTCCGCTCCATCGCCGGCGCCCGGGGCGTCGCCCTCGAGACCCGTGCGGTGACCGGCGAGCCGGCGCACTGCCTCGGCCGCTTCGCCGCCCGGATCGGGGCGCCGATGATCGTCGTGGGCAGCCGTGAGGCGGGGCTGCGCGGCAGCGTCCGCGAGTTCTTCGCCGGATCGGTCGCCCTGCACCTGACCCACCGCCAGCACCTGCCGGTCGTGGTCGTGCCGCTGGCGCCCGTGGCCCGCGCCGACCGTCTGCCGTGGGAGCTCGACCTCTGACGCCGAACCGCCCTGCGCGCCCCCGCGTCTGCCTCTGTGCACATCGCGACCGTTCGGGGCCGAGGAGGCGCGTTTTCAGGGTTTCGGGCGGGTTTCGGGGGTCGGATGGTCGGGTTCGGTACGGCTGATCGTGGGTTGAGCGGTCGGGTTCGGTACGGCTGATCGAGGGTTGAGCGGTCGGGTTCGGCACGGGGCAGCCCCGGCGGCCCGGCCCGCCGCTGCGCGCCGACCAGGACCGCTCGCGCTCGCGGCCTACGCGTGCGTCGCGCGCTCGTGGTCGGCGTGGTCGGCCGGCTCGAGCTGGAACGTCGCGTGCTCGACCTCGAAGTGCGCCGCGAGGCACCGGTCGAGCGAGTCGAGGGTCTCATCGACCCTCATGTCGCAGAACACGTCGCGTTCGACGACGACGTGGGCCGAGAACACCGTCGCCCCGCTGGTGATCTGCCAGGCGTGCACGTCGTGCGCCGAGACGACCCCCGGGGTGCCGGTGATGTGCGCGCGGACGTCGTCGAGGTCGATGTCGCCCGGCGCCGAGCCGAAGAGCACGCGGAACACCTCGCGCAGCAGCGACCAGGCCCGCGGCACGATCATCGCCGCGATGATCAGCGAGCCCACCGAGTCCGCCTGCACGAAGCCGGTCGTCAGCACGATGATCGACGCCACGACGACCGCGACCGATCCGAGCAGGTCGCCCAGCACCTCGAGGTAGGCGCCCCGCATGTTGATCGAGTGGGTCGCCCCGCCCCGCAGCACGAGCAGCGCAGCGACGTTCGTGGCCCCGCCGACGAGACCCACCACGAGCATGGGGACGCCGAGCACCTCGTGATCGCTCGGCTCGAGCAGTCTGCCCACGGCGGCGACGGCCACCGAGACGGACACGGCGACGAGCACGAGGCCGTTGATCATGGCCGCGAACACCTCGGCGCGACGGTAGCCGTAGGTCTGCCGCCCGCTCGCGGGTCGAGCGGCGACGATGGTGGCGACGAGGGCGATGACCAGGCCGGCGAGGTCGGAGAACATGTGGCCGGAGTCGGCCAGCAGGGCCAGCGAGCCCGAGAGCAGCGCACCGGTCAGCTGGGCCACCAGACCGAACGCGATGATGAGGATCGCGAGGCGGAGTCGCCGTCCGTCGGCCGCCATGTGGCCGTGCTGGTGGTCGTGCGCCATGCTGTGCTCTCTCGGGTGTTCGGGCGGCTCGGGCCGACGGCCCGGTCGCGGGTCGTCGGTGATCGCTCGCCTCGACGATAGCCGCGGCCACCGACGTCGGCCAGGCATCCGGCCCAGTCGATAACGACTCTCGATCCCTGCAACGACGGCGATCGGAGCCGATCTGGACCCGAGGAGGCGCGAGCGGCGCACCCGAGGAGGCGCGCCTCCCGGAACAGCCGGGCCGAGACCGCGGTTGGCTGAGTCATGACCTCGACCCGCGCCTCCTCGTCCTCCGCCCGTTCCCCCCGGCCGATCGCCGTGACCGGTGCGACCGGAGCGATCGGCGGACGGGTCGCCGCGTCGCTCGTGGCCGACGGGCTCCCCGTGCGGCTGCTGGTGCGCGACGCCTCGCGCGCCCCCGATCTCGGTGCCGACGTCGAGGTGGCCGTCGCGAGCTACGCCGACCGCGCAGCCGTGCGAGCAGCGCTCGAGGGCGTCGACACCGTGCTGATGGTGTCCGCCGCCGAGGCCGTCGACCGGCTCGACCAGCACCGCGCGTTCGTCGACGCCGCAGCGGAGGCGGGTGTGCGTCACGTCGTCTACACGTCGTTCCAGGGCGCGGCTCCCGACGCCGTCTTCACGCTCGCCCGCGACCACTTCGCGACCGAGCGCCACCTGGTCGGGTCGGGCATGGCGACGACGATCCTGCGCGACTCGTTCTATCTCGACGTGCTGCGCGAGTTCGCCGACGACCAGGGCGTCATCCGCGGCCCGGCGGGCGACGGGCGGGTGGCGGCGGTCGCGCGCGCCGACGTGGCCGCGGTCGCCGCCGCGGTGCTCGCCGACCCGGCGGCGCATGTCGGCCGGAGCTACGAGCTGACCGGCGCCGAGGCCGTCACGCTGACCGAGGTCGCGGCCCGCCTGACCGCGGCGACCGGCCGCTCGTACTCGTTCCACGACGAGACCCTCGACGAGGCGTACGCGTCGCGGGCGGCGTGGAACCCCGAGCCCTGGCAGGCCGACGCCTGGGTCAGCACCTACACGTCGATCGCCTCGGGCGAGGTGTCGGGCGTCTCGACCGCGGTCCGCGACCTGACCGGGCGCGAGCCGCTGACGATCGAGCGGCTCGTCGCGACCGACTGAACGCGGTTCGGCCGGTGCGGCCCGGGCCTGCGCTCAGCGCACCCGTCGGGACGACAGCACGCCGCTGACTCCGAGCACCAGCGTCGCCGCGAAGACACCGAGCATCGGTACCTGCCAGTTGCCCGAGGCGTCGTGCAGCCCGCCGATCGCCAGGGGCCCGAGCGCGGCGATGGCGTAGCCGCCGCCCTGCACGAGCGCCGACAGGCGGCGGGCGTCGGTGTCGGTCGTGGCCATGCGCACGATCACGATGAAGATGATCGTGATCCCGCCGCCCTGCGCGGCCCCGCCGAACACCGACCAGACGAGCCAGTGCTCGGGGGCGAAGAGCAGGCCGAGCGGCATGGTCATCCAGAAGAGGCTGATCAGCGCGATGATGACCGCCGGCCTGACCTTGAGGGCGAGGACGGGCACGCCCAGCGCGCCGACCACGGCGAGGATCTGGAACACCGACGAGCTCGCGCCGGCGGCCTCGCGGGTGAGCCCGATCTCGTCGCGCAGCAGCGTGGGCATCCACGCCGTGAGGCCGTAGTACCCGAACGCCTGACCGGAGAAGGCCAGCGTCAGGCCCCAGGTCGTCCAGCGGCGAAGCAACGGAGGCCGCGCGGCCTCGGCACGCCGCTCGGCGGCGTCCTCGGCGGCCGCGCGCTCGTCGATCACGGGGATGCCGCCGGTCAGCACGTCGGACGCGTCGCCCCGAGCCGAGGAGGCGCGGGTCGCGTCGTCGACGCCCGTCGCCGCCGGCAGGCGCACGCCCCGCAGGGCCACCCGGGGCCCGACGGCGAACGACCACACGACCGCGGCCAGCACGGCGAGCAGACCCCAGGTGAGGAGGGCGAGGGGCCAGCCGACCACGGCCGCGATCGGCGCCGTGCCGAGCGAGGTGATCATCGAGCCGACGTTGAGGGCCGACGTGTAGATGCCGGTGACGAAGCCGCCGCGTTCGGGCGAGAAGTCGCGCTTGATGATCACCGGCAGCACGACGTTGCCGATCGTGATGGCGACGCCGATCACGATGGTGCCGGCGTACAACCAGAACGAGGTGCCCAGGGTGCGCAGCACGGTGCCCGCGAGCACGCCGGCGAGGCCCACCGTGACGGCGAGCTCGGGGCCCACCCGGCCGATGAGGGCCGAGGCGGCGGGGCTCGCGACGGCGAAGCAGAGCACGGGGATGCTGGTCAGCAGGCCGGCGACGACGGCGGTGAGGCCCAGCGATCCGCTCATCTGGTCGAGCACGGGCGCCGTGGCCACGATGGGGCCGCGGAGGTTGAGCGCGATCAGCACGATCGCCAGGGTCAGCAGCCAGGCGGCGGGCGACCGGACCACGGCCCCCGCGCGAGGGCTCACGCGGCGCCGCGCAGGAGGGTGACCCCGAGCAGGGCGGCGAGCTCGTCGACGTCGGCCGCGACCTCGACGGCCCCGGCGTACTCGGACTCGTCGCCGTAACCCCAGCCGGCGATGATCGTGGGCACGCCGTGGACGGCCGCGCCCTCGACGTCGTGGTGACGGTCGCCGATGAGGACGGGACGCGTCAGGTCGGCTCCGCGGGCCTCCAGACGGCGCAGCGCCTCGGCCACGACGTCGGCCTTGGTGTTGCGCACCTCGTCGTCCGAGGCGCCGGTGATCAGGTCGAGGTAGCGGTCGAGGCCGTTCGCCACGAGGATCCGCGTCGCGGGGGTCTCGGGCTTGGAGGTGGCGGTCGACGTCGGGATGCCCGCCGCGTGCACCGCGGCCATGAGGTCGGGCACGCCGGGGTAGATCGGGCTCTCGAGCGCGCCCGTCTCGAGATAGTGGGCGCGGTACAGCCGCATGGCCTCGTCGAGTCGTCCGCCCGAGAGTCCGAGACGGACCTCGAAGCTCTGCGGCAGAGGGGGGCCGACCCAGGCGATCAACTCGGACGCGGGCGGCACGGGCAGCCCCAGCGCCTCGATCGTGTGCGCGAGGCTCGCCGTGATGGCGGGCGCGGAGTCGGCGATCGTGCCGTCGAGGTCGTAGAGGACGGCGGTGTAGGGGAGAGTCATCGACACCAGCTTAGGCACCGGTGCCGACACCGAGACCGGCTCACGCGGCGACGGAGCGGGTCGGGAGGCGCGGACCGGGCGGAGCGGGTCGGGAGGCGCGGGTCGCCGCCGCGGTCGGGGAGCCCCCGGGCGCTCAGCCGACCCGACCGAGCGGCCAGGTCGTCGTCGGGACGCTCCCGCCGGGCACGCGATCCGGTGCGACGCGGGGCGCGACGGCCCGGTCGGCGGTGACGCGGACCCTCGCGCGGGCCGGGGCGACGGCGAAGTCGTCGCCCTTCACGCTGGGGAACGAGCCCGAGATGGTCTCGAAGATCGGGGTCGCATCGCGTTGCGAGACGATGAGGTCGAAGATGGGCGAGGACACAGGCGCCTCCAGATCGGGTCACGGGCAGAACGGGCAATAAGAAATATTACCCTCATATTCTGAGGACGCAAGGGGGTGAGCTCTCAGGCTCGCGCCTCCTCGGTGACGCTCCCGCTTCCGGCCGCCTGCGGCGCCGCCTGGCCGGGCCTCAGAACAGGCGCGAGTGCGAGTCGTCGAGGCCGCGCATGGCGTCGTAGTCGAGCAGCAGGCAGCGGATGCCGCGGTCCTGAGCCAGGGCGCGCGCCTGCGGCTTGATCTCCTGCGCCGCGAAGACGCCGGTCACCGGCGCGAGGTGCGGATCGCGGTTCATCAGCTCGAGGTAGCGCGTCAGCTGCTCGACGCCGTCGATGTCCCCGCGCCGTTTGAGCTCGACCGCCACCGCGCCTCCCGAGGCGTCGCGGGCGAGGATGTCGACCGGTCCGATGGCGGTCATGTACTCGCGTCGGACGAGCGTGTGCCCCTCGCCCAGGAGGTCGATCTGCTCGGCCAGCAGTCGCTGCAGGTCGGCCTCGACGCCGTCCTTGGTGAGCCCCGGGTCGATGCCCATCTCGTGGCTCGAGTCGTGCAGCACCTCGTGGATGGACACGACGAGGATGTCCGCGGTCTTCGCCTGCGTGACCTTCCAGAGCTCGACGACGCCGGCCTCCACCTGATCGGCGTCCGGCTCGAGGGTGCGGATCGAGCAGGGCGGGCTCATCCAGTTCAACGGCTTGTAGCTGCCGCCGTCGGAGTGCACCAGCAGGCTGCCGTCGCTCTTGATCATCAGCAGGCGGGTGGCCAGCGGCAGGTGGGCCGAGAGACGTCCGGCGTAGTCGACGGAACAACGGGCTATGACGAGACGCACCCGACGATCCTAGGGCGGGAGGCGCGGGTCGGCGACCCCGCTCCCGCCGGTTGACAGAGTGTGAAATGCGACATATGTTCAGAGTGTCGGCGGGTGCCGACATCGAGAACGAGTCGCCTCACCCCGCGACCGACCCCCACGACCCGGAGGATCAGCCATGCCGACCACGACGCCCATGACCAGCCCGATGCCGAACGGCGCCCGCCCCGCCGAGGTGGACGCCCGCCGCGTCCGACCGGACGAGGTCCGATCCGGCGTCGACCACCCCTCTGCGCCGACGACCGAGCTGATGCTCGTCGACGTCGCGACGGGGCGCTACCGACCGGGCGACGTGATCGACGTCGAGGCGGTCGTCCGCGAGCTCGGCACGTCGCGCGCCGAGGTCCGTCGGGCGATCGACGTGCTCTGCCGCATCGGCGTGCTGCTGCGGCCGCCCTTCGGCGGGGTCGCGGTCGTCGGTCTGCACCCGCTCAGCACGGTGACCCTGCTGCGTCGCCTGGGAGGCGCGATCGAGTCGGCGCTCACGCTCGGCCCCCTGCTCGAGCAGCTTCCCGAACCGCAGCCTCAGCCCACGCTGGCGGACGCGTACGGGCTGGTGATGCCGGCCGACGTGGAGCGACTCGTCGAGCTGGCCCGACCGCTCCTGACGACGTTCGAGCCCGACGAGGCCGCGCGCCTCGAGCGCGAGGTGCTCGACCCGCTCTCGGTCTTCGCCAGCACGGCCGCTCTGCGGGTGCACGGCTCGACGCCGGCCTTGGGCGACGACGTCCGCGGACGCATCGTCGACCTCATCGAGTCGGCCGCCCACTACGGCGACTGGCGGGCGATCCCCGGGCTCGTCGCCGACCACGCGATCGCGTTCGCCCCCGACCTGCCCTGACCACCGGGCGGGGCGACCTCGGGCACCTGCTCGACCCGCGCCTCCTCGGCCCGGATCCCGTCAGGGGCCCCGGCTAGGCTGCATCACCATGAGCCGGGCAGAGAAGGCCGCCGCCGAAAGACCGACGCTGGCCGCCGTCGCGCGGGGCGCCGGGGTGTCCGCCTCCACCGCCTCCCTGGCGTTCAGCGGGGCCGGTCCGGTGTCGCCCGCCACCCGCGAGAGGGTTCTGGCCGTCGCCGAGGAGCTCGGCTACGGCGGCCCCGACCCCCGCGCCCGGTCGTTGCGCCGGGGTCGTTCGGGCATCGTCGGGGCGGTGATCGAGTCGAGTCTGAGCGACGCGTTCCGGGATCCGGTCAACGTGGCCATGCTCGACGGACTGGCCGACGTGACGGGGCCGGCGGACAACTCGCTGCTGCTGCTGACGGAGACGACGCCCGCGCAGTCCCGCCTGATCGACGCACCGCTCGACGCCGTGGTGCTGTTCGGCTGCAGCCTGCGTCTCGACGAGTCGGTCGCGGTCGTGCGTCGGCGGGGGATGCCGGTCGTGTCGATCGAGGCCCGGCCGATGGACGGGGTCCTCGACATCGGTCTCGACAATGTGGAGGCCTCGCGCACGCTGGCACGGCACCTGCGCGAACTGGGTCACCGGCGGGTCGCGGTCGTGGCTCTCGAGCTCGGGCCGACGAGGGAGCTGGGACGCATCACCGACGAACGGGTCGCCGCGGGGACGACGCATACGGCCTTGCAGCGCCTCGCGGGGGTGCGGGAGGTGTTCCCCGGTGCCGGCGGCGTGGTGACGGCCGGAAGCTGGACGTCCGAGGGGCACCGTGCGGGCATGCTCCTGCTGGATGTGCCGCCCGCCGATCGGCCGACGGCCATCGTGGCGCAGAGCGACCTGCTGGCCTCGGGCGTGATCGCGGCGGCGGCCGAGCTGGGGTTGGCCGTGCCCGCCGAGCTGAGCGTGGTCGGGTTCGACGGGATCCGTCTCGACGACCCTCGGGCGGCGGATCTGACGACGATGCGTCAGCCGGCGGTCGAGAAGGGCCGGGCGGCGGGCCGGGCGCTGCTCGACCTGCTCGCCGGCGTTCCTGCGGAGTCGCAGACGTTCACGAGCGTGTTCCACCCCGGCTGCACGACGGCGCCGCCGCGTGAAGCCGGGGTGTGACGCCTGCTCGAACCCGAGGGCTCAGGCGGCGGGTGTGGCGAGGACGCCCTCGAGTGCCGCGTCGGCGTCCTCGACGGAGGTGTCGAGCGCCAGGGCGAGCTCGGAGACGAGGATCTGCCGGGCGCGCCCGAGCATGCTCTTCTCGCCGGCGGAGATGCCCTTGTCTTGATCGCGACGCCACACGTCGCGCACGACCTCGGCGACCTTGTAGACGTCGCCGCTGGTCATCTTCTCCTGGTTGCTCTTGTAGCGACGCGACCAGTTGCCGGCCTCTTCGACCTCGGAGGTGCGGAGCACGTCGTAGACGCGCTCGACGCCGGCCTGGTCGATGACCTCGCGGACGCCGATGTCGTCCGCGTTGCCGGTCGGGATCTGGATCATCAGATCGCTGGTGTGAACCCGGAGCGACATGTACTCGGTGGGCGAGCCCTTGACGTTACGGGTGGTGAGGTCGGTGATGGTGACAGCACCGTGGTGGGGGTAGACCAGCGTCGTGCCGACGTCGTATGTCGTCGTCATGATCAGTGCGCCGCGGTGTAGGCGTCGCGGACGGAGGCGGCGATGCGACCCCGGTCGGACACGGCGTGCCCATTGCTCTTGGCCCATTCGCGGATCTTCTGCAGATCTTCGGGGTTCGACTTGGTCGACGCGGTGCGGCCCGTCGATGCGCGGCCGGCGCCGGAGCGGGAGGTCTTGCGCGCTGCGGACACGAACGTGGCGAGAGCCGCGTCGAGTTCGTCGACGTGGTCGTTGCTGAGGTCGATCTCGTACGAGACGCCGTCGATCGAGAAGCTGACGGTCTTGCCTTCGCCGTCGGCGATGGGAGTGCCGTCGAGGTCGTCGACGAGCTGGATGAGCGTTTTCTGAGCCAAGTGGATTCTCCGAGACAAAAGATGGAAAGCCCAGTTTACGCTATTCGCAATGCCTTTCGGAACCCGAACTCCGTGCTGTTCCCGAGGTCCGCGCGATAAGCGATATCCGCATTCGTCATCGGCTTTATAAGCGACGAACGTTCGATAAGAAGAAGCCTTTAGCGTCGAGCGGAACTTATTACCGAGAATTATTCAGGTGGATGTCGAGATCACCGGTCCGTCGGCTGCTCAGGCCAGACCGCCCGGAGGATGCGGACGGCATCATCGAGGCCCGTTCCGGACTCGGTGCTCGTCTCGGCCAGGCGCCGGGCGGCCTCCAGGACGGGCCGTGGGGTCGTCGCGGCTCTCCGGCTCACGCGGGTCCCGCCTCCCGTTCTGGCGACGACGTAGCCCTCCATCTCGAGGGCCTTGTAGGCCTTGGCGACCGTTCCCGGTGCGACGCCGAGGTCGTTCGCGAGCTGGCGGACCGAGGGGAGCCGTTCGTCCGCCGCGAGGCGGTTCGACGCGATCAGACCTCGGATCTGATCGCGGATCTGCTCCGTCGGCGGAACGGAGCCCGAGAGCGAGATCATCACGGTCGTGACGTCTCGGGTGATCGTCGTGCGGGGACCCCGGCGAGCAGGACGGCGAACCAGAAAGCGAATCCGAATGCGGTCGCCAGGCCGGATGTCGTGGAGAGCGCGGGCTCGAGCGCCGCGAACGGCGTCCAGGAGTCCAGAGGCCCCACCGATGTCGAGAACCGACCCCGCAGGGTCGCTGTCCCCGCGAGCGAGTCGAGGACGAGTCCGAGATGGAGCAGGAGTGAGCCGGTCGCGAGGGCGAGCACGGTCCGGGTGCGCGTCGTCCGACGTCGTCTGTCGTGATCGCGATCGCGCGCGAGTGCCGGACGGGCGATGAGCACCAGATCGACGCCGGCGGCGGCGATCAGGACGCCGATCGCGATCAGGCACGGCACGGAGTGGAACCAGCCGTAGATGGTGGTCCCCATGCTGGTCTCGCCGCCGATGGCGACGGTGTACGCGTCGTAGCGACCCGTCGACGTGTCACGCTCGGACGCGAGGCCGGCCGCGATGGTCAGGGCGAGGATGGCCGCCAGGACGACAGTCGGAGCCACGAACCAACCGCCTCGGGCGAAGCTGAACGGGGTTCGCGGTGCGAGGTCGGCGGCACCCCCGGTTCTCCGGGCGCTGAACGGGAATGCGACGATGACGAGCCCGACGACGCCGAGCACCAGGGGCAGTGCGAAGCGGAGATCCGAGTAGGCGCTCGACAGCCCGCTCGGAAGATCGAGGACGAAGGCCAGGGGGCCGAAGACGACACGGGCGGCGATCGCGATGGTCAGCAGCAGGAATCCGGCGACGATTCCGGAGGTCGGCGGTCGCCTGTCGTGGGGGTCGGTTCTCCGTGTCCGCAGCAGCCACCAGCCCACCGCCAGCACCAGGCCGCCCCCGACGGGCCAGAGCACCCAGAAGCAGATCCACACCATGTCGTCACCCTCCCCGTTTGTATCAAGTGAACGATACATGATTGTGTCACCTGATTGATACATCGAGGAGGCGCGGTGTCGGTGGCGCCGGCACCGCGCCTCCCGCGGTCCCGTGACCGGTGGCCCTGCGGCCCGCGGTCTGCGACGATCGGGTGATGAGACTGGCTGAGGCGCTGATGACGCGCGCCGACCTGCAACGTCGCATCGAGCAGATGCGCTCGCGCATCGCCGAGAACGCGAGATACCAGGAGGGCGAGGAGCCCCAGGAGGACGCCTCCGCGCTCGTCGAGGAGGCCTCCGACGCGCTCGACCGGCTCGAGGAGCTCGTCGTCGCCATCAACCTGACGAACGCGACCGTGACCCTCGCGGACGGCGCGATGACGATGACCGGCGCCCTGGCGCGCCGCGAGACCCTCCGGGCCCGGCACTCGCTGCTGAGCCGGTCCGCGGACGCCGCTCAGGGATCCGGAGGCGGCTACCGGCAGATGCGCAGCGAGCTGCGCCAGTTCGCGGCGCTGCCCGTCAGTGATCTGCGGCGTCAGGCCGACGACGTCGCCAAGGAGCTCCGCGAGCTCGACGTCGAGATCCAGCGGACGAACTGGGAGGCCGAGCTGCAGAACTGAGTCGGACATCGCGCGGTGAGTCGGTAGACGACGCCCGGAGCGAGCACGAGCCGTGGGCCGGCGGTCGATCCGGTCCTCTGTCGGCGCGAGGGCAGCGCCATCCCCGCATGATGCAGCCCCGCACGCCGCACAGGTGACGTCTCATCGACGACGTCTCATCACCGTGTGCTGGCCGGGCCCGTCGAGGGTGGGATCGGGGATCTCACCGCGCACACGGGTCGGACCGTGGTCCTCATAAAGACCCACGTCGTTTTTATGAGCAATGGCCGTAGCTCATAATCTTCGGCACGATCCATGGGAACCGTCGCGGGCCGCCTCTGCCGCGGGCCGCCCTCAGCCGCGGGCCGCCCTCAGCCGCGGGCCGCGATCAGCGACTCCGCGACGGCGACCAGCAGAGGAGCCTGGTCGCGGTCGAACCCGCTCTCGAACCCGATCTGCAACCACGAGTCGTCGACGAGCACATCGATCCCGCAGGCCTCCATCTCGATCTGCTCGCAGCGGAGGGTGGCGTCCTGCGCGCCGGCCACGTCGATCGGCTCCTCGGTCCTCACGCTGTACGTGTCCGTTCCCGCGAAGCCGACCGAGCGTGCGTCAAAGGCCCACCGTCCACCCGGGTCGACGCCGACGTCGATCCTCTCGTAGGGCACGGCGTCGGTCTCCGGTGTGGACCAGGTGCAGTGGTAGGCCGAGCCGAGGTTCACCGACGTCCCGTCCGGACCCGCCTCGTAGACGGAGTCGATGCCCACGTCCGCCATGGCCGGCGATTCGACGAGCGTGCTCATCGGCACCGTCGTGAGGAGGGTCGAGCAGTCGCCGGTCGCGACCCACTTCGCACCCGCCTCGGGCATCTCCCACGCCGCCTGCGGCTCCTGTGCGCGGGCGACCTCGGCCATGCGCCCGATCTGCTCGGTGAGCAGGGCCACGATGCCGGCGTTCAGGGTCGGTGACTCGCGGTACGAGTACTCGATCCAGTAGTCGCCGACGACGACGTTCCCGCGGCAGCTCATCTGCTCCGCCACACACTGCACGGTGGACGCGTCCCCGACGCCCTGGTCGGAGGCTCCGGCCGTGCGTTGTTCCGCGATCCTCTCGCCACCCGTCGCCGTGTCCGGGGACACCCCGACCGCCAGGCTGGCGGACGCCGCATCGCCGTCCGAGTCCCAGCTGCAGGAGAGCACTCCGGCCTCCATGCTCCCGGCCTTCTCGACGGTGTGCAGTCGCGTCGACAGGACGGGGAGCTCCGGCGCCCGCAGCAGCGACGTCAGCGACGACTCCGACGCGAGGGTCGTGCAGTCCATCGGCAGGGCCGAGAGCGGAGGGCTGTAGTCGGGCTCGGCCGCAGGAGGCGCGCTCGGCGCCGGCGCCGCGGTCGCGCTCGGCGTCGGTGCCGGCTCCGTCGACTCGACGACCGTCGGCTCCGACTGGGCGATGCCCTCGAACGGCGAGGGGATGAGGCCGAAGGCGACGCCGCCGCCGGCCGTGCCGACGCCGAGCAGGGCGACGAGGCCGAAGGCGATGCCGAAGCGGTGTCCGCGACGTCGGCGGGGCACGTCGGCGGCCCGCTCGAGGACATTCGTCTTCATCGAGACGAGCATCCGGGTGAGGTCGTCTCCGGTGGGGGGTTCAGTGTTCATCGTGCGTCACCGCCTTCCGCAGTCGCGAGCGTGAGCGGGGCACGCGTGTGGTGTGGGAGCGCAGCCCGAGTCGGGCGGCGGCCTCGGAGTACGGGAGACCGTCGACCAGGCAGAGCTCGCAGAGCTGCCGGTCGAGGGGGCTGAGAGCGTCGATCTCGGCACGGACGAAGCGGAGCTTGTCGCGCGCGTCGTCGCCCTCGAGCGGCGCGAGGAGGTCGGCCAGCGGAGTCGACGGGGCGCCGGCCTGGATGCGAGCCGGGTTCAGGGCGTGGCCGCGGCAGACGACGAGCAGCCAGGGCAGGAGCGAGTCGTGCGGCAGCGCCATCTCGCCGCTCCTCTTCCACATCGTCACGAAGGTGTCCTGCACGATCTCCGCCACGTCCGTCCGGCTCGACGCCAGCGCCCAGGCGTACCGGGTGATCGTCGTCGCATGGCGGTCGAACAGGCTGGACAGCGCCTGTCTGCTCCCCGTCGCGGCGCGTCTCGTCAGATCCGCGTCGCTGAGTGTCTCCACGTCCATCTCCACCCCCTCACTAGAGGAGTGTCGCGGAAAACCCGAACCTGACCGAATCGGCGCAAAAGACCCGGGTGCCGGTGACGGGAGGCGCGACCAGCGGCGGTCCTGCGTCACTCGGAGGGATGACGCCCGCCCCTCGTCGTCCCGACTAGCGTGGCGATCGGGGGGACGACAGGCGTTCCCGATCCCAGGTCAGGAGACCGCCTCACATGAACACGTCCCGACTCATCGTCGCCCTGACGGCCCTCGCGGTCGGCAGCCTGGCGCTCACCGGCTGCACGAGCTCGTCGGACACCGACGCGTCCGCGCCCTCGCCGACGACGAGCTCGGTCGCCGCGTCGCCCAGCACCTCGCCGGCGCCCTCGGCCACCCCCGAGACCGGGACCCCCACCCCGACGATCGACCTGGCCGACCCCGCGTCGTGGGTCGTCTCGGCCACCGGCATCGGCCCGATCACCCTCGGCGGATCGGCCGCCGCCGCCGCCGAGTCGATGACGGCCTTCACCACCACGTCGAACGACGGCGCACCCGAGTGCCCGGTGACGGTCTACGACAGCGACGCCGTCCCGTCGATCTACATCGGCACCGAGAACGTCGACAGCGACGTGATCACGAGCATCCGACTGGGCGTCGGCCTGGTGCCGGACGGTGCGACGTCGCCGACGACGGCCGAGGGGATCGGCATCGGCTCGACGGTGGACGAGCTCACCGCGGCGTACCCGTCGATCGCGGTGACCGGCGAGTACAACGGCACCGAGTACCGCGGCGTGCAGGGCGACGCGGGCGACTGGCTCGTCTTCAGCAGCGGTCCCTCGTCCGACGGCGCCGCCGCGAGCCCGGTGAACACCATCGCCCTGGGCGTCGGCCCCGTTCCGCCGACCGAGTTCTGCGGCTGATCGAGCGCTCCGAGGCCGGGACCTCGAGGAGGCGCGGTGCGGGGACGACCCGCACCGCGCCTCCTGCGCTCATCGGGCCCCGACGACCATCCACCGGCTGCCGGCCGCCCGCACCCCGAGGGTGACGGCTCGGATGCCGATGTAGCCGAGACCGAACGCGAACCACAGGGCCACGGCCGAGCCCGGTCCGTCGCCGACGGAGCGCTCGACCGGCACCAGGATCGCCAGGTAGACGACCACGTTGAGCACGCCGGCCAGCGCGAGGTAGCGGGCGTCGCCGGCCCCGAGCAGCACGCCGTCGAGCACGAACACGAAGCCCGCCAGGGGGATCCCCACGGCCATGGCCAGCACGACCCCGGGCAGCAGGTCGCGCACCCCCTCGTCGGCGGTGAACACCGGACCGAGCACCCCCGACAGCGTCGCCATCAGCGCGCCGAGCAGGACCCCGCCGCCGATCCCGAACACCAGCAGCCGACGCATGACGGCCCGCACGCGGTCGCGGTCGCCGGCGCCGAGCGAGTGGCCGATCATCGCCTGCCCCGCGATCGCGAGGGCGTCGAGCGCGAACGCCAGGGTGCTGAACAGGGTCAGCGCGACCTGGATGGTCGCCAACCCCGTCACCCCCGAGGAGGCGGCGGTCGCCACGGTCGCGATCATCGCGACCCGCAGACTCGCGTTCCGCACCAGCAGCCACGCGCCCGAGCGCGCCGTCCGGCCCACGCCGGCCAGGCCCGGGCGCAGGTCCGCCCCGACCGCGCGCGCCGCCCGCACCGCGATGACGACGTAGACGGCCGCCATGCCCCACTGCGCGACGACCGTGCCGGCGGCCGAGCCGGCGACCCCCCAGCCGAGACCGTAGATGAACACGGCGTTCAGCCCGGCGTTCACGGCGAAGCCGACGCCGGCCACGACCAGCGGCGTGCGGGTGTCCTGCAGCCCGCGGAGCAGACCGGTCGCCGCGATGACGATCAGCATGCCGGGCAGGCCGATCATGGACACGGTCAGGTAGGTCGTCGCGGCCGCCTCGACGGGAGCGGCGGTGCCGAACAGCCCGACGAGCCACGGCGCCGCGAACGCCCCCGCGACCGCCAGCACCACGCCCAGCAGCAGCGCGAACCAGAGGCCGTCGATGCCGGCGCGGATGGCGCCGGCGCGATCACCGGCACCGAGCCTCCTCGCCACCGTCGGCGTCGTCGCGTATGCGAGGAAGATGAGCAGGCCCAGGGCCGTCTGCAGGATGACCCCGGCCACCCCGAGACCGGCGAGCGGCACGGAGCCGAGGTGCCCGATCAGGGCCGTGTCGGTGAGGAGGAAGAGCGGCTCGGCGATCAGCGCGCCGAGGGCGGGCAGGGCGAGCCGGACGATCTCCCGATCGAGAGGGGACCGGAGGCGCACCTCAGTCGGTGCCGCGGGCGCGGCCGACGAGCGACATCAGGTGGTAGACCACGATCGCCGCGACCGTGCCGAGGATGATGCCGCCGAAGGTCGCGCCGCCGAGCGTCAGGGTGAAGTTCGCGATGCCCATGATGAGGGCGATGCCGGCGGTCAGCTGGTTCTTCGGTCGGCTGAAGTCGACCTTGTTCTCGACCCAGATCCGGATGCCGATGACCCCGATCAGGCCGTACAGCGCCGTCGTCACGCCGCCGAGCACCCCCGGCGGGATGGTGAAGATGACGGCGCCGATCTTCGGCGACAGGCCGAGCAGGATCGCCACGATGCCGGCCACCCAGTAGGCCGCGGTCGAGAACACGCGGGTGGCGCTCATCACGCCGATGTTCTCGCCGTAGGTCGTCGTCGCCGAGCCGCCGCCGAGTCCGGCCAGCACCGTGCTGAGGCCGTCGGCGAAGAGCGCCCGACCGGTCAGCGGGTCGAGGTTGCGCTTGGTCAGCTGACCGACGCCCTTGACGTGCCCGACGTTCTCGGCGATCAACGCGAGCACCACCGGGAGGAACCCGAGGTAGACCGGGAGCGCCGCGAGGTCGAAGGCCGGTGCGGTGAAGGTCGGCAGGCCGATCCAGGCGGCGTCGTGCACGGCCGAGAAGTCGACCTCGCCCAGCAGCAGGGCCGCGACGTAGCCCACGACCACCCCGACGAAGATCGAGAGGCGGCCGAGCAGCCCGCGGAACAGCACCGCGCTCAGCACGACGGCGGCGAGGGTGATCACCGCGGTCAGAGGAGCGAGCGCGAAGTTGTCCCGAGCCGCGGGCGCCAGGTTGAACCCGATCAGGGCGACGATGGCTCCGCTCACCACCGGCGGCAGCAGGGTGTCGATCCAGCGGGTCCCGGCCAGGTGCACGACCACGCCGACGATCGCCAGCAGCGCCCCGACGACGATGATGCCGCTGAGGGCGAGGGGGATGCCGCCGACGTCCTTCGCCGCGGCGATCGGCGCGAGGAACGCGAACGACGAGCCGAGGTAGCTCGGCAGCTTGTTCCTCGTGATGATCAGGAAGAGCAGGGTGCCGATGCCGGAGAAGAGCAGCGTCGTGCTCGGCGGGAACCCGGTGATGATCGGCACCAGGAAGGTCGCGCCGAACATCGCCACGACGTGCTGACCGCCCAGGCCGATGGTGCGCGGCCAGGTGAGGCGCTCCTCCGGGGCCACGATCTCGGTGGAGTCGACCGTTCTTCCGTCGCCATGCAACGACCAGGGGAGTGCCATGCTCAGAACTGTAGCGGGGGCTCGGTCGTAGGCTGGCGCGCATGACGAGCGACGCCCTCACCTCCGGAATCCTGACCGACGAACTCGACCCGGAGGTGCGTCCGCAGGACGACCTCTTCCGCCACGTCAACGGGCGCTGGATCGCCCGCACCGAGATCCCGGAGGACAAGGCCCGCTACGGCTCGTTCTACGTCCTCGCCGAGGAGGCCGAGGCGGCCGTGCGCGACATCATCCACGAGTCCCAGGACGCCGAGCCGGGTACCGAGGCCCGCAAGGTGGGCGACCTCTTCACCAGCTTCCTCGACGAGGAGCGCGTCGAGGCGCTCGGGGTCGAGCCGATCCGCCCGCTGCTCGAGCCGGTCGACGCCGTGACCGACGTCGCCGGCCTGCTCCGCCTCGTCGGCGGCTTCGAGAAGCAGGGCGTGGCCAGCTTCGTCCAGCTCTTCGTCGACAACGACCCGGGCGACCCCGAGCGCTACGTGCTCTTCGTCGAACAGGGCGGGCTGGGACTGCCGGACGAGTCGTACTACCGCGACGAGAAGTTCGAGGCGATCCGCACCTCCTACGTCGCCTTCGTCGAGCGCATGCTCGACCTCGCCGGATTCGACGACGCCGCCGAGCGCGCCGCCCGCGTGATGGAGCTCGAGACCGCGCTCGCCGCCCACCACTGGGACAACGTCGCCACCCGCGACAGCGACGCGACCTACAACCTGCTCGGCTGGGACGCCGCAGCGGCGCTCGCCGAGGGCGTCGACCTGACCGTCTGGCGCGACGCCGTCGGCGCACCGGAGCGCGTGTTCGACGAGCTCGTCGTGCGCGAGCCCTCGTTCGTCACCGGTCTGGCCTCGCTGCTGACCGAGGAGCGCCTCCCGGCCTGGCAGGACTGGCTGCGCTGGCAGATCGTCCGGTCGTCCGCGGCGTACCTGTCGACTCCGTTCGTCGCCGAGAACTTCGGCTTCTACGGCCGCACCCTCACCGGCGCCCCCGTGCAGCGCGCCCGCTGGAAGCGCGGAGTCTCGCTGGTCGAGGGCGCCATGGGCGAGGCCGTCGGCCGAATCTACGTCGAGCGGCACTTCGCCCCCGCGGCCAAGACGGCGATGGACGTGCTCGTCGCCAACCTGGTCGAGGCCTACCGTCAGAGCATCGCCGGCCTCGAGTGGATGACCGAGGAGACCCGGCAGCGCGCCCTCGAGAAGCTCGAGAAGTTCACGCCCAAGATCGGCTTCCCCGAGAAGTGGCGCGACTACTCGGCCCTCGAGGTCGACCCCGCCGACCTCGTCGGCAACGTGCGGGCCACGGCCGCCGTCGGCTTCGACCGTGAGCTCGGCAAGATCGGGAAGCCTCTCGACCGCGACGAGTGGTTCATGACGCCGCAGACCATCAACGCCTACTACAACCCGGGCATGAACGAGATCGTGTTCCCCGCGGCCATCCTGCAGTTCCCGTTCTTCGACGAGACCCGCGACGCCGCCGCGAACTACGGGGCCATCGGCGCCGTCATCGGGCACGAGATCGGCCACGGCTTCGACGATCAGGGCTCGAAGTACGACGGCGACGGCCGGCTGCGCGACTGGTGGACCGCCGCCGACCGCGAGGCGTTCGAGAAGCTCACCGCCTCGCTGATCGCCCAGTACGACGCGCTCGCACCGGCCCAGGTGCCCGACCACCACGTGAACGGCGCGCTGACGATCGGCGAGAACATCGGCGACCTCGGCGGGCTGTCGATCGCCTACAAGGCCTACGTGCTCTCGCTCGACGGGGCCGAGGCCCCGGTGATCGACGGCATGACGGGCGCTCAGCGGTTCTTCCTCAGCTGGGCTCAGGCCTGGCAGATCACCCTGCGCGACGAGGAGGCCGTCCGCCTGCTGTCGATCGACCCGCACTCGCCCAACGAGTTCCGGTGCAACCAGATCGTGCGCAACATCGACGAGTTCTACGCGGCGTTCGACGTCACGTCGACCGACGCCGCCTGGCTCCCCGAGGAGGAGCGGGTCACCATCTGGTAGCGGAGCACGGCGCCACGAGATGGGCACGGCACCAGGCTTAGATCTGGCGCTGTGCCCATCTTCTGGCGTGGTGGCTGATCAGCGCGCGTCTGGCGTGGTGGCTGCTCAGCTCGCGCCTGGCGTGGTGGCTGCTCAGCTCGCGTCGCCGGCGGCGGGCCGGTCAGCCGGCCTGCAGGGCTCCCACGGTCAGCAGCTCGACCGACTCGCTCGAGCAGGCGACCTGCGCGCTCTCGACGAAGAGCGACTCCGTCTCGCCGGGAGGGTAGACCCGGAAGCCGTCGGCGTCGCGCGGTGCGCACTCGGCGTTGGAGTAGTTCAGCGCCTGGGTGACGCGCAGGGACGCCCGCGCCGCGCCTCCCGGGGCGAGGGTCACGGTCTCGTGGGGCGAGGCGGCGTCCTGCTTCGCCGAGGCCCCGATCTGGGTGCCGTCGCCTCCGCCGACGAACGAGACGCCCGGCCAGCCCTGCAGCGTGCACGAGGTCGCGCCGGTGTTGGTCAGCACGATGGCGATCTCGACGCTGCCCGCCGCGCCGCCGCCGTCGTCGGCGGTGCTGCCCGCCAGGTCGGCCGTGCGGCAGGCTCCCTCGGCGGTGTCGGGTCCGCCCGTCCCGCCGTCCTCGCCGTCGACGCCGGCCGGGGCGGAGGGCGTCGCGCTCGCCGCGGCGGACGGGGTCGCCGTGACGGTGGCCGTGTCGGTGACGGTGGCCGTGGGGGTCTCGACGCCGGACGAGCCGGACGTGCAGCCGGTCAGGGCGACGAGTGCCGTGAACGTCACGGCGAAGGGCAGCGCGAGTCTGTTCATGTCTTCACTTTTGCACGATGCGCAGAAAGCGTCCGTGTCGTGCGCGAACCGGATCGACCCGGATCAGTCGATCAGCCCGCGGTCGCGGAGGCCCTGCAGAGTCGCCACTCCGGCCGGCGGGCAGCGCACGGCGTCGGCGGAGGTGACCCAGTGCAGCTCGCCGACCTCGGAGGAGGCCCGCGGTTCGGGGCTGTCGTCGGCCGGTTCGGCCGCGAACAGCGTCATGTGCACCTCCTGGCCGTCGGGCTCGCCGTGGGCCTGCGTCCGGACCGTGAACAGCTCCACCACGGTCGCCGGGTCGAGTCGGACGGCGACCTCCTCGCGCGACTCCCGGATCAGAGCGGCGACGGGCGACTCGCCCGGCTCGAGCTTGCCGCCCGGCAGGTAGAGCACGTCGCGCTCGCGCGCGGTGACCATCAGGAGGCGGCGGTCACGGATCAGCGCGAGGGCGCTGACGACGATCGGTTGCATCCCGACATCCTCGCAGCCGGGTCGGACGCCCGAGCGGTCGGGCGTCAGGTGGGGTGGGTCAGCCGGCGTCGCCGACGGCGTGCAGCGGGGCGGCGGAGGCGGCGCCCCGGGTCGCGGTCAGACCGAACAGCGCCTCGAGTCCGTCGCGGAACTCCTCCCCGCGGCCCTCGCGGGCGAGCTCGCGGGCTCGGACCGACGGGGTGTGCAGCAGCACGCCCGCCAGGTGCCGCAGGGCGGCCTCAGTCCGTTCGGACGAGTCGCCGCGGGTGCGGGCCCGCTCGATCTCTGCGTCGAGCAGATCGAAGACGTGCTTGCGCAGCGCGACGACGGCGGGGGTGAGCGACTGCTCGGCGGCGACCGCCTGGAACTCCGCTGCGGCGGTCGAGACCAGCGCGCGGGCGTCGTCGGCGGCGGTGAGCTCGGCGAGGGGCGCGTGCAGGCTGATCGTCTCGAGGTCGAGCAGCTCGACGCCCTCGACCTCTGTCACGAGCGGGTCGACGTTGCGGGGGAGACCCAGGTCGATGACGAGCCTGCGGGCCCCGGGGGCGACGACGTCGGGGGTGACGACCGGCTCGGTCGTCGAGGTGCAGGTGATGAGCACGTCGCTCCACGCGATCGCGGCGGCGAGGTCGTCGTACGGGGTGGCGTCGTGCTTGAGCCCGAACCAGGAGGCGCGTCCCGACGACGAGTACACGGCCAGCTGGTCGGCGCCGCGGTCGCGCAGGGCGGTGACCGTCGTCGCGGCGTACTGGCCGGTGCCGACGATGAGGACGCGGGCCTCGGACCAGTCGGTGACCCGCGAGGCCGCGAGGTCGAGGGCGAGACGCACGAGCGAGCGACCCGCGCCTCCGACGTTCGTGCGGTTCTTGACGCCGCGCGAGGTGTGCGAGGCCTTCTGGAAGAGGCGCTCGAGGTCAGAGGAGGTCGTGCCGACCTCGCGAGCCCGCTCGAGCGCGCGGCGGACCTGACCGGAGATCTCGTCTTCGCCGACGACCACGGACTCGAGACCGGCGCTGACGGCGAAGAGGTGCTCGACGACCTCGTCGCCCGTGATGACGCGGACGCTGTCGCGGAGACTGTCGGCGGCGACGTCGCTGGCGTCGCTCATCGTGACGATGGTGGCCTCGACCGCGACGGCGCTGCCGGCGGTGAGGGGCTCGTCGACGTCGAGGTAGGCCTCGAACCGGTTGCAGGTCGCGAGGACGACGGCGCCGTTGACGAAGTCGCTTCCGTCGACGAGGGTGCTGACCGCGGAGGGTGCGCCGATGCTCAACTTCTCGAGGAGGTCGAAGCTGGCGTTCCGATGGGACGCCGTCAGGCAGATGAGCACCAGTCAATGGTAACGCTCGACGCGCGATCCGGCTGGGTGATGGCTCGACGTCGAGACGACGATCGGGTCGAGACTCGACCACGGGAATGTTCGCGTGGTGTTGCGTCTTGCAACACGAGCCCCTCGTCGACCACGACGGTCGGCCCGATGACAGGAGAATCATGACCATCAGCACCCAGTGGCAGCTCGCCGCCCGCCCCCAGGGCGAGCCCACCCCCGACGACGTCCGGCGCGTCGAGGTGGAGCTCCCCGACCTGACCGACGGCGACGTCCGGGTGCAGAACGAGTTCCTGTCGGTCGACCCCTACATGCGCGGTCGGATGAACGACGTCAAGTCGTACGTCCCCCCGTTCGCCCTCGACGAGGCGATGACCGGCGGGGCCATCGGCCGCGTGGTCGAGTCACGGTCGGACGACCTGCCGGTCGGGACGGTCGTGCAGCACGACCTCGGCTGGCGCGACGTGGCCCAGGGAGGCGCGGCCTCCTTCCGTGCCGTGCGACCGGTCGAGGGGGTGTCGCTGTCCGCCTACCTCGGCGTGCTCGGCCTCACCGGCCTCACCGCCTACGTCGGCCTCACCGAGATCGCCGGCATCCGCGAGGGCGACGTCGTGTTCGTCTCGGGCGCGGCCGGCGCGGTCGGCACCATGGTCGGGCAGATCGCCCGGCTGAAGGGCGCCTCGCGCGTCATCGGCAGTGCCGGCTCCGCCGAGAAGGTCGAGCTGCTCACGTCGAAGTACGGCTTCGACGCGGCGTTCAACTACAAGGACGGCGACGTCGCCGAGCTGCTCGCCGAGGCCGCTCCCGAGGGCATCGACCTCTACTTCGACAACGTCGGCGGCGACCACCTGTCGGCGGCGCTCGCGTCGTTCCGCGACGGCGGACGGGCCGCTCTCTGCGGGTCGATCGCGAACTACAACTCGACCGGCGCCCCCGTCGGCATCACCGGCATGACGAACATGGTCACGCGCGGTCTGACGATGAAGGGCTTCACGCTCGGCGACTACCGCCACATCGCGCCCGCGTTCGCCGCCGAGATGGGCCCCTGGCTCGCGAACGGCGACGTCGTCCACGACGAGACCGTCGTCGAGGGCATCGACTCGGCGTTCGACGCGTTCACCGGGCTGATGCGCGGCGACAACG
Source organism: Frigoribacterium faeni (assembly GCF_007988805.1). Taxonomy (GTDB): domain Bacteria; phylum Actinomycetota; class Actinomycetes; order Actinomycetales; family Microbacteriaceae; genus Frigoribacterium; species Frigoribacterium faeni. The sequence goes on along the minus strand of NZ_BJUV01000017.1, from coordinate 22,636 downwards.
TCGGGAAGATGGTCGTCGAGGTCGGCTGACCCGCGCCTCCTCGGCCTCCGGGCTCGTCGCGTCGTCGAGGTGACCCGGCGCGGGCGATGCCGGCGCCGAAGGGGCCCCGTCGGGGCACCTCGATCAGACGTCCAGCGGTCGATGGGAGAATCGAGCACGTGACTTCGACCCACGGACTGCCCGAGCAGCACCCCCTCGCCACCGGCCTGACCACCGAGGCGCCGCTGGTGCGCGCGCTGCGCGGCGACCGGCCCGAGACGCTGCCCGTGTGGTTCATGCGCCAGGCCGGTCGCTCGCTGCCCGAGTACCGCGAGCTGCGCGTCGGCACGAAGATGCTCGACGCCTGCCTCACCCCCGACCTCGCGAGCGAGATCACGCTGCAGCCGGTGCGTCGTCACGGGGTCGACGCGGGCATCTTCTTCAGCGACATCGTCGTGCCCATCAAGCTCGCGGGCGTGGCGGTCGACATCGTGCCCGGCCGGGGGCCCGTGCTCGAGTCGCCGATCCGCACGGCGGCCGACGTCGCGGCGCTCCGCCCCCTCGACCCCGACGCGCTGGCGCCCATCGCCGAGGGCGTCGCCCAGACGGTCGCGCAGCTCGGCGGCACGCCGCTGATCGGGTTCGCCGGCGCCCCGTTCACCCTGGCGGCCTACCTGGTCGAGGGCGGCCCGTCCAAAGACCACATCCGCGCCCGCACGCTGATGCACAGCGACCCCGACACGTGGGAGGCGCTGCTCACCTGGGCGGCGGACGTCACGGGGTCCTTCCTGCGCGCGCAGGTGCTCGCCGGCGCCAGCGCCGCGCAGCTGTTCGACTCGTGGGTCGGGTCGCTGTCGCTCGCCGACTACACGGCGAACGTCGCCCGCCACTCGGCCCGGGCGCTGTCGCACGTGGCCGACCTCGGTGTCCCGCGGATCCACTTCGGCGTCGGCAGCGGCGAGGTGCTGACCGCCATGCGCGACGTGGGCACCGACGCGATGGGCGTCGACTGGCGGATCCCGCTCGACGAGGCGTCCCGTCGCCTCGGCGGCTCGACGCCGCTGCAGGGCAACATCGACCCCGCACTGCTGCAGGCCCCGTGGCCCGTGCTCGAGGCGCACGTCCGCGACGTCGTCGAGCGGGGCCGCGCGGCCCCCGCTCACGTCCTGAACCTCGGCCACGGCGTCAACCCCGACACCGACCCCGACGTGCTGACCCGCATCGTCGAGCTCGCCCACACGCTCTAGAGAGAGGCCCACCCCGTGACCGACCCGATGCGCGCCACCTCGACCGGCGACGGTCCGGCCGGTGACGGCGCGGGCGGGTCGCGCGCCGCGGCGGGGTTGCACGCCGTGGTGGTCGGGGGAGGCGTCGCCGGTCTCGTCGCGGCCCGGGAGCTCGCCCGCGGCGGCTCCCGCGTGCTGCTCCTCGAGGCCGCCGACCGGCTCGGCGGCGAGGTCGGCCGGCACACCGTCGCGGGCATCGACCTCGACTCGGGGGCCGAGAGCTTCGCGACCCGAGGCGGGACGGTCGCCGCGTACCTCGACGAGCTCGGCCTGGCCGACGACATCGTGCTGCCCGACGGGCGCGGCGCCTGGGTGCACCAGGCCGACGGCGAGGCGTTCCCGCTGCCCCGCACCGGGCTGCTCGGCATCCCCGGCGACCTCTCGGCCCCCGACGTCGTCCGGGTGATCGGACCGGACGCCGCCGCCGAGGCCGCGCGCCTCGACCGGCAGCCGCCCGAGGTCGGCGCCGACGAGGTCGCGGTCGGGCCCTTCGTCCGCGCCCGGATGGGCGACGCCGTGCTCGACCGCCTCGTCACGCCGATCGTCGGTGGCGTGCACTCCCGGCACCCGGACGACCTCCCGCTCGACCGCGTGTCGCCCGGGCTGCGCACCGCCCTCCTGCGCGAGGGCTCGCTGGCCGCGGCCGTCCTGAGCCTGCGCGCCCTGGCCCCGGCCGGCTCGGCGGTCGCCGGGTTGCGCGGCGGCAACGCGCGGCTCGTCGACGCCCTCGTGGCCGACCTCGACCGGCTCGGCGTCGAGATCCGACTCGGGGCCGACGTCACCGCCCTCGACGGCGCCTCCGTGACCGTCGACGGCGAACGGATCGTGGCCGATGCGGTGGTGCTGGCCGTCGGCGACGGTGCGGGGCGCGCTCTGGCGGGTCGCGCCTCCTCGGCCGAGGGTCTCATCACGCTCGTGACGCTGGTGGTCCGCGAACCGGCGCTCGACGCCGGGCCGCGCGGCACCGGGGTGCTCGTCGCGCCGGGTGCGCTCGACGTGCGCGCCAAGGCGGTCACCCACGCGACGGTCAAATGGCCCTGGCTCGCCGAGCTCGCCGGCGGGCGGCACGTGCTCCGGCTGAGCTACGACTCGCCCGTGGTCGAGCGGACGACGCCCGACGCCGAGCTGCGGGCCGTGGCGGTCGCCGACGCGAGCGTGCTGCTCGGAGTGCGCATCGACCCCGAGGCCGTCGACGGCTGGGCCCGCGTCGCCTGGGACGCACCCCTCGCACCCGTCCCCGAGGAGGCGTGCACCGCCTCCGTCATCCCCCTCGCCGGGGTGCACCGGATCGGCGGTGCCGTGGCCGGCCGGGGGCTGGCCGCCGTCATCGCGCAGGCCCGCGCGACCGCTGCGGCGCTCCTCGCGCCGGAGGGGTCCGTCCCCGCCATCAGGTGATCGGCGGGCGAACGACCTCGCGGTCGGGCAACTCGCGGCGCGCGCGGGCTAGATTGGTGTCGCGCGCGGGCGACTCCTGCGCGCAGACCACGAATGGAGCGACATGCGAGGCAAACTGATCTTCGTCGCCGGTGCAGCCCTCGGCTTCGTGCTGGGTGCCCGGGCCGGACGAGACCGCTACGACCAGATCGCCGAGAAGTCGTCGAAGCTCTGGCACAGCCGCGCCGTCCAGCGCCAGGTGGTCAAGGCCGAGGACTTCGCCGGAGCCAAGACGGCCGATGCCGTCGACGCGGCGGTCGACGGCGTGAAGTTCGTCGTCGTCAAGGCGTTCGGGGGCGGCAAGAAGAAGTCCACCCGCACCGGCACGACTCGATGACCGACTCCACCCGCAGCGACCGCATCCGACACGACTCCGGTTCACGGACCCGCTCGCGTTCGCTGTTCACGCTGCTGCACGACGTCCCGACGCTGGTCACCGACCTCGTCAAGGGCGAGATCGCGCTGCTCAAGAGCGAGATCATCGGCACGCTCAAGGCCTTCGGTCTGGGTGCGGGCTTCGTGGTCGGCGCCCTCGTGCTCGTGTTCGCGGCCCTCGGCGTGCTGCTGACCGCGATCGTGCTCCTCATCGCCATCTGGCTGCCGGGCTGGCTGTCGGCCCTGATCGTGGCCGTCGCCCTGCTGATCGGCGCCGGCATCCTCGGCTGGGTCGGCTACAAGAAGATCAAGGTCGGGCTCCCCGTCGTCCCCGAGAAGACGCTGGCGAGCCTCAAGCGCGACGTCCGGGCGATCAAGGGCGTCGGCACGATCCCGCGCACGCGCCTCGACGAGTCCTGAGCCGTCCCCCTCTCCCCGCACCGATCGGAGCCACCGTGAGCGACACGAACGACATCCAGGGTCACATCGACCGCACGCGCGCCGAGCTGGCCGCCACCCTGAACGAGATCGAAGACAAGCTGAACGTGCCCAAGCAGCTGGGCATCGCCGGACACCGCGCCAAGGCGTCGTACGAGCGCGACAAGTGGCCGTGGCTCGCCGGCGCCGGCGTCGTCGCGCTGACCGTCGGCGGCATCCTCGTCGCCGCCGTCCGATCGCGCTGATCCTCCCCGGCCGGGGCGCTCTCCACAGGTCTCTCGAACTGGAAGTACCTGGTTGGGCTCCCAGCCGCGAGAGGGAGAGAATGGTCGCATGAGTTCCCGCGCCGACGGCCCAGCACCCGTCCTGCCGACGTCAGAATCACCCGCCGCGCCGACCGCCCAGGCGGTGCCCGCCGCCTCGGCCCCCGAAGGCGCCGAGCGTCTCGGCTACACCCTCTGGGCCGTGCTCCGTCGCGACCCGAAGAACCCCTTCTCGCCCGACGAGACCGACGCCGAGGCGCTCGACGCCGTCGTCGGGTCCCTGGCCGGCGAAGGCGTCGTCGTGCGCGGCTTCTACGACGTCAGCGCGTTGCGGGCCGACGCCGACATCATGATCTGGCTGCACGGCGAGGTGCCCGAGGCCGTCCAGTCCGCCTACCGGCAGCTGCTCCGCACCGACGTGCTCGGCGGTCTCCTGCCGACCTGGAACGCCATGGGCATGCACCGCGAGGCCGAGTTCTCGCGCAATCACAGCCCCGCCTTCATGCGCGGCAAAGACCCGGAGGCGTGGCTGACGGTGTACCCGTTCGTCCGCAGCTACGAGTGGTACCTGCTGCCCGAGGCCGAGCGTCGGCAGATGCTCGCCGACCACGGCAAGCAGGGGTCCGAGCATCGCGCCGTGCTCACCAACACCGTCGCGAGCTTCTCGCTCGGCGACTACGAGTGGATCCTCGCACTCGAGGCCCCCGAGCTCGTGCAGCTCGTCGACCTCATGCGCGACCTGCGCTACACCGAAGCCCGTCGGCACGTCCGCGAGGAGATCCCGTTCTTCACGGGCCGCCGCATCACCACCAGCGAGATCATCGAGGTTCTGTCGTGACCGACACCAGCGGAATCACCAACGGCGAGCTCGTCCGCAACGCCACCCCGGCCGCCGAGCGCGGCCCGGAGCACGTGAGCGAGCCGACCGACTACGACGCCATCCTGCTCGCCGGCTTCGGCGGACCCGAAGGCCAGGACGACGTCATCCCGTTCCTGCGCAACGTGACGCGCGGGCGGGGCATCCCCGAAGAGCGACTCGAAGAGGTGGCGACGCACTACCGGCACTTCGGCGGCGTGAGCCCGATCAACGAGCACAACCGCGAGCTCAAGGCCGCGCTCGAGGCGGAGCTGCAGCGCCGCGGCATCGACCTGCCCGTGATCTGGGGCAACCGCAACTGGGATCCCTACATGGCCGACGCCGTCCGCGAGGCCGACCAGCGCGGGTTCACCAAGCTCATCGCCGTCGCGACGAGCGCCTACTCGTCGTACAGCTCGTGCCGGCAGTACCGCGAGGACTTCGCGATGGCGCTCGACGACACGGGGCTGGCCGACAAGATCCAGATCGACAAGGTGCGTCAGTTCTTCGACCACCCCGGCTTCGTGCAGCCGTTCATCGACGGCGTGCGCGACGCGCTGCTCAAGGCCCGGGCCGAACTCGACGACCTCGACCTCTCGAGCGAGATCCAGGTGCTCTTCGCGACGCACTCCATCCCCTCGACCGACGCGGCCAAGAGCGGCCCGCAGTCGCGCGGCTTCGACGCCGACGGCGCCTACGCCGCGCAGCACAAGGCGGTCGCCGAGGTCGTCATGGCCGCCGCCGAGGCCGCCCTCGACCTCGAGATCCCCGAAGGCGGCGGGAGCACCGTCCCCTGGCAGCTCGTCTACCAGTCCCGCAGCGGGCCCCCCTCGATGCCGTGGCTCGAGCCCGACATCAACGACGCGATCGACGACCTCGCCGGCGGGCCGACCCGTGCGGTGGTCATCGTGCCGCTCGGCTTCGTCAGCGACCACATGGAGGTCATGTGGGACCTCGACAACGAGGCCCTCGAGACGAGCGAGAAGAACGGCTTCTGGGCCGTCCGGACTCCCACCCCCGGCATCGACCCGAACTACGTGACCGGCCTCGTCGATCTCGTGCTCGAACGTCGCGACGGCGTCCCGGCGGAGGACCGCCCCCACGTCACCGACCTCGGCCCCTGGTACGACGTCTGCCGCCCCGGCTGCTGCGAGAACGTGCGCCTCGGCTTCAAGCCGGCCCTCTCGGGTCTGGTCCCGTAGCGCCGTGGCGACCCTCCGCGTCGGAACCCGTGGCAGCGCCCTCGCTGTCGCGCAGTCCACCACGATCGCCGATCGGCTGGCACGGGCCACGGGCACCGACGTCGAACTGGTCCGGATCCACACCGAGGGCGACCGCACCCAGGGCTCGGGCGAGTCGCTGGCCTCCCTGGGGGGCACCGGCGTGTTCGCCAGCGCCCTGCGGACGGCCCTCCTCGCCGACGAGTGCGACGTGCTCGTGCACAGCCTGAAGGACCTCCCCACCGCGACGCACCCGGGCCTGGTCATCGGCGCCACTCCCGGACGCGCCGACGCGCGCGACGCGCTCTGCGCGCGTGACGGACTCACCCTCGAGACGCTGCCGCAGGGTGCTCGCGTGGGGACGGGCTCGCCTCGACGCGTGGCCCAGCTGCTCTCGCGACGCCCCGACCTCGAGGTCGTCGACATCCGCGGCAACGTCGACACGCGCCTCCGTCGGGTCGAGGAGGATCTCGACGCCGTCGTGCTGTCCGCCGCCGGACTCGGCCGACTCGGCCGACTCGAGGCTGCGACCGAGCTGCTCGGCCTCGGCTGGTGGCCCACGGCGCCCGGCCAGGGCTCGCTCGCCGTCGAGGTGCGCGAAGGCGACCCCGACGACGTCCTCGCCCGCGGCCTCGGTGCCGTCGAGGACCGCGAGACCCGTCTGGTGGTGACCGCCGAGCGCCAGGTGCTCGCCGGGCTCGAGGCGGGGTGCGCGGCCCCGATCGGCGCGACCGCCGTGGTCGACGCCGGTCTCCTGCTGCTCAGCGCGACGGTCTACAGCCCCGACGGGACCGGCACGGTCTCGTCGTCGCACGCCGTCTCGCTCGACGACGGCCCCGTCGAGGCCCAGCTCGTCGACGTCTTCGAGGTCTCGCGCCGCGTCGTCGACGAACTGCTCGAGCTCGGCGCCGCCGACCTCGCCCCGATCGGCGGCGGCCCCTCCGGCGGCGACCCTCTGGGCAGCGCCTCGTGACCGCCGGGCGACCGCTCAAGGGCACCCGGGTCCTCGTGCCGCGCGGCGGCAAGTGGGGCGACGGCGTCGCCGCGTCGCTGCGCTCCCACGGCGCCTCCCCCGTGATCGCGCCGATCATCAACTTCGCGCCGGCCGAGACCCCCGAGCTGCTCGCCGCGGCCCTGGCCCGGCTCGAGGCCGGCGTCTACGACTGGCTCGTGGTCACGAGCGCCACCACGGTCGACGTCCTGGTCGGCAACGGCATCCGTCCGCCCGCATCGACCCGGATCGCCGCGGTCGGGGAGACCACCGCGGCCGCGCTGTCGTTGTCCGGCTACCGGGTCGACTTCGTGCCCGAGGGCGACAACTCGGCCCGCGGCCTGGTCAAGGAGTGGCCGCGCGACGACGTCCAGGGCCGCGTGCTCGTGCCGCAGTCCGACCTCGCCGAGCCGACCCTCGTCGCCGGGCTCTCCGAGCGCGGCTTCGACGCCGAGTTCGTCTCCGCCTACCGGACGGTCGGCGTCGAGGTCGCCGAGACCGTCAAGGCGGGCGTCTCGTCCGGCGAGATCGGCGTCATCCTCATCACCTCGGGCAGCGTCGCGCGGCAGATCGCCGCCCAGCTCGCCCCCCTCCCCGCCGGCACCCTGGTGGCCTGCATCGGACCGCGCACCGCGTTCGACGCCCGGGCCGCCGGCCTGCCGGTCCACCTGATCGCCGAGACCCGCTCGGCGGCCGCCCTCGTCCAGGCCGTGGTCGACCACGCGCTGGACGGACGCCCCTCCGATTCCGAGAAGGATTGATGTCCGAGTTCCCCCGCGTGCGCCCTCGTCGGCTGCGCGCCACCCCCGCTCTGCGCCGTCTGACCGCCGAGACGCGCCTCCACCCCGCCGACCTGGTGCTGCCGATGTTCGTCCGCGAGGGCATCGACGAGCCGGTCGAGATCAGCTCGATGCCGGGCGTGATGCACCACAGCCTGTCGAGCCTCCCCCGCGCGGTCGAGGAGGCCGCCGCGGCGGGTGTCGGCGGCGTCATGCTGTTCGGCGTCCCGCTCGAGAAGGACGCGATCGGCTCGGGCGCGACCGACCCCGACGGCATCCTCAACGTCGCGACCCGGGTGGCGGTCGACGCCGCGCAGGGCGCGCTCGTCGTGCAGACCGACCTCTGCCTCGACGAGTTCACGGACCACGGGCACTGCGGCGTCCTGGCCGCGGACGGTTCGGTCGACAACGACTCCACCCTCGAGCGCTACGACGAGATGGCGGTCGTGCAGGCGGAAGCCGGCTCGCAGCTGATCGGCATGAGCGGCATGATGGACGGCCAGATCGGGTCGGCGCGCGACGCCCTCGACGACGCCGGTCACTCGAACACCGCCCTGCTGGCCTACTCGGCCAAGTACGCCTCGGCGTTCTACGGCCCGTTCCGCGAGGCCGTCCAGTCGACGCTCGTCGGCGACCGACGCACCTACCAGCTCGACGCCGCCAACGGCCGCGAGGGCCTCCGCGAGGTCGACCTCGACATCGCCGAGGGGGCCGACATCGTCATGGTGAAGCCCGCCATGAGCTACCTCGACGTGCTGGCCGAGACCGCCGCGACCAGCACCGTTCCGGTCTGGGCCTATCAGATCAGCGGCGAGTACGCGATGATCCAGGCCGCCGCCGCCAACGGGTGGATCGATCTCGACGCCGCCTCGTACGAGAGCGTGCTGTCGATCAAGCGCGCCGGAGCCGACGCCATCCTGACCTACTGGGCGACGGAACTGGCCACGCGCCTGCAGAAGGGACTCATCCGATGAGCGACCGCAGCAACGAGCACTACTTCACCCGAGCCAAGCAGTCCATCCCCGGCGGCGTGAACTCGCCTGTGCGCGCCTACGGCTCGGTCGGCGGCACGCCGAGGTTCCTGGTCGGGGCGCAGGGCGCCTACGTGACCGACACCGAGGGGCGCGAGTACGTCGACCTCGTGGCCTCGTGGGGCCCGGCCATCCTCGGCCACACCCACCCCGAGGTCCTCGAGGCCGTCCAGCAGGCCGCGGCACGCGGGCTGTCGTTCGGGGCCTCGACCCCCGGCGAGACCGAGCTCGCCGAGCTGGTGCGCGAACGCGTCTCGGTCGGCGACGCCCACCCGATCGGCAAGCTGCGGATGGTGTCCACCGGCACCGAGGCGACCATGACGGCCATCCGGCTGGCCCGCGGATACACCGGCCGCGACCTGCTCGTGAAGTTCGCCGGGCACTATCACGGTCACTCCGACTCGCTCCTCGCCGAGGCCGGCTCGGGCGTCGCGACCCTGTCGATGCCCGGTTCGGCCGGCATCACGGCCGAGACGGCAGCGCAGACCCTCGTGCTGCCGTACAACGACCTCGACGCCGTCCGGGCCGCCTTCGACGAGCACGGCCCGCGCATCGCCGCCGTGATCGTCGAGTCGGCCGCCGCCAACATGGGCGTCCTCGCCCCGCAGCGCGGCTTCAACCGCAGCCTGTCCGAGATCACCCGACGCAACGGGTCGCTGCTCATCGTCGACGAGGTGCTGACCGGATTCCGCGTGGGCCCTGCGGGCTGGTGGGGCCTCGAGGCCGCGAACGTCGTGCCCGACGGCGGCGGCTGGCAGCCCGACCTGATCACCTTCGGCAAGGTCATCGGCGGTGGCCTGCCGCTCGCCGCGCTCGGCGGTCGCACCGAGGTCATGGACTACCTGGCCCCGCTCGGCCCGGTCTACCAGGCCGGCACGCTCAGCGGGAACCCGGTCGCCGTCGCCGCCGGCACCGCGACCCTGCGGCTCGCCACCCCCGCCGTCTACGAGACCCTCGACGCGGTCGCCGACCAGCTCTCGGTCGCCGTCTCCGACGCCCTGTCGGCCGAGGGTGTCGAGCACAGCGTGCAGCGTGCGGGCTCGCTGTTCTCGTTCGCGTTCACGCCGACCGCGCCGCTGAACTACGACGACGTCCGGGCTCAGCAGGCCTGGCGCTACCCGCCGTTCTTCCACGCCATGCTCGACGCCGGGGTGAACCTGCCCCCGTCGGTCTTCGAGGCCTGGTTCGTCACGGCCGCGCACGACGAGACCGCCGTGTCGCGCATCCTCGACGCCCTGCCCGCCGCCGCGAAGGCCGCCGCCGCCGCGACCGCCCCGCACTGAGCCGCCTGCACCGAGCCGCCGCGGGCGCCGCCCTGATCCGGGCGCCGCGAGCGGGAACCCCCGCGTGAGCGTCGAACCCCGTCACGACCGGGTTCTCCGCTCACGCGGAGGTTCCGCCGTCACTCGAAGCGCGTCGACCCGGTCCCGGTGCTGCGCTCGGCCGTGGGGAAGGTCGCGACGACCGACGCGACGGCCAGGGCGACGCTGACCGCCAGGACGACCAGGTACGACGGATCCGGCCAGGAGATCGTCCGCGCGCCGCCGGTGAGACCGGCCAGGATCGTCCACGCGACGACGAACCCCAGCCCCACCGTGCCCGCCGTCACCGTGACGAGGGGGACGGCGGCTTCGCGCAGGAGGATCCTGCGCAGGGTGGCGACGGGCATGCCGGTGAGGCGCAGGAGCCCGAGGGGCCGCCGCCGATCGAGGACCCCCGCCGTCGTGGCGACCGTCAGCGAGGCGGCGGCGACCAACGTGGCGATGCCCATGCCGACGTTCGCCATCGCGGCGAAGCTCTCGACCATCGTGCGGAGCGAGCTCCCGGCGTTCTCGGCTCTCGTGACCGGATGCCCCCACAGGACCACGGGTCCGGTGTCGAGGGCCGTGCGGGCTCGATCGACGGCGCCGGTCGTCCCGTCGGTCGCGACGATGACGACCGCCGGCGTGAGAACACCGGGAGCGGGCGCGGCCGTCAGGGCGGCGGGGCCGTCGCTCTTCGCGGCGATGCCCAGCTCGACGAACGGGTCGTCGCCCGCGGGCAGCGTCAGGCCGAGCCCGGCGGCGTCGTCACGGGTGAGCAGCAGCCCGCCCATCGACTCGGACGACCACGACGCGACCGCGACGTGCTCGACACCGGCCACGCGCGTCACGGGGTCGACGGCGGAGCGGATGGCGGCGGGGGTCGAGCCGGCCCGCGCCTCCTCGGCTCCGGGGCTCGGGTCGGTGCCGACCGGATCGGAGCCCGTCTGGTCGAGGTCGGCGAAGAGGGTGGACGGCGGCAGGTGGTCGTCGTCCGTCACGAGGCCGGCCTGGCCCACCGCCGTGCTGGCGGCGCCGGCGAACACCGAGACCATGAACACGGCGATCACGAGGCCCCCGACCGAGCGGAACGTGGCCCGGGGCGCCCGGCTGATGCGGCTCATCGCGATCAGCCCGGAGGCGTCGCGCGCCCGGCCCGCGGCCCCTCGCGTGACGAGCCAGGTGAGGTAGGGCCCGGCGGCGAGCAGACCGACGCTCGTGATCACGAACCCGGCGATGAGCAGCGCCGCCGAGTACGGGACCCGGACGCCCGAGATCTCGGCGACGGTCACGGCCACCATGCCCGTCACGCCCAGACCGACCGGCGCGAGCCGCCACGCGCGAGGCACCGTCTCGGCCGACGGTCGAGATGCTCCGAGAGGCCCCGGGTCGCTGCGACGCACGCGGGCGACGGCGACCGCCATGGAGGCGGCGACGGTGACCGCGACGGCCACGACCGCGGTGAGAGGCGACGCCACGAGGTCGGCGGCGAAGAACCGCCCGCCGTCGATCCGCAGCTGCGCCGCGAGGGGGACGAGGAGGCGCGCGAGGGCGACGCCGGCCAGCGCACCCACCAGGCTGGTCACCCCGGTCTCGACGGCGGAGATGCGGGCGACGTCGCCGCGCGTCGCTCCGATCAGGCGCAACGTCGAGAGACGGTCGCGACGCTGCGCCGCCCCGAGGTCGGTGACGATCGAGACGAGCAGCAGGACGGGGAACAGCAGGGCGATGCTGCCGATCAGCGCGACGATCTGGTAGTTGGTGCTGCCGCCGTAGGGCTGGCCCGTGAACGACGCGACCTGGATGGCGGCCGGGTCGGTGACGAGAGCGTCGCGGTCGGTGCCCACGACGACCACGAGCGCATCGGGCGTCGGCAGCGATCCCGCGTCGAGGATGCCGACCTGCTCGCCGAAGCGGTCGCCCAGCTCGTCCCTCGGCGTCGATGCGATGAGGGCGGCGAGAGCGGGGGAGGCGGCGTACGCGCCCACGGGCGGGAGTCCGTCGAGTCCGGGGATCTGCGGCGTGCCGGCGGGGTCGCCGGTCGGAGCCGAGACGTCGACCCGCTGGATCGCAGCGTCGGCGACGTGGTCCGTCCCCAGCCGTGCGACGACGGCGTCGGCGGCCGGGCCGGACTCGAGGTCGGCGACGTAGGTCGCGTCGACGCCGCCGAACTGGAGCCAGGCGGTGCGCTCCTCGCGGAGCTGGAGGGCCTGGTAGGCGCCCCAGAGGAGGAGGAACAGGGCGACTCCCACCATGACGCCGGCGACCATGCCGAGCAGCCGTGCGCGGTCGCCGCGTCCGCCGGCCGCGACGAGGGGGATGACGGCGGGGTTCATGCTCGTGTCCGCACGACCGGCCGACGGGGTGCGCGGTCGGCGTCGTCGCCGGCCGGGCAGCCCGCCTCGCCGCCCGCCTCGCCGCGTGCCCCGCCGCCGGTCCGGCCGCCGATCCGCCCGTCGCGGACGACGACCTCCCGGTCCGCATGGGCCGCCGTGCGCGGATCGTGGGTGACGACGACGATCGTGGCGCCGGTGTCGCGGGCGAGATCGGTCAGGGTCGTCATGACGCTCTCGGCCGCGAGCGAGTCGAGCGACCCGGTGGGTTCGTCGGCGAAGACCACGCGGGGCCCGGTGACGAGGGCCCGGGCGATCGCGATGCGCTGCGCCTGCCCTCCGGAGACCTCGCTCGGGACCTGGTCGCGCGTGTCGGCCACCCCGAGTCGCTCGAGCCAGGAGGCGGCTTGGCGTCGAGCCCGTCGGCGCGAGTGACCGGTGAGGAGGAGGGGGAGGGTGACGTTGTCGAGAGCGGTGAGGTCGGGCAGCAGCTGACCGAACTGGAAGACGAAGCCGAACTCGCGGAGGCGCAGCTGCGCCCGAGCGGGTTCCGGCAGGTCGCTGATCACGGTGTCGCCCAGCGAGACCGTTCCCGAGTCGGGCACGATGACCCCGGCGAGGGCATGGAGGAGCGTCGACTTCCCCGATCCGGACGGACCCATGACGGCGAGGACCTCGCCCGCCTCGACGTCGAGGTCGACGCCGCGGAGGGCCTCGGTGCGGCCGAAGGACACCGTGAGGCCTCGAGCCGACAGGGGGGCCGAGCCGCTCACGAGCGCCTCACCGCCCGCCGCAGCTCGGCGAGACGCGCCCCGGTCAGGTCGATCCAGCGGAGGTCGGCCTCGATGTGGAAGAGCGCGTGGTCGTGCAGCAGCACGTCGACGAGGTCGGCGTCGCGCTTGGCGCGGGTGTGCTCGCGCATGCGCGACATGTGCTCCGCCCGCTGGGCGTCGAGGAGCGCCTCGGCGTCGTCGTCGACCAGCAGGGCCACGACCGTCTTGGCGAACAGGTTGCTCTGCAGTGTGTCGGAGGGCACGTCGGGCGTGAACATCCACTCGCGCAGGGCCCGCCGACCGGCGTCGGTGACCTCGTAGCGCTTCCGGTCGGGCCCCCCGCCCGCCTCCGAGCCGAGCGTGCGGATCAGCCCGTCGCGGATCATGCGGGCGAGGGTCGAGTACACCTGGCCCAGGGCGAGGGGCTTCCGCCGCCCGAAGTGACGGTCGTAGTCGTGCTTGAGGTCGTAGCCGTAGGTCGGCTCGACGCTGAGCAGCCCGAGGAGGGCACGGGAGTTGTCCATGCGCTGGACTATACACTCGGTGTGTAGTCCAGCGCGAGCGCCGCGAGGCGGCTATCCCCGACGGGTCCGGGCCGACCAGCGTCCGTCGACGCGGTCGACGACGAGCGGGTGGTCGAACGCCGCCGACACCCTCTCCGACGTCAGCACGTCGTCGGCGGGGCCCTGCGCGAAGACCAGGCCGTCGCGCAGCAGGACCGCGTGGCTGGTGCTGGCAGGGAGGTCCTCGAGGTGGTGCGTCACGGTCACCGAGGCGATGTCGGGGTGCGCCGCGCGGACCTCGTCGAGCGTGTCGAGCAGGTGCTCGCGCGCGGCGACGTCGAGCCCGGTGGCCGGCTCGTCGAGCAGGAGGAGGGCCGGATCGGCGACGAGCGCCCGGGCGATCAGCGCCCGACCGCGCTCGCCCTGCGAGAGCACCGACCACCGGGATCCGGACCGGGCCCCGAGACCGACGGAGGCGATGAGCGACCGTGCCCGCGCCTCCTCGGCCGGCGTCGCCGACCAGCGCGGCACGGGATCGCTGCTGCCGGTGAGGCCGGTGAGCACGACGTCGAGCACCGGGTTGTCCCCGAGCATCCGGTGCCGGGGGTCGACGTGGCCGATGTGCCGACGGAGCTCGCTCAGCTCGACCCGGCCGAGACGGCGGCCGAGCACGTCGACGGTGCCCGCCGACGGGTGGCCGAGTGCGCCGCAGAGCGTCAGGAGAGTGGTCTTGCCGGCCCCGTTCGGGCCGATCAGCGCCCAGTGCTCGGCGGCCCGGACGCGCAGCGAGACCCCGCCGAGCAGATCACGGCCGGCACGCCGGACCCGGACGTCGGCGACGTCGAGCACGATCGGGGAGGAGGCGCTCGTCGCCGCCGACGCGGAGGTCACGAGGCGTAGACGCCCGCCTCGCGGACCTTCTCGTGGAACGCGGCCAGGCGCTGGGGCTGGGTGCGGACGGCCTCGGCGGCGGCTTCGGCGTCGCCGTCGGCCACGGCGTCGCGCAGGGTCGTCGTGAACGCCAGGGCGGCGTCGAAGTCGAACAGGCCCTGGGCCGACGGGCGGCGGATGAGCAGCAGGAGGCGCGGGCCGGTGTTCGCCCACAGGCGCGTGAGCGAGGTGCTCCCGCTGGCCTCGAGCAGCAGCTCGTTGAAGCGGACGAGCGCCTGATCGTCTTCGGGCTTATGGGCGGCGAACGCCTTGGCCCGTGCGTCGAGGATCTTCACGGCCTCGGCCCGCTGGTTCTTGCCGAGTCGGGCGACGCCGCGCTCGACGAAGAGCGACCAGACGGCGTAACCGACGTCGATGGTGTCGACGAACTCGTCGAAGGTCGGGTGGACGATGCGCGTGTAGCGGTTGGCCTCGATGTCGACCAGGGCCTGGTCGGCGAGCTTCGCGATGGCCTCGCGGACGGGGGTGCGCGAGACGCCCAGCCACGCGACCAGCTGGTCGTCGTTCAGTCGTTCGCCGAACTCGAGGGTGCCGTCGATGATCGCGGCGAACATCTTGTCGTAGACGACGTCGCGGAGCAGGCGACGGGGAGCGGGCGGCTGGTCGGTGAGCGTGGGGATCGGCATGGGGTCTCCTGGGTTGGATGGAGGGTGGGAGGTGCGGGTCGGTTCCCTGTCCGCCCCGCACCGACGAGGTGGTGCGGTACTGCGTCGGCGCTCGTGTGGAGGCGCGGTCAGCGGGTGATGAGGGCCCCGTCGACCTCGACGGCCTCGAGGTGGCGGAGGTTCGCCTCGTTCAGCGGGATGAACGCGGCGGTCGCGAGGTCGACGTCGCGCTTGCGCACGGCCTCGCGGATCCGGGTCAGGTACTCGGCGGTGAGGTCCCACTGCCAGTGCTCGAGGACGGGCTTCGACATGAACATCACCCGCGCGGTGACGAGCTGCTCGGCGTTGTCGAGCAGAGGGTTGCCGATCTTGCCTCTGAGGTAGGTGGTCACGGCCTGGAAGTCGGCGAGACCGTCGACGTCGCGGGCCTCGTGCCTCTCGAGGGCCGTGTCGACGAATGCGGTGAACTCGTCGACCTCGGCGTCGGTGAGGAGCGGGATGGCCCACCGCGCGGTCAGCTCGTTGAGCCCGGCGAAGACCTGCAGCGCGTGCCGGTAGAGCTCGAAGTCGGGCAGGGCGATACGCGTGTACCGGTTGGCCTCCATCTCGACCAGGCCGTAGTCGACGAGTTTGGCGATCGCCTCGCGGATGGGGGTGCGCGAGACGCCGAGCCAGGTGACCAGCTCGTCGTCGTTGAGGCGCTCACCGGGCTGGAGCGTGCCGTCTTCGATGGCCGCCAGCATCTTGTCGAAGACGACGTCGCGGAGCAGGCGACGGGGGGCGGGGTTCTCGGGGCCGGTGGGGATGGGCATGTATCAGACCTTCAATGCGCGAGAATGTATCGATTATCCGGTACTTTAGATGACCCCTCCGGAGATGTCGAGCCTGCGGGCGGCGGTTCGAGCCGCGGTCGACGGCGTCACGGGCGGACGCGCACCACCGTGCGTCCCGCGACCCGTCCGGCGACGATCTCCGGCCCGAGGGCGACGACCTCGTCGAGGGTCGTCTCGGTCGTCATGGAGTCGAGCAGGTCGAGATCGAGGTCGGTGGCGAGACGCCCCCACGCCTCTCGACGCAGGGCCGGCGGTGCGTCCACGGAGTTCACTCCCGCGAGCGTGACGGCCCGCAGGATGAACGGCAGCACGGTGGTGGGCAGATCGGAGCCCTGAGCGAGACCGCAGGCCGTGACCGTTCCGCCCCACGACGTCTGCGCGAGCACGCTCGCCAACGTCGTGCTGCCGACGGAGTCGATGCCCCCGGCCCAGCGGGACCGCTGGACGGGTCGGCCCGGCTCGGCGAGCTCGGACCGGTCGACGACGGAGGAGGCGCCGAGCGAGCGCAGGTGGGCGCCCCGCTCGTCGACCCGCCCCGTGGAGGCGGTGACCGAGTAGCCGAGGCGGCTCAGCACCGCGACGGCCACCGACCCGACCCCGCCGGCGGCGCCGGTGACGACGATCTCGCCGTCGCCCGGCCGGACGTCGCGTTCGAGTCGCAGGACGCTGAGCATCGCCGTGAAGCCGGCCGTGCCGATGGCGGCCGCGCGTCGCGCGTCGATCCCGTCGGGGACGGCGACCAGCGACCCGGCCTCGACGAGCGCACGGTCGGCGAACCCGCCGTGCCGCGTCTCGCCGAGGCCGGCGCCGTTCGCCACCACGAGGTCGCCGACGGCGAAGTCGGACGATCCGGACGCCGACACGACCCCGACCAGGTCGATGCCCGGCACCAGAGGGCTCACCCGGGCGACCCCCGGGTCGCCCGCCAGGGCCATGCCGTCCTTGTAGTTGAGGCTCGACCAGTGGACGTCGACGGCGACCTGGCCGTCGGCGACGCCGTCGGCGAGACCGACGAACGCCTCGTCCACCTCTCGGAGCGACGCGGGGCGGTCCTTCTCGACGACGACGGCGCGCACGGCGGTCACCCTAGGCGGAGTCGCGAGGCGTCGTGACGTGAGCCGAGGGGGCGTCGGAGGCGCCGGCCCGGCCGCCGAGGAACCCGCCGAGGGCGCTCACCAGGTCGAGACCGGTGGTGGCCTTCACGACGTCCTGCAGCTGCGTCATGTTGTTGGCGACCGACTTCGTCAGCTCGTTCGCCCCGTCGGTCGAGACGACGGTCAGCGCGTCGATGTTGCCCATCGGCGCCGCCATCTCGCGGGCGATCTCGGGCAGGCGCGAGATGACCTGCGAGGCGAGCGCGGCCTGGCCGAACTTGCCCTGGGCCTCGGCCAGCGCGTCGACGGCCTCGGCCTCGGCCAGACCCTTCGCCTTGATGGCGGCGGCCTCGGCGCGACCGGCGGCCTCGACGGCGGCGGCCTCGTTCTCGGCGGCGGCGCGAGCGGCGTCGGCGAGCTGCGTGCGACGGAAGGCCTCGGCCTCGACGGCGGCGTTGGCGGCGTCGCGCTCGGCCTCGGCGTTCTGGACGGCGGCGTAGGCCGCTGCCTCGGCGGGCTGACGGACGTCGATGTTCAGGCGCTCCTGGTTCACCTTGGCCTGTTCGGCGACGGCGATGCTCTCCTGCTCGGCGACCAGTTTGTCCTGCGTGGCGCGAGCGAGCTCGCCGGCGGCCGACGCCTCGGCGTTGGCACGGTCGGTCTCGGCCTTGATCTGCGCCTGGCGCACGTCGAGCTGCAGCTGGCGCTCGGCCGTCTGCTGGGTGTTGCCGATGCGGGCCAGAGCCGCGATCCGCTCGGCCTCGGCCTCCGCCACGTCGGCGTTCTGCTTCGCGACGGCGGCCTCGGCGCGACCGCGGTCGGCGAGGTACGTGCTGCCGGGGGTCTCGATCTCGCGGATGTTCATCGTCTCGATCTGCAGACCGAGCTCGGCGAGCTCGCCCTTGGTCTCGTTGACCGCGTCGGCTGCGAGGCGGGAGAAGTTCTTGACGAGGTCGTCGACGGGCTGCCCGCCGATGAGGCCGCGGATCGAGCCCTCGAGCGACTGCTGCACGATCACCGGCAGCTGCTGCTGCTGCAGGAGGTAGCGCTGGGCGGCCCGACGGACGCCGTCCTCCGTGCCGGTGACCTTGAAGTTGACGGTCGCCTTGACGGCCGTGCGGATGTAGTTCGCGTCGATGGCCTGGACCTCGACGGGGGTCTGGTACTGCTCGAGGCTGAGCTTGAACCCCTCCTGGAAGATCGGCCAGACGAAGGTGCGACCCCCGATGATGACCTTCTGCGGGCTCGAGATGCCGCCGCCCTCGGACCTCTCGGCGCCGCGGCCCACGACGATCAGGGCCTCGTTCGGGGGGACGCGCCGCACGCGGCTGGCGACGAACGACAGCAGGGCGACGACGATGACGACCGCGACGACGATGGCGACGACGCTGATGTTTCCGGAGATGAAGTCCATCGGGCTTCTCGTTTCTCTTCGGTGGTGCAGGGCTGTAGTCGGGGTGCGGGCACCCGTTCGGCGGGGCCCGTCGGGTCAGGAGGCGGTGGTCTCGCCGTCGTCGCGGACGACCTGGACGCGCGGGCCCGTCTCGGCCACGACCCGGATGCGCTGACCGCGCTCGATGCGCTCGACGCTGAAGGCGAGCCGGCGTTCGAGCTCGCGGGTGTCGTCGAGTCGGACCTCGCCCCCGGTGGCGGTGGTGGTCTCGGTGGCGGTGCCGACGAAGCCGACGGGCGACCAGTGACCGCCCGTCTCGCGTCGGGTGACCCGGCGGACGAGGAGCTGGATCGCGACGAGGGCCACGAGGGCCATGCCGACGGCGATGGCGTACGTCCACCCCGCGGGCCGGCCGCTCTGGAGCGTCACGACGCCCGCCAGTCCGAAGATGGCCAGGGCAGCGCCGACGGCGACGCCCGAGACCAGGCCGTCGCCGATGTCGAAGACGTCGAGAAGATCGCCGACGACGATGCTGAGCAGGAGGACGACGAGCCCCACCGACCCGACGACGATGAACGTGACCATGCATCGAGACTGTCAGAACTCGGCCCCGAGCACATCGCCTGCGCGGCGGAGTGTGGACGGATCGGTCTCGCAGGGTCCGGGGGAGGCGAGGCCCGGTCGAGGCGAGGCCCGGTCGTCAGCCGAAGAGGATGGACGCCTCGTCGTAACGGTGCTGGGGGACGGTCTTGAGGCTGTCGAGGGCCTCCTCGAACGAGACGTGGACGATGTCGGTGCCGCGCAGGGCGACCATCCGCCCCCACCGTCCCTCCTCGACGGCGTCGCTCGCCGCGAGCCCGAGCCGGGTGGCGAGGACGCGGTCGTACGACGTCGGGGTGCCGCCGCGCTGGATGTGCCCGAGGGTCGTCGCCCGGGTCTCGATGCCGGTCCGCTCCTCGATGATCGGGGCGAGGCGCTCGCCGATGCCGCCCAGGCGCGGGCGACCGAAGGCGTCGAGGCCTCGTTCGGAGTGCGCGTCGCTCTCGTGGTCGGGGACGAACCCCTCGGCGACGACGACCAGCGGGGCACGGCCCCGGTCGTACGCCGACCGCACCCAGTCGACGATCTGATCCATGCTGATGGCCTGCTCGGGGATCAGGATCGCGTGGGCGCCGGAGGCCATGCCCGAATGGAGGGCGATCCAGCCGACGTGGCGACCCATGACCTCGGCCACCATGCACCGGCTGTGCGACTCGCCCGTGGTGCGGAGGCGGTCCATCGCGTCGGTCGCGATCTGCACGGCCGTGTCGAAGCCGAAGGTGTAGTCCGTCGCGCCCAGGTCGTTGTCGACCGTCTTGGGGACGCCGACGATCTTGATGCCGGCGTCGGTCAGCCGTTTGGCGGCGGCGAGGGTGCCCTCGCCGCCGATGGCGATCATGGCGTCGATGCCATGGCGCTCCATGTTCTCGGTGATGCGGTCGACCCCGCCGTCGCCCTCGAAGGGGTTGGTGCGGCTCGTGCCGAGGATCGTGCCGCCCTGCTTGGCGATGCCCTGGATGTCCTTGCGCACGAGGGGGACGATGTCGGCGTCGACGACGCCCCGCCAGCCGTCTCGGAAGCCGACGAACTCCTGCCCGTGGATCTGCGTGCCCTTGAGGACGGCGCCGCGGATCACGGCGTTCAGGCCGGGGCAGTCGCCGCCGCTGGTGAGGATTCCGATTCTCATCGTGATGCTCCATCGCAAGGTCGGGCCCGGCTCGGTGGCCGAGGTCGGTTCCATCATGGCCCAGACGAGGCTGTGAGTCGGAGCACGGCGTCGGCGAACCGCGCGGTACTACCCTCGACCTCATGAGCGACCCGTCGACCCCCCGACCCCCGTCGCCCCGCCCGCCGTCCCCGTGGGCGCGCTTCACCCGACCGGCGCCAGGAGAGCACCGCGTCCTCCCCGAAGCGGGTCCGCCGCGGCCCGTGACCGGCGTCTCCGCGCACGATCCCTCCGGATCGGCGGCCGTGCCGGACATCTGGGCTCCGACTCCGGCTCCCATTGACGGCCGTCCGGTCGACGCGTCGACTCCGGTCGCCGTGGACGACGCCGCCGCGGCCCGCCACCGGTCGGGCCCGTCCGACTTCGGCTCGTACTTCGCCCCTCTCGACGACGACGACGCGTGGGATCCTCCCCGTCGCACGACCGACGACCCCGGGCACGGGCTCGCCGTCGCGTCGATCGTCTTCGGGATCTTCTTCGCCCCGCTCGGTCTCGTGCTCGGCCTGGTCGCCGCACGTCGGTCGTCGCGGGCCGGCTACTCGCGCCGCCTCGGCCTCACCGGGGTCGTCGTCGCGGCCGTCGTCATCGTCGCCGTCGTCGCCTACGGCGTCGTCGCCCTCGACTACCTGGCGAGGCTGTCGGCCACCTGCGCCCAGCTCGGAGCGGGCGAGTACGTCGACCCCTCGGGTCGCACCGTCACCTGCGGCTGAGCCGGCGGAGGGCCCGGACGCCGAGGAGGCGCGGTGCGTGATCGTCACGCACCGCGCCTCCTCGTCTCGTCCCGTCGGGTCTCAGAGCCTGACGGTGCCGGTGTCGGCGATGTTCTCGGGGTGCCCGCCGGTGACGGCGGCCTTGGCGTACTTGAGGAGCGTGAGGGCCTTCGGCTCGTTGCTCACCCAGTACTCGGCGGTCTCGACCTCGACCTGGAGGAGGGCGACGGTCGGGTCCTCGCGACCCTTGTCGAACCACGCCTCGGCGGCCGCGGTCCACAGCTCGTCGATGAGGGCCGCGTCCTTGACGATGGAGGCCTCGCCCGACAAGGACAGATAGCCCTTGCCGGTCTCGACCGCCACGTTGACCTGGGGGTGGGCCTTCACATCGTCGACCTTCGGCGAGGGGTCGGGCGTGAAGAAGTAGACCTTGCCGTCGAACTCGCGATCGACGATCGCGAGGGGTCGGCTCACGAGGTGCTTGTTGCTGCCCTGGGTGGTGAGGATGCCGATCCTGCCCTTGTCGAGCACCTCGGCGACCTTGCTGATGTCGTTCGTCTCCGTCATGCCGATGACGCTACGCCGGAACCGCGGTGCGCCTCACAGTGAACCTCCCCCCGCGACCCGCAGGCGTCGCAGACGACGAGCTGCTCGCGGCACTGCAGGTCGCTGCAGTTCCGCATGCGCTTCGTGGCGTCGCCGCAGCGTACGCAGCGGCCCAGCACCGCCGTGTGATCGGAGAAGTCGACGGAGCCGCGTCCGTCGAAGACGTAGAGGGAGCCGTCCCAGAGGCCGTCGTCGCCGAAGCGCTCGCCGTAGCGCACCACGCCGCCGTCGAGCTGGTACACGCGGGTGAAGCCCCGAGCGGTCATCAACGAGCTGAGCACCTCGCACCGGACCCCGCCGGTGCAGTACGTGACCACGGGCTCGTCCTTCAGATGGTCGTAGCGTCCGCTCTCGATTTCGGCCACGAACTCGCGCGTGTTCGCGACGTCGGGCACGACCGCGTCGCGGAAGCGCCCGATGCGGGACTCGAACTCGTTGCGCCCGTCGAAGAACGTGACCTGCTCGCGCTCGACGAGCTCGTGCAGCTCGTCGGGGCTCAGGCGGGTCCCCCCGCCCACCACGCCGTCGTCGTCGACCCGGAGCTCGTCGGGCGCGCCGAAGGTCACGATCTCGTCGCGCACCTTGACCGACAGCCGCGGGAAGTCGTGTCCGGTCCCGTCGCTCCATTTGGCGTCGAGGTCGGCGAAGGGCCCGTACTCGCGGGTCGTGCGGAGGTAGCGCTTGACGTCGTCGAGATCGCCCCCGACGGTCGCGTTGATGCCGTGCGGCGACAGGATGATCCGCCCGGTGAGCCCCAGCGAGCGGCAGAGGTCGCGCTGCCACAGGCGCAGGGCCTCGGGGTCGCGCAACGGGGTGAAGACGTAGAACAGCAGGATCTTGGGGACGGCCACCGGACGAGTGTAATCGCGGGTGATCGATACCTGGATGATGAATGCACTATTCTGACACGTGGAACGACAGATCACGGAGTGCGTCCCGACCACGGCGCACCCACGCGGAGGAGGACCGATGCCCATTCCCACGACCCCGTCGGCGACCATCACCCGTCGGCTGCACCGAGACGAGGTCTTCGACCTCCTGCTCGAGGCCATCGTCGGCGGCTGCTTCGGCGACGGCGATCGGCTGCACGACACCGAGCTCGAGGAGTGGCTCGGGG
>NZ_BJUV01000016.1 GCF_007988805.1 Frigoribacterium faeni | reverse complement strand
TGGCGGAGCCAACGCCGTTTAGCGGCAGGCCGGGATTGTCCGTCGGCGTTATGCGCCCCAATCTCAAAGTCGTTTGTACGTTAGAGGATGGGTTAGCGGGGGCCTTGGAGCTGCGCTGTCTCAGGGGGTGAGAGCGCCAGATATCAGGGCCTGCACGAGTCGATCGGCGTCGTAGCCGGAGTCGCTCGCGGCGCCGATGCAGAGGTTGCCGACGCCCTTGAGGAGGTTGTACCCATCTAGGGCCGGCTCGTCGTTGGTGGGGCCGACATCGGCGCGCGCCGCGGCGAGGAGCGAACTGGAGACCGGTACGAGCCGGCCCACGAAGTACGCGTGAAGTGCGTCCGACCCGGCGGCGTCACCGTGGAGGGCGTCGGCGAGGCCGTGCTTCGTCACGAGGAAGTCCACGAACAGCGCCACCCACGTGCGCAGCGCATCCTCGGGGGTCGCGCTCTCGACGAGGAGTCGCGGCCCGGCCTCGGCGCAGGCCTCGACCTGGTGACGATAGACCGCGACGACCAGCTCAGACCGGGTTGGGAAGTGCCGGTAGACGGTGCCGACCCCCACGCCCGCCTTCGTCGCGATCTCGCGTACGGGAGCGTCCACGCCGGATTCCACGAACACCTCGGCAGCCGCGTCCAGAAGGGCCTGCTGGCTCCGGCGGGGGCGGCCTACCGGCCTCGACGGCGCGGCTGTGGCCTTGCCGTCCTGCGTGTCGGGCATGGCGCCTCCTCGATCGGATGAATCGGTTCTTGCTTAACGGAACGATGTTCCGTAAAGTTGCGGAGCATTGCTCCGATAAGCAGTATCGCAGAGCGTGACCCCCCACGAAAGGCACTCTCCATGTCCTCATCACTCGTCACCGCACTGGACGAGATCGGCGGCGGCGGCGACCCGGTCGTCTCCGTCGCGCCGGTCACCCTGTCGGCCCGGGGGCGCGCCGTCCCGCTCGAGGTCCGCGTGTCGGCACCCGCCACGGGAGGCGACCTCCCGGTCGTCGTGTTCTCACACGGCAACGGCTGGAACCTCGACGGCTACGCGCCCCTGACCGCTTTCTGGGCCTCACGCGGCTTCGTCGTCGTCCAGCCCACGCACCTCGACTCGCGGCGGAACGGGTTCGGGTTCGACCACCCGGTCTTCCCCTCGATCTGGACCGAGCGCATCGCCGATCTGACTCGCGTCCTCGACCAGCTCGACACCATCGAGGCGGCCGTCCCCGGTCTCGCCGGCCGCGTCGACCGCGACCGGATCGCCGCTACGGGCCACTCCTGGGGCGGCCAGACCGCCCAAGCGTTCCTCGGCGCGCGCATCGTCGATGAGGAGGGGCACGTCGGAGGCGACATGTCAGACAGTCGCGTGACCGCGGGCATCCTCTTCGCCGCCACCGGGCTCGGTGGTGACGATCTGCACCCGTTCGCCAAAGCGAATTTCCCGTTCATGCGCCCGTCGTTCGCGGAGCTCAGCACCCCGACTCTCGTCGTCGCCGGCGACCATGACCAGTCCAAGATGTCCAGCCGCGGACCCGACTGGTTCACCGACGCCTACACGCACAGCCCCGGCGCCACCGACCTCCTCACCCTGCACGGCGCGGAGCACGCCCTGGGCGGCATCGTCGGCTACGAAGTGGCCGAGACCACCGACGAGAACCCCGAACGGGTCGCCGTCGTCCAGCGCATGAGCGCTGCCTACCTCCGCACCGCTCTCCACGTCGATGAGGGTGCCTGGCCTTCGGCCCGGAACGCTCTCCGGCGAGCCGCCGACCCGATCGGGTACATCGACACCAAGTAGCGTCACGGTCCCTCGCAAGTAGGGCCGCTGTCACCGCGGTTGCAAGGGGCCTCGTCCCAGGCTCCCGGGCCGTCTCACTAGACGGTCGTTGACCGCGACCCATCCCGCTGGGATGCTTCTTGCAACCGACGGAGGTCGTCATGTTCGAAGAACGCGGGTGGTTCGCCGAGGCTGACGCGAGAGCGCTCAGGCCCGCTGACTCGGTGAACGATGTGGATCATCGTGGAGATGCACCCCGAGCCGAGCACTGGCCTGAACCGGTCCGCCTCCGTCCACTCGACCGCCTCCTGCGCGGCTTCCCTTGGCACGACCGGGTTCAGCGACCGCGTCGTTAGCTGGCAACCCGGTTCTGCCCGGCAGACGATCCCGGACCGCGAAAAGGCGGTGTCGATGAACCGGGCCCCCCTCAGGGGCGCGGTTGCCGCTCCACACACCTTCGAGCAGACGGCCAGCCCCTCGAGGTCTCCGGCTCGCTCAGCGTCTCGCTCATCCCAACAGGTGGCCGGGCTTCACCTAGCTCTCCTGCGAGCGGCCTTCGCCCGACGAACTGCCCGAGCCCTCGCTCAGCCTCGCGTGCCGCGAGGTCGACGCCATCGGCAGCCGCTCGGTCGGCGTGGTGGACGGAACGCCGTAGCGGACGCCGGTCGTCGGACCCGCTGGAGCGTCTTGCGACTCAGGCCGCGAGGGCCTTCGCGTGCGAGCCCTCGTACGCCGGTCCGCCCTCGCGCAGCGCCGGGCAGTGCTCGGGCGTCGGATTCAGACAGATGTCGATGACGCGAGACAGCTCCTCGCGGGCCCGCTCGAGCTCGGCGATATCCGCGGCGATGCGGTCGCGCTCCGAGTGGAGCAGGGCCATCGCCTCGGGCGCGGCGACGCCGGTGTCGACGCTCGGCAGCAGCTGCAGGATCGTGCGGCTCGGCAGCCCCGCCGTGTACAGGCGCTGGATGAGCTGCACGCGTTCGATCGCGGCCTCGGGGTAGATGCGCTGGCCGCTCGTGGTGCGCTCGGCCGGCAGCAGCCCCTGCTCCTCGTAGTAGCGGAGCGCCCGCGTGCTCACGCCGGCTCTCGTCGCCACATCGCCGATGCGCAGCATGCGTCTTCTCCCTGGCCGTGCGGCCCGTCGATCACGTCGGGTGCCGATCGGACGAAGGGACTTGCCCTTCACGTCGACGTCAACTCTTAGCGTAGGCCATGCCGCACCACGCATCCGGCTCGGGCGGCAGGAGGAAGAGCACGCATGGACATCCAGGATCAGGTCGCCCTCGTCACCGGCGCCAACCGCGGCATCGGCCGCACCTTCGTCGAGGAGCTCCTCGCGCGCGGCGCCCGCAAGGTCTATGCGACCGCGCGCCGACCCGAGGCCATCGACTTCCCCGGGGTCGAGGTGGTGCGCCTCGACCTCACCGACCCCGCATCCGTGAGCGCCGCCGCCGAGGTCGCACAGGACGTCACTCTCGTCGTCAACAACGCCGGCATCTCGACCGGAGCAGGTCTCCTGACGGGCGACATGACGGAGATCCGCCGCGAGATGGACACCCATTACTTCGGCACGCTCGGCGTGATCCGCGCCTTCGCTCCGGTCCTCGCCGCGAACGGCGGCGGTGGGATCGTCAACATCCTGTCGGCGCTGTCCTGGTTCGCGGCGCCCGGCTCGGGCGGCTACGCGGCGGCCAAGGCCGCCGAGTGGAACATGACGAACGCGCTCCGGCTGGAGCTCGCCGGCCAGGGAACCCTCGTGCAGGGCGTGCACCTCGGCGCGGCCGACACCGACATCATGGCCGGCTACGACGGCCCGAAGATCGACCCGCGGGACGTGGCGCGCACCGCGCTCGACGGCGTGGCCGCCGGTGAGATCGAGGTCGTCGTCGACGCCTGGAGCCGCATGGTGAAGGACTCGCTGAGTGCGGACCCGAGGGCGTTCTACCAGCAGATGCAGGCGATCCTCGGCTGACTCCACCTCCGGGGGGCGTCGCTAGCCGGGGTGTCCCTGGCGGATGCTCGATGTGTCGTCGGTGCCCAAGGACAGCAGCACCAGCGCGCTTGCCGTCGCCGAGCCGGCCTCGCAGCCGTAGACCACGAGCTGCAGGCCCGGCGACCCCTGGACGGCGAAGGTGTGGGCGTCGAACTCGAGTCGCCCGACATCGTCGTGCTCGAACCGCTTGCCCGTGGTCGTCTTGCGCTGGACTCGCTGCGCGCTCCACCGCTCGGCGAAGTCGGGGCTCGCGTCGTTCACGTCCGCGACCAGGCGAAGGAGGCCCGGGTCACCCCCGAACTCCGCGGTCGCCGCCCGCAGGCTCGCGACGGTCGAATCCGCGGCTCGGGCCCAATCGGTGTGGAAGTGCCGCGCGGCCGGGTCGAGGAAGGTCATCCGCACGAGGTTGTCGAACCGTTCGAAGGGTGCGTACACCGCTCGGGCCAGGGCGTTGGCGGCGAGGACGTCGTGCGCCGGGTCGATCACGAACGCGGGGTGCGTGGACCATGAGTCGAGCAGCTGCCCGAGAGCGGGCGTCGTCGATGTCGCGACGCGGGGGAGTCGCGGCGGAGTCACCAGACCCGCCAAGGCGAACAGGTGGTCGCGTTCGTCGCCCTCGAGGTCGAGCCCGTCGGCGATGCCCTCGAGCACCGCTGCTCCGGGGCTGACCTCTCGCCCCGGCCGACGGCCGCATCCGTCATGAGCTGCGGGCCGACGGCCGTTACGTCGAGGCCCGCGGCGACCGCGAGGCGGCCTACGTCGGCAGCTACGAGGTCGACGGCGACCACATCGACTACCGCGACGACACCGGTTTCACCGCAGACGGCGACTTCAGGGACGATGTCCTGCACCACGCGGGCATGGTGCTGCACCGGCGGAAGGTCGTCCTCGTGACGGGTGCCTCCAGCGGTATCGGGCGCGCGACGGCGCTCCGTCTCGCCGCGGCCGGCCACCCCGTCGTGCTCGGAGCCCGGCGCATCGACCGCCTCGAGATGCTGGTCAGCGAGATCGAGGAGGCGGGCGGCACGGCGACGGCGGTTCCTCTCGACGTCAGCGACCTCGCCTCGGTGCAGGGGTTCGCGGCGGCGGCACTGGCACACTTCGGGCGAATCGACGTTCTCGTCGCCAACGCCGGCGTCATGCCGCTGTCGCCTCTGGCAGCGGGCCTCGTCGACGAGTGGGACCGGATGATCGACGTCAACGTGCGGGGCCTCCTGCACAGCATCGCGGCCACGCTGCCGACCATGCTCGACCAGGGCGTCGGCCACGTCGTGACCATCGCGTCCGTCGGGGCGTACGACGTCTCGCCCACGGCTGCGGTCTACTGCGGCACGAAGTTCGCGGCCCGAGCGATCACCGAGGGGCTCCGCCAGGAATCGCCGCGCGGGATCCGCGTGACGACGGTCTCGCCCGGCGTCACCGAGTCGGAGCTCGCCTCGACCATCAGCGACGCCTCCGCCGCCGCCGCGATGGTCGTCTACCGTGCCGAGTCGATCTCCGCCGACGCCATCGCCCGCGCCGTCTCCTACGCGGTGGCCGAGAGGCCCGACGTCGACATCAACGAGATCGTCGTGCGCCCCGCTGCGCAACGCTGAGTCGCTTCTCAATACCGGCGCGATCCGTCCGGCGAATGACCGGCGAGATGGCTTCCATCACCGCGTCGGTGTCTCTGTCGTGATCGTCTCTCGGGCGCGCCACACTGGAGGGGTGACACAGATCGTTCAGGCCGAGACCAGCGACGCGGAAGCGATCGGCCTGTTTCAGACGCGTTGCTGGGAGCAGACGTACAGAGGCATCGCCCCGGACGAGTTCCTCGACTCGGCGACCGCTCAGGTCCGGGCCACTCGCTGGGCAGAACGCATCGCCGACGGCTCTCGTCGAGTGCTGATGGCCCTGTCTGACGACGGCGTCCTGCTCGGCGTAGCCAGCACCACACGTGCCGACCAGGCCGTCGATGGGCTGCCGGCGCTGGAGCTGTCCACGATCTACGTCGATGAGCGAGCGCACGGCACGGGTGTCGCTGCCCGATTGCTTCGGGCGGCGCTCGAGGATGAGGACGCCCACCTGCTCGTGTTCTCGTTCAATGAGCGAGCGCAGCGTTTCTACTCCAAGCACGGCTTCCACCCCAACGGGGACAGCCAGACCGACCCCGGAACGGGACTCGAGGAACGACGATGGGTCCGTCGATGTGCGGGTGGAGGAGGAAGTCGGCGTGCAGCAGTTCCTCGTCCAGGATCCGGACGGCTACCTGGTCAGGTTCCAATCCTCCGCCGGGCGTCGACGGCTTGCCCGACAGCCGATCGATGACCGGTCAGCTGACGAGGGGGAGTACGGCTTGGCACGTGGGCGTGACGGCGGTCGCGGGATCGAGGGTGTTGCGGACGAACTGCAGGGCGATCGGGTCGTAGGCGATGCCGAGGTGGTCGGTGGTGTCGAGGGCGCAGTGGTCCTGGACGGTGATGTTCGTCGCCCCCGGGTCGCGCAGGAACGTGTTCGTGTACGGGGTGACGACCTCGTCGTAGACGGTGCTGATCACGGTGTACTCGACACCCGGAACGGTGTCGCCTCCGGCGTTGAGCGCCGTGAGGAAGTCAGAGCCCGCACGCTGCTGGACGCACGCCGCGCACGGGATGCTCGTCAGCGCCTCTCCCCCGGGGAGCACGGCGACCACCGGCAGCACCCCGTTGAAGCTCGTGCCGTAGTTGGACGACGACAGGCCCACGAGCTGGTCGACCTTCGCCGCGCCTCCGAGCTCCTGCAGGTAGTAGCGGGGCATCATGCCTCCCTGCGAGTGGCCGACCAGGTCGACCTTCGCGGCGCCGGATGCCTCGAGGACGCCATCGACGAAGGTCGACAGCTGCCCTGCGCTGGTGGGGATGTCGCCGATGCCCTTGACCGCGACGCCGGGTAGTCCGCCGTAGTTCAGGGCGTAGACGCAGTATCCGTCGGCCTCGAGGTCGCTGGAGAGCTGCACCCAGTTGTTCAGCGCGTTCTCGAAGGTGCCGTGGACGAGCACGACCGGGTCGGGGTGCGCTGCCGTCGGCACGCACGAGAAGTCGTTCGCCCCGGGCGGTGAGGCTTCGGGCAGAAGGGCCGAGAAGGCTGCCGAGACGGGGAAGCTCGCGGTGTCGAGCGAGGCCGCCAGGCTGAGGCCCTGGTCGGGCCCGGCACCGACGTCGACGGAGTTGCCGAGGGCGTCGAGTCCCAGGTCGAGTCCATCGGGGCCCACGCCCAGGCCGAGGCCCGCAGCGTCGAGGCTGACGGCGTCGGTGCCGGACGTCCCACCGAGCGAGAGGCCGTCACCGAGGCCGAGGGGCAGCGCAGCCGACGCAGGAGCGGGCTGGCTCAGGGGCGACAGGGTGACGCCGACGAGGGCGATGGCTGCAGCCGCGGTCGAGGCCAGGAGGGTGGTTGCGCGTCTCATGAGGGCCGTCTCTCTCCGCCCACGTCGGGTGCGGGCTCGACGGTCATCCGGAGCCACGCCCATGACCCGTTTGGGGGTAGTGGACTACTTGCAGAGAGCGAACGCTCGCGGCGCGGGCTCCCCGGGTCAGTCGATCAGTGGTCGGAGCCACTCGGCCTCGAGGTCGCCTTCGACGAGGTCGCCCAGCTTGCCGAAGTAGTCCTGCATGTGGGGCTGCTGCACGTGGCGGGCGATGTCCTGGCCGGACGACCAGCGCTCGTAGAAGGCGAACGACCCCGGTCGCTCCTCGCTGGTGTGGACCGCGTACTGCTCGTAGCCCCGCTCGGCTCGGACCGCCGGGATGATCGCCCGGATCGCGTCCTCCAGCTCGCGCTCCTTGCCGGCCTTCGCGCGGGCGAAGCCGTAGACGGCGACCGGAGTGGTCGAGGCCAGGACGTCGGCGGGCATCAGGCCGTCGGGGACGGTGTCGTCAGGGGTGCTCATGGTGGATCCTTCTGTCGTGTCTTCTCGTCCCGGCGTGCGCTCGGGTCGAGATCCACGCTAGGAGCGGCTGGCGGAACGCTCAATGCGCGCAGCATCCACGAAGATGTCCGTGAGGACCACCTCCCCTCCGGTCCTGAGTCCTTCGCACTCTCTGTCGTAGGTTGGGGGGATGGACGTTCTCTCCGAGGTGCTCGACGCGTCCGGGGTGCGGGGGAGCGCCGGCGCGCGCATCGCCGCCGGTGGCGACTGGGGCGTCGAGTGGCTCCGTGACCGGGACGCCGTCGTCTACGCGGTCACCGCCGGCATCGCCTGGCTGACTCTCGACGGAGAGGCCCCCCGCCTGCTGATGACCGGCGATGTCGTCATCCTCACCGCAGGTGCGGCCCATTCCCTCTCGAGCGAGCCCGGCGCCGACATCCACTCGTGCGACGTGGCCGCCGCCGCCGACGCCCGCCGCCACGGCGGCGTCCTGCGCCTGGGGGACGGCGACGTGCAGACCCAGGTGCTCGGCGCCTCCTACTCCCACGATCCGGCCGGGAGCACTCCCGTCTTCGCACTGCTCCCACCGGTGGTCCACCTCGGCGCCCACCAGCTCGGTCCGACCCTGACCGACGTCGTCCGGCTCCTGGGGAGGGAGATCTCCCACCCGGGTCTCGCGACCGACCTCCTGCTGGACCGCCTCGTCGACGTCCTCCTGATCGAGATCCTCCGCACCTGGCTGGCCTCCTCCCCGACGATCGACGCATCGTGGTGGGGCGTTCTCCGCGACCCGCTCCTCCTGCGCGCCGTCACACGGATCCACGAGGCCCCCGGGCACCCGTGGACGACGGAGGCCCTGGCGCGTGAGGTCGCGACGTCCAAGCAGACGCTCGTCCGTCGTTTCTCGGCCTTCGCCGGGACCACGCCCGGCGCGTACCTGACCCGCTGGCGGATGGACCTCGCCGCGCATCGCCTCCGGGACACGGACGACACGCTCGACGAGATCGCCGCCGACGTCGGCTACACGTCCGTGTACGCGTTCAGTCGAGCCTTCAGCCGCGAACGCTCGCTCCCGCCTGGACGGTATCGGACGGCCTCGCGCATCCCGGTGGAGAGCACGGGATCACCGTAGCGGCGGCGAGGGGGCACACGCGTCGACGCCGGGGGCGATGCCGTGACGCGTGGACGGGAACCGAGGATGGACGCGCGTCACGGGGTGGAGCTGGGCGACGGTACGGCCGTCTCGACGGATTCGAGGTCGTCGATCAGTCCTCGGTCGAGCGGAACCTCCGGCAGGGTGCCGACAGGTGGGGTCGCTCGCCCGATCACGGTGACGCCGTCCGTCTCGTAGACGTCGACCGTGCCGACTCGGTCCGCTCCGAACGTCTTCTCCCAGAGGACCCATCCCTTCCGGCCGTTGTCGGCGGTGTACGGCACGAGGTCGGGATGTCCCTGCCGATTCTCGATCCCGTACGTCTGACCCTGGGCGTTCACGCCCCACTCGGACGTCACGGAGCTCGCGTACTGCAGGGTGGCTCGCCACGTCGTCCCGGGAGACGCATTCACGCTGAACTGCGTGCCGCCGTCGGGCAGCTGCCCGTCGGTGACGTGCATGGTTCCGGAGTCGCTGACCGAGCAGTCGATGCCGCTCGTCGATGTTCCATCGTCGGTCGGCACCTGGACGACGCCGACCCTGTTCAGGCATGTGACGTCGATGATCACGGCGCCCGCGGTCGCCGGAGCGGCCCCGATGTCCACGAGTGCCGGACCCGTGTGAGTGGCGGTCGTCGTCGTTCCGAGAGCCGACGTGACCGTGGCTCCTGGGGCGTTCGCGACGAACAGAGCTGCGGCGCTCGTGGTGAGCGCCACGGCCGCTACCCCCACCAGCGAAGCCGTCACCCGTGCGCGACGCTGGTGGCGTTGGAGGCTGCTGGCCCGTGTGCCGAGCGCCGCCAGTTCCATTCGGATCGCGGCGGACGTCTCGGGCTGCATGTCGTGGCTCATGAGTAGATGCCTTCCGGGCTGGTCCTCGGGGTGGGGTCGAGATCGTGGAGGTCGTCGCGCAGTCGTCGTCGGATGCGATGGAGCCGCACTCGGGCGGTAGCGGGCTTCACGCCGAGGGCCTGAGCCGCCTGCCAGACCGGCATGTCCTCCAGGCTGGTCAGCACGACGAGCGCTGCATCCGCGGGGGACAGTCCCGCGAGGGACGTCGTCAGTCGTGCGCGCAGCTCCATCTGCTCGTCGTCTCGTGCGTGGATCAGCTCATCGCTTCGCGGAAGCCGCTGCAGAAGCGATCGGTATCTCGTCGCGGCCCGCCGGTGGTTCCGGCTGAGGTTCACCGTCGTGACCAGCAGCCATGGCAGCACGGACCCCGAGACGACGTCGACGGTCTTCCGTTTCCGCCACAGCTCGTAGAAGGCTGCGGCGGTGACGTCCTCGGCGTCATGGACGCCGTCGGTCAGGCTCATCGCACGACGGTAGACGCGTGCTCGGTGGCGGTCGAAGAGCACGGCGAAAGCTTCACCGTCGTTCTCCTGCGCCCGCTCCCACAGGGGGCCGTCGTCCTGATCGTTCATCACACTGAGTAGTGTCCGGCCGGGTGTCCCGCGTTACAGGCGCCAGTCAGGAGCTCTGCGCGGCGAGCCAGTCTCGGAAACGGGGGCCGACGACCTCCGCGTGCGCCCCGGGAAGGAGCGCGCCGTCTCGGAACGCTCGCCCGAGCCGTCCGGGTATGCGCACCGGCACAGGGGTGATCGAGCCGTGCGTCGCGGCCTTCGTCATCTCCCACAACGTGGTGGTCTCGGGGCCGGCGATCTCGATGACGGCGTCCGTGCGGTCGGCGACGGTGACGTCGGCGAGGACCGACGCCACGGCTTCGAGGGCCACGGGAGCGATCGTCATCCCGGGCACGAGTGAGATCGAGCCGACCTTCATCCGCTCGAGGTTCTGGTGCACGAACTCGTGCCACTGAGTGGATCTGACGATGGTGAGGTCCGGGCTCGCGGCCAGCGCGGCCTGCTCCTGCGCGGTCTTGCCGGCGAAGTACCCGTACCCCTGCACCTCGGGGCGCGTGCAGTTCACGATCGACAGCAGCACATGTCGTGCGCCGAGATCCCGGGAGGCGAGACTCAGCGCGCGGGTCGACCCGGTGAAGAAGGCGGTCGCCTTCTTCCGGTTCGTCGTGAAGCGCCCGGTCGCCTCGATGATCACGTCCGCACCCGCCAGTGCGGCCCGCGCGTCGTCCCGGAGCACGTCGAACCCGGTCGAGCGCGACAGTCGTGTGGCGGAGCACCCCCGTGCCTCCACCGCTCGGACGATCGCGTTCCCGGACACCCCGCCGCCGATCACTGCCACCCGCATGCCATCCTCATTCCTCTACTTCTGTAGAGGCTACTACGATCGGAGAGATCTTCAGGGAGAGTGGCATGGGACGACGTGATGAGCTGGCCGAAGCGGGCGTCCGGTTGCTCGCTCGCGACGGCATCCGGGCGCTCACCCACCGGGCCGTCGACGTCGAAGCGGGTCTCCCCGCGGGCTCGACGACCTACTACGCCCGCACTCGTCGCGAGCTGACCGGTCTCGTCGTCGCCCACATCACCGAGCAGCTGGCATCGGACCTGCGAGAGCTCTCCATCCCGGCCTCGCTGGAGGACGCGACAGCCGTCCAGATCGCGAGTGCCTTTCTCGATGAGATCGCGCGGCGAGAGGACGCACAGGCCGCGCGTTTCGCGCTCCTGTTCGAGCTTCGCGGCGACGATGAGCTCCGCGGGCCGCTCACGGCCGCCGACCCGGTGAGGTTCGCTCTCATCGACACGGCGCGCGCCATCCTCGACGCCATCGGCGTGGCCGACCTCCAGGAGGCCGCCGTCGACATGGTCGGGCTCATCGACGCCCTGCTCCTGTACCGCACCGCGGGGGCCGGCCCGGTCGATCCGACCCGCGTCCTCACGGCCTACCTGACGGGCCTCCGCCGAGTGGGCTCACCGCCCGCGTAGTCGCCGACTCGTGGACGGCTCTCCTTCGCTCCGCGCGTGACGCTCGAGGAGCTTCTGGACTGCGGGGTCATGCTGCATCCGACGTGTGTCGGCGCGGTACCGTGCCGCGCCGACGACGCCGACCACGAGGACACCGGACAGGACGGCCGACACGACGACCAGGAGGCGCCTCATGCGCCGACCCTCCGCTCGTCGGTGAGATCGTCAGCCGTCCGGGACGACGCCCTCGACCGTGACCGGGACCGCACCAGCATGCTGACGCCCACGGCGGCGGGGAGCGAACCGAAGGCGACGCCGCTCAACGGACCGGCCGGTCCGGGATCGGTGACGGGCTCCAGGGAGATCAGGGCCGACTGGGCGAGGGTGAGCAGCACGAAGCCGGCTGCGAGGTTGGTGAGCTTGACCGCCTCGGCGAGGGGGTCGCGGTTGCGCCGGGCGGAGACGACGCCATGGACGGCCAGGCCGATCTCCGCGAAGGTCACCGTGGCGAGGATGATCGCCGGCCATCTGTCGTACCTGGTCTGCTCGGCGGAGCCCGTGACCAGGGGCAGGAAGCTCACGACGAACATCAGCGAGAGGGCGACGAGCACGATGCCCGTCAGACGGTAGGTGCGTTCGTGCAGGACAGCGCTGGTTGCGGGTCCGGTCGGCCCGTCCGCGGCGGCCCGGAGCTCCGCGCGTCGGCTGACGACATGGCACCGGATGATCTCGACTTTGAGGGCGATCACCCCGACGGCGAAGAGGACCGTGCCGAGCAGGGAGGCCGAGGGAGCCAGCACGAAGAGCGCGCCCTTGCCGACCGCGAGCGCCGTCGCCGCCGGGACGGACAGCATCGTGAAGAGGACGGCGCGTCGACTCTGGTCGCGGAAGAGCGCGACCGCGTCGGCACGACCGATCGGGGGGAGCGCGGGCACGGTCAGTCCGCCCCGGGGGAGACCGTGGACACCGCGTGGACGACCTCGCGGTCGCCGAGGAGCCGGCGCATCAGCGGGTCAGCGCGGCGGCGCGCTCGCACGCGTCGTACACCGCGTCGTACTGGCGGTCGAGCAGAGGCGCGACCTGCGCGGCGCGTCGGGCCGCCGTCAGCCGGTGCGCCGGCCAGGCCAGCGCCCACAGCGCGAGACCGTTGACGCCGAGCCCGATCGAGACGAAGGAGGGGCCGTCGTCGAGGAGGAACACCGAGCCGGCGAGGAAGGCGGCGCCGACGAGACCGAGGGCGACGGCCACCGCGGTCGCTCGCGCGGAGCGCGACCGCTCGAGGGCGTCGATGCGGCGCAGAGCGCCCTCGGCCTGACGCTGCAGCTCGCCCAGCGCCTGTCGACCGCGGAGAGCTCGGTCGCGGGTGAGCGTCAAGGTCGACGTCGTCGTCCTGGGCACGATCGACGCGGCGGGGCCGTCCCAGGCCTCGACGGTCCAGCCGAAGGCGCTGTACGTGTCGCGGTGCAGCTGCTCGTGGCGAGCGGGGACGCGGACGGTCGCGTACTCCCGGGCCGTGAACGACGGGGTGGCCGGCTCGGCGTCGGCGGAGGCGGCGAAGGCCGCGGCGGTGATGCTGTCCATGAGGTCGTCTCCTGTCCGACGGTCCGGCGGGTCCGGTCCGTCGTCTCGTCCAGACTCCTGGCCAGGCCTCCCCGTTCCGTCGTCCCGAGAGATCGTCCCCATCTGCTGCGATCGCTGTAGGCCCCCGCCTGTCGACCTGCCAGGATCGGGACGTGCCCTCTCCCGCCGGCGTCCGTCTCGCCGAACGCGTCGTCCTCGTCGTCGTCCTCGTCGCCCTCGTCGTGAACCTCGTGGCGCCGCTCTTCCAGGACGGACCGGTGGTCCCGGCCGTCGCATCGGGCCTCCTGTCGGTGCTCGGCGTCGGTCTGCTCCGGCGTCGCCCCGTCGTGGCTCTCGTCGTCGTCTCGCTGGCCGGCATCGTGGCGTCACTGGGAGGTGCCGACCCGACGGGGGCCTGGTCGATCGCCGTCTTCGTGGCGTTCCTCCAGAGTCTCCGCCGCCTCCCCGCCGTCCTGGTGGGCTCGGTCGTCGGCGTGACCAGCGCCGTCGCGGTCGCCCTCCACGAGGGGCAGGTCAGTCTCGAGAGGCCCACCGCGTCGATCGCGGCGGTGTGCGGCGTCGCCGCCGCGGCGGCCGGCAGCGCCGTGCGCTCCAACCTGAGGTGGCGTGCCGAGCTCGAGGGGCGGGCGCACGACGCCATCGAGAACCGGCGAGCCGCCGTCGACCGGAGCGTCGCGGAGGAGCGCGTGCGCATCGCCCGTGACCTGCACGACAGCATCGGCCACCACATCGCCGTCGTGAGCGTGCACCTCGGCACCGCGCAGGTGACCGTGAGCGAAGACGATCGAGCGACCCGCGCCTCCCTCGAGTCCGCGCGTGACGCGGTCAGGGCCGTCCTGGTCGAGACGCAGCAGGTGCTGCGGGTCCTGCGCCGCGGCGATGCCCCGTCCGATCTCGAACCCCCGCCCGACCACGCCGGCGTCCCCGCCCTCGTCGCGTCCGCACGGTCCGCCGGGTTGGTCGTCGACGTCACCTTGCGGGGGCTCGACCGCCCGCTCGCCCCGGTGGTCAGCACGGCCGTCCACCGCATCGTGCAGGAGGCGCTGACGAACGCCCTGAAGCACGGCGGCGGTCAGGTGTCCCTGCGCGTCGAGATCGCGGAGGCCGTGCTCATCGAGGCGGCTAACGTCCGGGCCGACGGGGGAGGACCCGCCACCGGGCCCGACCACCCCGGCGGTCACGGGCTCATCGGAATGACGGAGCGTGCGACATCGGTCGGGGGCCGGGTCGAGCACTGGACCGAGGGTCGGGTGTTCTGGCTTCGCGCCGTCCTGCCCGCCGACGCGCCCTCGACGGACGCAGCACTCGAGGAGGCGCGACGGTGATCCGGGTCATGATCGTCGACGACCAGGACATCATCCGCGCCGGTCTCGCCGCCATCGTCGGTGCGCCGGAGGACCTCGAGGTCGTCGCCCAGGCCGCCGACGGGTTCGAGGCGCTGCAGACGCTCGCGACGACCGCGGTCGACGTGCTGCTGGTCGACCTCCGGATGCCGGGCATCGACGGGGTCGAGACCGTCCGCCGCGTCCGTCTGCTCCGGCCGGCCGCCGAGCTGGGGATCCTCGTCGTGACGACCTTCGACGAGGACGAGAACGTCCTGCGCGCCCTCCGTGCCGGGGCCGACGGGTTCTTCAGCAAGAGCGCGAGCCCGGCCGAGATCGCCGACGGGGTCCGGCGGGTCGCTGCCGGAGGCCGCGCGCTCTCCGATCACGCGGTCGGGGTCGTCGTCGATCACGTCGCCGACGACCGGGGTGTCGTGATCGACCGTGCCGTCGCCGACCTCGTCGCCACGCTCACTCCGCGGGAGCGCGAGATCGTCGAGGCCATCGTCTCGGGGCTCGACGGGGCGACGATCGCCGCCCGCCTCCACCTGTCGCCCTTCACCGTCAAGACCCACGCGAATCGCGCCATGGCCAAGGTCGGCGCGACCGACCGCGGGCAGCTCGTCTCGTTGGCCGTGCGGGCGGGGATCCTGCCCAGCTGACACGTGCGGCGTCGGGCACGCCGGTCTCGAACTGCTGCGATCGCAGCAGCTCGGGTCGATCCAGGAGGACGACGTCGAGACCGCGCCGTCGACCGAGACTCGAGGGGACGCAGGGCGAGTGCCCGCGACGACCTCAGAGGAGACACCGATGACCACGATCGCCACCCCCGTCCCCGCGACCATGCACGTCGCCACCGTCACCGGCCCCGGCACGGTCGATCTCGTGGAGGCCCCCGTGCCGACGCCGGGCCCGACCGACGTGCTGGTGAGGGTGCGTGCCTGCGGCATCTGCGGATCCGACGGCTTCTACGTCTCGCTGGGCGGCCTCCCCGGCCTCGAGGGTCGGACGCCCCTCGGCCATGAACCCGCCGGCGAGGTCGTCGTCGTCGGATCCGACGTCGAGGGCGTCGCGGTCGGCGACCACGTGGTGGTGAACCCGATGGTCGCCCCCACCGGCATCATCGGCAGCGGAGGGACGACCGGCGGGCTGGCCGACTACCTGCTCGTGCAGGACGCGGTCCTCGGCCACAGCCTCTTGACCGTGCCCGAGCACGTGCCGTTCGAGGTCGCCGCGCTGAACGAGCCGATGGCCGTCGCCCGTCACGCGGTGAACCGCACCGGCGCGGGCCCCGGCGACCGGGTCGTCGTGTTCGGCGCCGGCCCGGTCGGGCTCGGGGTCGCCATCAGCGCGATGGCCGCCGGGGTCGACAGCGTCGTGGTCGTCGACGTCGTCCCGTCACGGCTCGAGAAGGCCACCCGCATCGGCGCCGACGCCGTCATCGACTCCTCCGTCGACGACGTCCTCGAGCGACTCGTCGAGGTGCACGGCGAGGGCCCCGCGCGCCGCGGCGTGCGGAAGGCCGGCAGCACCGTCTACCTGGACGCCACGGGAGCGGCTCCCGTGCTGCGCACGATCTTCTCCGTCGCGCGTCACGGCGCCGTCGTCGGGATCGTCGGCGTGCACAAGGACCCCGTCGAGGTCGACTTCGGCGAGCTGCTCGGCGCCGAGCTGACCATCGTCACGTCGATGGGCTACCCGACGGAGATCTTCGAGGTGACGGCCGACATCGTCGAGAACTGGGAGAGGTACGCCGTCATCGTCAGCGACCGCTACGCGTTCCAGGACGTTCAGGAGGCGCTGGTCGCCGCTGCGACGCCGGGCGCCGCCGACAAGGTGGTCGTCACCTTCGACTGAGCCCCCACGTCATCCCCGACACCCCACGCGAAGGAAGAGACCATGCGAATCGCCGTCGACATGACCAGGTGCCAGAGCTACGCGCAGTGCGCGTTCCTGGCGCCCGAGGTGTTCCGGTTCGAGGGCGACGAAGCCCTCGTCTACGACCCCGAGCCGTCCGAGGAGTCCCGCGCGCGCCTCCTGCAGTCCGCGGCGGCGTGCCCGGTGCAGGCCATCCGGCTCGACGGCGAGCAGCGGAGGCCGATGCCCGGGGTCGCGACTCCGACGGTGCTGACCGAGACCGATCGCGTGGTCGTGGTGGGAGCCTCCCTGGCGGGCCTGACCGCGGCGGAGACCCTGAGGTCGCAGGGGTTCACGGGATCGATCACCCTCATCGGCGACGAGACCGACGAACCCTACGATCGTCCGCCCCTGTCGAAGCAGGTGCTGCTCGGGACCGCCTCCGCCACGGGAACCCGACTTCCCCGGGCGTCCGACCTCGACGTCGAATGGCGCCTCGGCGTGAGCGCGACCGGCCTGGACGTGACGGCACGCGCCGTCACCCTCGCGGACGGCGACACCGTGCCCTACGACCGGGTGCTGATCGCCACCGGGACGCGAGCCCGGCCGTGGCCCGTCCCTCGAGAAGCAGCCCTCGACGGCGTCCACACCCTCCGGACGGCCGACGACGCGGCGCGACTCCGCGCCCGCCTCGACGCGGGACCGCGGCGCGTGCTCATCGTCGGCGGAGGGTTCACCGGATCCGAGATCGCGTCGGCCTGCCGACGCCTGGACATCCCCGTCACCCTGGTCGATCGGGGTCCGGCACCACTGGCCCGGGCCCTCGGCGAGAGCTTCGGCAGCGTCCTCGCCGAGGTGCAGCGCGAGCACGGCGTCGACCTGCGGTCGGGCCTCACCGTCTCGAGCCTGCACTCGGACGAGAACGGAGCGGTCGCGGCCGCCACTCTCTCGGACGGCGCGGAACTCGACGTCGACGTGGTGGTCATCGCGATCGGCGCCCTCCGCAACACCGAGTGGCTCGACGGGTCGGGTCTGTCCGTCGGGCCGCTCGGAGTCGACTGCGACGCGTCACTCCGCGCACTGGCCCCCGACGGCACCGTCGTCGACGGCGTCTTCGTCGCCGGGGACGTCGCCGCCTCCCCGCACCCGTCGGGCGACGGCCGCCGGATCTCCGTCGAGCACTGGGGGAACGCCGTCGGCCAGGCCACCGTCGCCGCCGGGAACATGCGCGCGGACGGCCATGCCCGACACGAGGAGGTCCCCGTGTTCTGGTCGAACCAGTTCGGCCACGTCATCAAGTCCGTGGGGACCCCTGACGCGGCGGACCGCGTGGTGGTAGCTCAGGGGTCCACCCGGCGACGCGCGTTCGTCGCCGTCTACGGCGCCGGCGATCGGATGGTCGGCGCCACGGCTCTCGACCAGGTCAAGTGGATCGAGCACTACCGGCGACAGATCGGCGCGGGGGCCGCGTTCCCGCCCGAGGGCCGCACCGTCGACGACCCGTCGGGCGCCGAGCGCGTCGAGCTCCTCCTACCGCGCGTCACCCGCCCCGACACCGCCACTCCGGATCCCGATGGAAGGACCACCCCGTGAACACCTCTCCCGAACCCCGCCCCGGCTGCCCGGTCGCCGGTGGCTCCCCCGCTGCGTCGGCGACGTGGGACCGCTTCCTCGATCACGACAACCGGTACGATCCCTACCCCCTGTACGCGCGCCTCCGCGACACCGCGCCGGTCCAGCGACTCGACGACGGAGCGTTCCTGATCACGGGCTACGACGAGATCCTCCAGGTCGTCCACGACCCGCACATCAGCTCGGATCCGCTCGCCGGGCGGGACGACGTCGCCGACGCCGGCCCCGGGCTCACCGCCGCGTTCGTGATGCAGGACCCGCCCGTCCACGACCGTCTGCGTCGTCAGACGATGCGTCACTTCGGGCCTCCGCACCACGCCGGCTACATCGACTCCCTCCGCGCCGACATCACGCGGACCGCGACCGCCCTGATCGACGCGTTCCCGGCATCGGGCACCGTCGATCTCGTCGAGGCCTTCGCCTACCCGTTGCCGGTGATGATGATCTGCGACGTCCTCGGCGTCCCGCACGAGGACGAGCCGCGCTTCCACGCCTGGAGCATGGCGATCATCGCGCCTCCGGAGGCGACCACCCCCGAGGAGGCCGAGGCGCTTCAGGGGGAGGCGTCGGCGGCGACCCGCGAGCTCGGCGCCTATCTGGCCCATCTCGCCGAGGTCCGTCGGGGGACACCGCAGGGCGACCTGCTCTCCGGGCTGGTCAACGACGACGGCGCCGAGGGGCCCATGTCGGCCAGCGAGATGATCAGCACCACCATCATGCTGCTCATCGGCGGACACGAGACGACGGTGAACATGATCGCCAACGGCGCCCTGACGCTCCTCCGGCACCCGGAGGAGCTCGATCGGCTCCGCACCGACCCGAGCACCATGCCCCGGGTCTTCGAGGAGCTGCTCCGACTGGAACCACCCGCTCAGGTCACCCCGAAGTACATCGCCCTGGAGGACGTGCTCGTCGGCGACGTGACGATCACCAGGGGGTCGCCCGTCTGGGTCGCGTGGGCGGCGGCGAACCGTGATCCACGCCACTTCGCCGACCCCGACCGTTTCGACCCCCTGCGCGAGAACCGGGACCACCTCGGCTTCGGAGCGGGCATCCACGCGTGCTTCGGCGCTCCGCTCGCCCGCCTCGAGACCCAGATCGCCTTGGCCGAGCTGTTCTCCCGGCTCGTGGACGTCCGCCTCGTCGAGGATCCCCCTCCCTACCGGCGCAACCCGCTCCTGCGCGGTCCGAGTCGGCTGGACATCTCGTTCGGCCGGGTCCTGCCGGCTGCGACGGTGTCCTGACGACGGCACCAGGCGGGCGGTCGCGCGACGCAGGCGCGCCTCCGTCCGGAGGTCCGCCCGCCTGCGGGGGAGGAGCGGGAGCCGTGTCCACGGACGACTGCGGCACCGCGAGCATGCCTCGACCCCATCCGGGGCGGATCGTCATCCGGGAGGACGGAGAGGTCATCTCCTCGACGGACGCCGGGCCACTGGTCGTTGTCTAGCGTCAGAGGCATGTCCCGGAAGAAGCGCAGGCTCCTGATCGTCGTCGGTGCGCTCGTCGCCGCCGTCTCCGCCGGTGTCACGGTCCTCTACGTCTTCCAGCCGTGGCGTTCGTGCCCCTACGACGACACGTCCGCGGGCTGCGGGATGCTCACCGGCGATGCGGTCGTCATGCTGCTGGCCATCGTGGGGGTGCTGGTCGGCGGGACGCTGATCGTCGCCGGCCTCATCGGACCTCGAAGAACAAGGCGACTCTCGGCAGCGGGGCGCGCGTAGGGGTCAGTGAGCGACGCTCATCGGGTCGGGTGTCCAGGCACCGGCACCGCGTACTTGAATCCGACGTGCGAGTCGACGAAGCCGAGGCGCGTGTAGAAGCGGTGGGCGTCGGTCCGGGCGGCGTCCGAGGTGAGCTGCACGAGGGACGTGCCGAGGTCGACGGCCGCCTGCTCGGTCACCCAGTGCATCAGCGCGCCTCCGATCCCCGACGACCGTTCGGCGCTGGCGACGCGGACCGCCTCGACCAGCAGCCGGGCGCTGCCGCGTCGTGCCATGCCGGGGATGACCGTGAGCTGCAGCGTGCCGATGACGCCGCCGGCGGCGTCGACCGCCACGACGAGCTCGTTGCTCGGATCGTCGACGATGGCGGCGAGTGCCGTCGCGTAGGCGGCACGGTCGTCGTCGCTCGCGACGTCGCCGCGACCGGCGCTGATCGGGTCGTCGGAGAGCAGCCGCATGATCGCCTCGAGATCGTCGCCCGTCGCCCGTCTGACGAACAGGCTCGCGTCGCGGGCTCGGACCGAGACGGGCAGGTCGAGCCGCGCGATCACAGCTCGTGACCGGTGAGCGCCGCGGCGTAGGCCTTCACCGAGCGGTGGTACCGGGGGAGGCTCGGTTCGACCGCCTCGATCGCCACGCGGAGCGCCTCGTCGGTGCGACCGGCGCTGTGCAGGGCGAGAGCGAGGAAGACCTGAGGGGCCGCGCCGGTGGCGGGGTGCTCGGGCGCGGCTCGGAGCATGGCGATGGCCTCGTCGATGCGGCCGTTGTTCCGCAGGGTCGAGGCGTGCTGCACGACCATCCGCGCGGCCCGGTCGGGGTCGACCGTGTCGAGTCCGGCCGCCGTCGCCGCGGCGTAGTGGACGTCGGCCTCGACCTCGTGCCCACCCGAATCGAACGCGCCGCCGAGCTCGAACTCGCCCAGGGCGGGGTGCGGAGCCTCGTCGGCGAGGGCCTCCATGCGGCCGATCCGCTGCTGGTCGTCGACGGTCTCGTCAGCCCACAGCGCGGCGACGCGGTCTTCCCATTCTGCGTTGCTCATCCGTCGACGCTATCCGTTC
Organism: Frigoribacterium faeni; assembly: GCF_007988805.1. Lineage (GTDB taxonomy): Bacteria > Actinomycetota > Actinomycetes > Actinomycetales > Microbacteriaceae > Frigoribacterium > Frigoribacterium faeni. Next base: position 67,756 of record NZ_BJUV01000016.1, on the reverse strand, counting down.
GTCCGGTCTCCGCGGTGATGTCATCGGGCCGATCCTCTGTCAGGGCTCGCCGGTTCGCGGTGACGTCGCCAGGGGCGGTCGCGGTCAGGTCGGCGTGCTCCCGGACCCAGCGACGGGCCCGGCGGATCCGGATGATCAGGAGGGGCGCGATCGCGATGAAGACGGCGGCGAGCCCGAGGAGGAGGACGAGCGGGACGAGGTCCTCGCTCGTCGTCAGCTGCATGACCTGCTGGATCATGAGCCCGGCGTAGAGCTGACCGAAGAAGGCGAGTTGGAACGGCAGGAGGACGCTCGTGACGTGGGCGTAGTGCGTCGCCGCGGGCAGCTCGGAGGCGTCCAGTTCGGAAGGCTTCCGGGCCAGCACCGCCTTGCCGACTCTCCTCAGGAGTGCCGCGTCGTGATCCGTGGTCTCCCGCAGCTCACTGTTCAGGGGGAACGAGACGATCATGCTCGCGAGGCCGCTTGCGAGGAACGACGACGCCAGAACCGCCAGGAGAGCGAATCCGATGTCCTCGGAGGGGTCTCCGAACGAGGTGATCAGCACGAGGGCGGCGATGGATCCGAGGATGAAGACGGCGCCGAACGTGACGGTGATGCGCATCACCTTGCGCCTGATGTCGAGCCGGGACAGGGGCGTCCACTCGGGCCTGTCCTGGCGCGTAGCGAGATCGCGTCTCAGCAGGGCGGGTCCGACGGCGACCGCGACGACGGTCAGGAGCACGCACGCGGCGGCGAAGAGGACGGGCAGCCACGCAGGAGTCCCGTTCACCACGGCGTAGAAGACGATCGTCGCGACGGCCGCGATCTCGAAGACGCCGATGCCCACAGCCCAGTTCCGCAGAAGCCGTCGACTCTCGTCGTCGCGTCTGAAGTCCCAGGTGGCCAGCAGGGACCCGAGAGTGAACGGTCCGAAGATCACGATCATCAAGCCGACGAGGGCCGGGACCAGCGTCCATTCCGCGACGGGAGGCCCGACGGAGACGAGCAGGATCGTGCTGCCGAGTACCGAGCCGCTGGCGAGCAGGACGGACACGATGAAGACGACGGGTTTCATGTCGAGCACCTTTCGGGCGGTCACGGGTGCGTGCGTCGAGCGGGAGCGCTGGCGACTCGGGCGACTCGGGCCGCTCACGTCGACGTGAGCTCGCGGAGGACGAGGAGGAGCGCCGCGACGAGCATCCCGGCCCCGGCGACCCAGCCGATCCACTTCGAGGGCACCACGCCGGCGGCTGCGGCGGGGAGGGTCCACAGCAGGGGCACGAGCACCCAGCCGAGCAGATCGAGGTCGGCCGCGGTGCCGACGAGCCGCCCGGAGAGACCGGCGACCGCCAGAGCCAGCCACGCGACGAGCAGCAGGGCGAGGACGACCGAGAAGACGCCCGTGAACCGGCCGCCGCGCGGATCCCGACCGACCATGGCCCCGACCACGATCCCCGCGACGATGCAGCCCGCCACGACCCCGCCGAGCAGGGCGAGGAGGACGACCCCGAGACCCTCGAAGCCTCCCGGCGACGCGACGAACGCCACGATCACCACCACGACGACGAGAAGGACGCCGGCGCCGGCGCCCGCCGCGACCGCTCCGAGAGAGCGCCCGACCGTCAGCGGACCGCGGCTCTCGGGCCCGCGCTGCCCGCCACCGCGCAGGGCAGGCGGCAGCGTCGAGAGGTCGGGCGGATCGCCGTGCTGTCGCTCGTCGTCGGTCACGTGCTGAACCCCACCGCCCCAGGCCCCCTGCCCGTCAGGCCGAGGCTACTGCACCCGGTCGAGCCGGAGAACCGAGGGCACCGGGTCGGCAGAGGGGCGCGCGCCACCGGGTGCGAGCCGCGCGCTCCTCGTCAGTCCTCGTGCGCCTCCGGCAGCACCTGTCCGGCGAACTGCTGGGCGCGGCGCTCGAACTCGGCGCGGCGGGACTCGGGCAGCAGCCCGTCCGCTCCGTACGACAGGGTGATCGTGTCGGTCTCCCAGCCGGCGTCGGCGACGTCCGCGGACTTCTCGGCGAAGGTGCCCTCGGCGTCGTCCTTCGAGAGGTCCTGGAAGGAGAACCAGAGCCACTGCCCCGTCGGCCCCTCGATGCCACCGGAGACGACGACCTGCTCGTCCAGCGTCGTGCCGCCCGTCTGCGCCAGCCGGTCGGCGTCGGGCTGCGGCCAGCGCTCGTCGTCGAACCAGGGCTCCGACCAGCCGTGTCGGGCGGCGACCTCGCCGATGATGGCGACCGCCGCCTCCTTCTCGGCCCACGACCGCGGCACCGACGAGGTCTGCTCGGTCGGCAGGTTCACGACCTCGAGCAGCGACGGCCCGCCCCACCCGTTGTCGGTCGGGAACGCCACGTCGTCGTCGGACCGGCCCGCAGGAGGCGCGACCCAGGTCAGCGAGAACCGCTCGGTCAGCGCCGCCTTCATCTCGTCGACCATCTCCTCGCCCTCGGCGACGCCCTCCTCGAGGCTGGGGCCCGCGAGGGACTCGTCGGCCGTGAGGTCGAACCGCCCGGGATGCTCGCTCCAGTCGAGCTCCGTCTCGCGCCCCTGGGCGTCGACGACCGTGGTGACGACCGGGTCGGGTGCGATCAGCCAGGCCAGCGCGCCCATGCCGAGAGCGGGCACGGCGAGAGCCAGGCCGACGACCAGGGCGACCGTGCTGCGACGGCTCGACCCGCGCCTCCTGCCGTCCGTCGCGGGGGCGGGGTCAGTCGTGTCGGAGGGCATGAGCCGAGTCTCGGGCAGGGCGGCGGCGCCTCGCATCCCTCGAGAGGACGACCCGCTCATGCCCGGGACGGACCCGGGGGACGGATCCAGGACGGCAGGAGGCGCGGGGTCCAGGATCGGGACATGGCACACATCCTCGTCACCGGCTCGACCGACGGCCTCGGCCGCGGCGCCGCCGAAGCCCTGCTCGAGCAGGGGCACCACGTCGTCGTCCACGCCCGCAGCGCCTCCCGAGGCGAGGTGCTGCAGCCGCTCGTCGACCGCGGCGCGCGACTCGTCGTCGCCGATCTCGCCGACCGCGACGCGGTGACGGCGCTCGCCGACGAGCTGAACGGCCTCGACACCCCGCTCGAGGCGATCATCCACAACGCCGGGCTGATCAGGGGTGCGGCGATGATGCCCGTCAACGTGGTCGCGCCCTACCTGCTGACCGCGCTCGTCACGGCGCCCACCCGACACGTGTACCTCAGCAGCGGGATGCACAAGGGCGGCAGCGCATCGGCGCTCGGCGACGTCGACTGGGCGGGGTCGCGCGAGACGGGGTCGTACTCCGACAGCAAGCTGTTCGTGACGGCGTTCTCGGCGGCCGTCGCGCGCCTCCTGCCCGCTCTGCACAGCAACGCGGTCGACCCGGGCTGGGTGGCGACGAAGATGGGAGGCGCGGGGGCGCCGGACGACTTCGAGCTCGGCCACCGCACGCAGCGGCTGCTGGCCCTCGGCGAGCTGGGCGAGGTCAGCGGGGCGTACTGGTTCCACGAGGAGCAGCAGCGGCCGCACGACTCGGTCGGCGACGAGGGCTTCCAGGACGCGGTGCTCGCGGCGCTCGAGCGCGAGACGGACGTGGCGCTGCCGCGCTGAGGTCGTGAGGCCCGCCCCCGCCTACTCCGGCCGCTGCGCCGCCGGCGTCGTCTGCTCGGCGCGCACCGCCGGCTCGTCCTGGCAGGCGCCCGCCGGCCACGAATCCGGCCCGGCCGATCCGGCCGGGTACGTGTCGAGCTCGACCTCGCCCGCGTTCCACGCCGCCACCACCGGGTCCACGATGCGCCAGCACTGCTCGGCCGTGTCGCCGCGCACCGACAGCGTCGGGTCGTCGTCGAGGATCCCGCTCAGCACCTCGCCGTAGGCGGTCAGGTCCGAGCGGCCGAAGTCGGCGTGCAGGGTCGCCCGCCCGAGGTCGTACGCGTCACCGGGTCCGTTGACGTTGAGCTCGAGCGACATCTCGTCGGGGGAGATCGCGATGCGCAGGCGGTCGGGCGTCCCTCCGCCTTCGAACTCGGCGGGCACGTGCGCGGGCGGACGGAACGTGATCACGATCTCGCGCCTCCTCGAGGCCACCGCCTTGCCCGACCGCAGCAGGATCGGCACCCCCGCCCAGCGCCAGTTCGCCACCTCGACGACGACCTCGGCCAGCGTCTCGGTCTCGAGCGACGGGTCCACGCCCTCCTCGTCCGCATAGGCGGGGAGCTCGCGCCCGTCGATCGTGCCCGCGACGTAGCGGGCCCGACGGCTGTTCGCCACCGGGTCGTTCTGCCACAGCCGCGTCGCCCGCAGCACCAGGCCCTTCTCGTCGCGCAGGTCGGCCGCCGTCAACGTCGCCGGTGCGTTCATCGTCAGCACCGCCATCACCTGCAGCAGGTGGCTCTGGATCATGTCGACCAGTGCGCCGGCGTGGTCGTAGTAGCGCGCCCGCCCCTCGAGGCCCAGCTCCTCGTCGTAGACGATCTCGACGCTCTCGACGTGCTGGTTGTTCAGCATCGGCTCGATCAGCCGGTTCGCGAAGCGCAGCCCGAGCAGGTTCAGCACCGTCGACCGCCCCAGGAAGTGGTCGACGCGGTGGATCTGGTCCTCGGGCACCAGCTTCAGCACCTCGCGGTTGAGCTTCTCGGCGCTCGCCAGATCGGTGCCGAACGGCTTCTCGAGCGCGAGCGCCGTGCCCTCGGGCAGGTCGAGCTCGGCCAACGCCGCGCAGCACCTCTCGGTGATGGCGGGCGGCAGGGCGAAGTAGATCGACGGAGGCGCATCGCATTCGTCGAGGAGCGTCCGCATCTGCTCGGCGTCGGTCACATCGACCGTGCGATAGACCGTCGACTCGAGGAGCGCGTCGACCGCGGGACCCACGGCGTCGACGGCGGCGAACGACTCGGCGACGTGCGCCCGCCAGGCCTCGTCGTCGAACTCCTCGGTGCCCGCGCCCACCAGCTGCACCCGACGCTCGGGCTCATGATGGAGCAGACCGCCGAGGCCGGGCATCAGGAGGCGCGCGGCGAGATCCCCGCTCGCGCCGAGGATCAGGAGGGTGGCGGACTCGGTGTGCGCGTTCGTCATGCCTGCACGGTAGTCGGCAGCCCCGCGCCGCACCCGCTTTTCGGCGCCACACCCCGAGAGATTCGGGTGTCGTGCGGAGAAGGGGGTGTCGCGGGGACGCGCGGTCAGCGCCTGCGCGTGGGGCGGAGGGAGAGCGACTCGACGGTCGCGCCGTGCGGCAGATCGACCACGAGGCGCACCGCGTCGGCCACCGACTGCGGTTCGAGATAGAGCGCGGCGTCGTACTCGCCGCCCTCCCTCTCGACCAGCTCGTGCTGCATGTCGGTGTCGACCCGACCGGGATGCACCGAGCTGACCCGCACCCCGTTCGGACGCTCCTCCTCGCGCAGCGAGTCGGTCAGCGCCCGCAGCGCGAACTTGCTCGCCGCGTACGTGCTGCCGCCCGGCCCCGCCGTGAGGCCCGAGCCGCTGTTGATGGTGACCACCGTGCCCTCCGCGGCCCGCAGCGCCGGCAGGAGCTGGCGCGTGAGCTCGGCCACGGCGAAGACGTTCACCTCGAACACCCGACGCCAGTCGTCGAGGGTGGTGCGCTCGACCTCGGCCCCGCCGATCACTCCGGCGGCGTGCACGACGACGTCGAGCGAGTCGAGCGCGGGCGCCTCGAACGACGCGGCGCCGAGATCGGCGACCCAGGCCGTGGCCGACGGGAGGGACGCGGCGATCGCGCGCACCGCCTCCTCGGATCGGCCGTGCACCACCACGTGGTGATCGCGGGCGAGGTCGCGGGCGACGACGAGGCCGATGCCGCGGGTGGATCCGGTGACGAGTGCGGTCTTCATCCCCCCATCATGACGGGGGGCGACCGGACGCCGGCCGGGTGCGCTACGGCCGGACGATGGAGATCGGACCGGTCAGCTGCGGGATCTCGCGGTCGCTGAGCAGCCAGTGCTCGTCGGCGGCCGTCACCAGGAAGGCGAGGGGGCCGGGACGGCAGACGACCAGCGCGCCGTGGTCCTGGTGCAGCACCTGGTCGAGGGCGCCGCCGAGATCGCGATCGTCTTCGGTGCCGGTCGACGACAGGACGGCGCAGCGGCCGTCGGCGCCCATCGCCTGCAGCAGGCGTCGCATGCCCTCGGGGTCGCTGCGGTCGGGCCCCATCGGGTGCTTGGCGTTCATGTCGACCCAGTCGGCGGACTCCAGCATCGCCGCGAGACGATCGCGCGCCTCGTCCGTCGTGGCCTGGGTCAGGTCGTGCACCGTGCCGCGCTGTTCGGGCGCGGCGAAGGCCTCGAGTGCTTCGATCACGGACGGGGGGAGCGACGCCACAGAGGATCTCCTTCGGATCAGGTGCTCCATCATCCCATCCCCGCCGCCTGGCCGCGCATGACATCGCGACGGCGTGCGGCTGCGAAGATGACAGGGTGAACTCCGCCACCGCCTCCCCCGCCCTCGGGCTGCTCCTCGACGTCGACGGGCCGATCGCCAGCCCGGTCTCCCGCCGGATCGCGATCCCCGCCATCACGCGCGACCTGGTGGCGCTCGCCGAGGTCGGCATCCCCCTGGTGTTCAACACCGGGCGGTCCGACGCGTTCATCCGCGACGAGGTCGTCGTGCCGTTGATCGCGGCGGGGCTGCCCCGGGGCGCTCGCGTGCACGGCGTCTGCGAGAAGGGCGCGTCGTGGTTCTCGATCGGCCCCGAGCACGGGCCGGGGGGCATGAGCGAGGTCGTCGTCGACGAGTCGCTGGCGATGCCGGCCGACTTCTCCGCCGAGATGGACGCGCTCGTCACGGGCGACTACGCCGACCTGGTGTTCTTCGACCACACCAAGCGCGCGATGGTCTCGATCGAGCAGCTCACCTCGGTGTCGTCGGCCGACTACCTGGCGCGCCAGCGCGGCCTCGACGAGCGGGCGATGGAGGCGCTGGTCACCCGGGGCTTCGGCGTCCGCCGCCTCGACGACGTCCGACCCGACGCGCAGGGCGACGTTCAGTGGCGCATCGACCCCACGATCATCTCCACCGACATCGAGTCGGTGCTGCTCGGCAAGGATCGCGGGGCCGAGCGCGCCCTCGAGCTGCTGGCCGACGACGGCCCGCTGCCGCTCAGCTGGCGCACGGTGGGCGACTCGCGGAGCGACTACGCGATGGCCGACTGGCTGCACGCCCACGGGCACGACGTAGCCCACGTCGACGTCCGGCCGGCCGACGGCATCCCCACGACCCCGTACCCCGTGCTGACCAGCGCGTCCGAGCTCATCCACGACGAGGCCGGGGCCGAGTTCCTGGCGGGCTGGGTGGCGGACGTCCGCGGCTGACGCCGACCCGCGCCTCCTTGTCAAGCCACCCCTCCGCGGCCCGCGAACGGGTGACACGGCGCCCCTGCGCGGGTGAAGGCTGCGGCCCCGACGGGTGAGGCCGCCCGCATAGGTACGGGGTTCTCGACGCAGGGGGCTCGCGTGGCCCCCGAACGGGGGCCGTGACGTTCCGAGACCCGCCGGTACTGTTCTGACCACGTCGCCGAGAGGTCCCCCGAAAGGACCACACGGCGACCAGGTCACGGCGCGTCGATCACCCCTCGACGCAGGCACCTCCGTGACCGACGCCAGACCGGGACCACCCATCCCGGGCGGAGCGCGGACCGCTTACCCCGATCCCCGCTCCGGCCAGTCGCCACAGGTGCCGACGCCCTCACCGGTCGTCCTGTGGCGAGCTCTCGCTCCTGGTCGATCGACATCTCCGACGACCCGAACCAGGAGAGAAGAACACGCATGTCCCGAACCATGCGCGTCCGCGAGAGCGACGCCACCACCCGCGACGTCCCGCCCCGCACCGAGAGCGCAGCCCCCGGCGCTCCCGGAGCCGACCCGATCATCGTCCTGGAGCCTCGCTCGCGCAGCGGTCTGAGGCACCTAGCACTCCAGGACGACGCCCAGGTCGCGCGGTCCCGCCCCTCGAAGCGCCTGAGAAGCGACCATCACGCGTCGATCGTCTCGCGCACCGAGGGGCGGGCGCACTCCCCGTTCATGGTGCTGCTCGTGCTGGCCTGCACGATGGGGATCCTGCTCTACGGGCAGTTCCTGCTGAACCCCGCCAACCGCGGCGACCTGCTGCCCTATGCGGCGGTCATCACGGCCGAGGCCGTGCTCGTCGTCCAGGCGCTGCTGTCGATGTGGACGATCCTCTCGGGCGGCCAGAACCCCCGCGACTTCGACTTCCACTCGACGCAGGACACGCTCTACGACGACGAGGCCATCGACCGGCTCGGCGTCCGCGACCGGCCGCACCTCTGGCCGATGGTCGTCGACGGCAGGACGGTCGTGGTCGACGTGTTCGTCACCGTGTACGGCGAGGAGCTGTCGAAGATCGCGATGACGGTGCAGGCCGCCCTCGCCATGCGGGGTGAGCACCGCACCTGGGTGCTCGACGACGGCCGCAGCGACGAGGTCCGCGACCTGGCCGCGACGCTCGGCGCCCGCTACGTGCGGCGCCTCAGCAGCAACGGCGCCAAGGCGGGCAACGTCAACCACGCCCTCACCGTGGCGAAGGGCGACTACTTCGCCATCTTCGACGCCGACTTCGTGCCGAAGCCGCTGTTCCTGCACGAGACCGTGCCGTTCTTCGTCGACGAGAAGGTCGCCTTCGTCCAGACGCCGCAGTCGTACGGCAACCTGGTCAGCCTGGTCAGCCGCGGCGCCGGCTACATGCAGGCCGTGTTCTACCGGTTCATCCAGCCGGGGCGGAACCGCTTCAACGCGGCGTTCTGCGTCGGCACCAACGTGATCTTCCGCCGCACGGCCGTCGACGACGTCGGAGGCATCGACACCGACTCGAAGTCCGAGGACGTCTGGACGAGCCTGTTCCTGCACGAGGCCGGCTGGCGTTCGATCTACATCCCGCTGACGCTCGCCATCGGCGACGCCCCCGAGACGATCGAGGCCTACAGCAAGCAGCAGCTGCGCTGGGCCACCGGCGGCTTCGAGATCCTGCTGCGCCACAACCCGCTGAGCCCGCGCCGCACCCTGACCATGGACCAGCGGTTCCAGTACACGCTGACGGCGACGCACTACCTGACCGGCATCGCGCCCCTGCTGCTGATCATGGTGCCGCCGATGGAGATCTTCTTCGACCTGCGTCCGATGAACCTGCACATCTCGGTGCTCCAGTGGCTGCTGTTCTACTGCGGCTTCTACCTGCTGCAGATCGCGCTGGCGTTCTTCACGCTCGGCTCGTTCCGGTGGGAGGTGCTGATGCTCGCCTCGGTGTCGTTCCCGATCTACGTGAAGGCGCTCTGGAACGTGCTGAGCGGCAAGGACACCGCCTGGCATGTGACCGGCGGCAAGGCGGCCTCGAGTCCCTTCGACTTCATCGTGCCGCAGGTGCTGTTCTGGGTGTTCCTGTCGCTCACCTCGCTCGTGGCGATCTGGCGCGACTGGGACAACCGGGTGCTCACCCTCGCCACGGTCTGGAACCTCATCAACACGGCCGTGCTCTCGGGGTTCCTCGTGGCGGCCCTGCGCGAGGCGCGCGCGATCAAGCGGGCGGCCCGGTCGGGGTCGAGCGCCCGGACGACGATGAGCGAGCCGCTGCCGACGGGCGAGGTGCTCGTGCCCGCCCTCCGCACCCAGGTGGCCCGCCCGCTGCCGCGCAGCCACGAGGAGATCCTCGTGCTGGCGGACGCGGCCGGCGTTGCCGGTGCTGGCGCTGCGGATGCGGCCAACGCGGCCGATCGACGCGATCGATCCGACGAGCGCGACCGGCAGCAGCGGCGCGACGGTGAACGCCGCCGCATGCTCGAGGCCGAGCTCGCCGTCGCCGACGCCGACGCCGACCGCGAGAAGGTGATCTCGTGACCTGGGGCAACCGGATCAGGATGACCGTCGGCATCCTCGTGGTGCTCGCCCTGGTCGGGGTGTTCACGCTGATCTTCACCCAGCGCCAGGCGCAGGTGATCAGCACGAGCGCCGCGATCGCCAGCCAGGACTTCACGGTCGGCACCGACTACAGCGGCACCGTCACGGCGACCGAGGTCGAGGTGGGCGACGTCGTGACGAAGGGCGACGCGCTCTTCTCGCTGCAGAGCCTCGCCCTGCAGAAGGATCTCGAGGACGACATCATGGTCGCCGACACCGACGCCTACACGGTGGCGGACGACGGCACGATGACGTTCACCGCGACCGTCGACGGCATCGTGTCGCAGCTCGACGTGCGCGAGGGCGGCTTCGTCGGGTCGGGCACCGCGGTCGCCACGATCGAGCGCTCCGGCACCCTGTTCGTGGCCGCCGACTTCACGCTCACGCCCCGCGACTACGAGCGGATCCAGGACGGTGCGGCCGTCGACGTCATGCTGCCGAACCAGGTGGTCGTCGAGGGCAGCGTCGACCTGGTCACCGTCGAGACGAAGGACGGGGCGGCCGCGGCCACCGTGCGGGTCGTCAGCTCGCAGCTCACCGAGGGCGCGTACAACGGCCTGGTGGCGAGCGGCACCCCGGTCGAGGCGACCATGCACCTGCGGGACGACGGGATCCTCGCGGGCCCCGTCGACACCGTGCAGGACTTCCTGCGCCAGATCGGGGTCTGACGATCCGTGGTGCGGAGGGCCGGACGGCGGGGCGGCGGCCCGCCGCCCTGGGCGCCCTGATCGTGGCGACCGCGCTCGTCGTCTCCGGCTGCACCGCGGACGACGATCCCACCCCCGACGCCGCCGGAGGCCCCGTCTATCCGGCCTCGCAGGTCGACCCGCTGATCGCCGCGCTGCCCTCGGAGTCGCTCGCCGCGCCTCCTGCGATGCGACTGGCCGACGGCCTCGTGCCCCCGACGAGCACCTGGTTCGCCGGGCTGGTCTTCGGCGAGACCGCGCAGCCGGTGTTCCCGTTCCCGATCTCGTTCCAGCTGACCGCGTCGGGGGTGGCCGCGGGCCTGCCCCGACCGGTGACGTCGTCGACGTCGGTCGTCGCGCCCGCGGTCGTCGGCCTCACCCTCGATCTGGGAGCCGAGGAGGCGCTGGTCTCGTCGTACGACAAGGTCGCGGTCACGATCGAGCACCGGGCGGGCGGCACCGTGCTCGGCCGGACGACCGTCGCGCAGGGCTCGCCCCTCGTGTCGTACACGGCCGAGACCGACCAGACCGACACCCTCGGCGCACCCGTCGTGCCCACCGGAGACGGTCGCGGCACGGTCGAGGTCGGCGGCAGCAGCTGGGGCGTCGTCGTGACGGGCGGCGGTCTCGACGGTACGTCGGTCGACCTCGACGCGGGCGGTTCGGTCGTGCTCGTGGCCCTGCCCGACGGGGCGACCCCGAGTCAGGTCGACACCGTGCTCGACGCGGCCGCCTCGCCCCTGACCGAGGTGCGCACGACGTTCGGCACCTCGGGAGGCGCGGCGTCGAGCACCACGCTCGACTACGTCACCGCGGCCGCCGCCGACACGCTGATCGTGCCCGCCCCGCACCAGGGCGAGACCGGCGGCGGGACGGCCACCGGCCTCGGCTACGAGACGATCATGGGCACGGTGCCGCTCACGATCGGATCGAGGCTGTCGTTCGACGCCCCGACCGTGACGGCGTCGTCCGAGCTCGACCTCGACGGTCTCAGCGCCGACGAGCGCGACGCCCTCGGGCGGCAGCTCCGGGCCGACGTGGCGTCGACCGGCGAGTTCCCCGCCGACACCTACTACGGCGGCAAGGCGATCTACCGGGCGACGATGCTCTGGCAGCTCGCGGTGCAGCTCGGCGACGACGAGTCGGCCGACACGGTGAAGAAGCGCGTCGTCGACCAGCTCGACCTCTGGACCGACCCCGACGGCTGCACCGTCCGGGCCCAGCAGTGCTTCGTCTACGACCCGACCGTGAAGGGCCTCGTCGGCCAGGCGTCGTCGTTCGGCTCCGAGCTGTTCAACGACCACCACTTCCACTACGGGTACTTCCTCTACGCCGCGGGCGTGCTCGGGGCCGACGACCCCGAGCTCGCCGAGCGGTGGGCGCCCGTGATGGACCTGGTCGCCGCCGACATCGGCTCCGGGTCGGAGAGCGGGGCGTTCCCCGACCAGCGCGCCTTCGACCCGTACTGGTCGCACAGCTGGGCGAGCGGGTACTCGCCGTTCGCGGACGGCAACAACCAGGAGTCGTCCTCGGAGGCGGTGGGCGCCTCCGCGGGCCTCTCGCTCTGGGCGACGGCGACCGGTGACGACGCGCTGGCCGCGCAGGCGACCTGGATGCTGAGCGCGGAGGCGGCGTCCGCCCTCGCCTACTTCGTCGCCCCCGACCTGTCCGACCCGGTCCTCGACGGCTACGAGCACCGCATCGTGTCGCTCAACTGGGGCGCCAAGCGCGACTACGCGACCTGGTTCTCGGCCGAGCCGTCGGCGATCGCCGGCATCCAGCTGATCCCGCTCGACCCGACCTCGGTCTCGTACCTGTCGTCGGATGCGGCAGGAGGCGCGGAGCAGATCGCCGCGGTCGTCGCGGAGTCCGGGGTCGCCGACGGCGGCGCCGTGGGCCCGCTGGGCGACTACGTGCTGATGTACTCGTCGCTCGCCGGTCCGTCGGCGGCGGCGGATGCCCTCTCGGCGCTCGCCGACCTGCCGGAGGCGGGCATCGACGACGGCAACTCGCGGGCCTACGCGATGGCGTACATCCTCAGCGCGGGGAGCTCGACGCTGGAGGCGCGCGGCGACGGCTGAGCCGGCGGGGTGGTCAGCGGGTCACGCGCACCGTGTCCACGAGGCGGCGGATCGACCCGTCCTCGGCGATGGAGACGAGTGCTCCGCCCCAGAACTGCAGATCGGACTCCGACTGGAGGTTCCACAGCCGGCGTCCGTCCGAGAGGTCGACGGCGGTGACGTCGCGGAAGACGACCTGGCCGTCGAACGAGTCGGCGGACCGCACGACGGCCGCGTAGCCGACCGAGCGGGAGGCGCCGACCAGCGTCGACTCGCGGGAGATGAACGCCCGCGCCCGCTCCGAGCCGTCGGCGGCGTCGAGCACGAGCAGCGCCCGGTCGCCGCCCGGCACCACCGGCGCGGACCGGCCCTCGAAGGTCTGCAGGAAGACGTCGTCGCCCCACTGGCCCGGCTGCCGCTCGCCGACGATCGGCAGCCCGCGGGTCTCCGTCGATCGGGCACGCGACCAGCGCTCGACGCCGGTCGTCTCGTCGACGCACCGGACCCCGGCCCGGTCCGAGAAGACGACGCAGTCGCCGGTGACGGCGGGCCAGCGGTCCTGCTCGAACTCGCGACGCCAGCGCTCGGCGCCGTCGAGCGACCGGGCGCTCAGCTCGGCGGGGGAGTCCATGCCGGAGCCGTACGAGACGAGGTAGACGGTGTCGTCGACGCGGTAGCCCTGCGCGTCGAGGGGGAGATCGTCGGCCCACGGGTCGCCTTCGCCGGTCCGACCGTCGACCAGGGTGGCGACGCCCTGCCCGACGCTCAGGAGCCCGTCGTCGAGCAGCACCTCGCTCGTCACGCCGGCGTACACGCCGTCGCCCGACCAGACGGGGGTGTCGAGGTCGGAGCGGTCGTAGAGCGTCGAGCGGGGTCCGGTGTCGTCGTCGACGAGGGCCGCCTCGGCCGCGGCCGCGGCGTCGGCGGCCTCGGAGGTGGCGGCGCCCTCGGAGGCGGCGGCCTCGGCGGCCTCCTGAGCCGCGGCTGCGGCCTCGAGGGCCGCGGCCGAGGCGTCGCCGTCCTCTGCGAGATCGTCGACGACCGCGCCGTCGCCGCCCGACACGTCGCCGGTCGTGACCGGGGCCGCGGGCGACTCGCTCGTGAGCACGAGACGGCTGTTCGCGTCGACGACGCGGATCCGATCGCCCTCCGCGACGTGCACGTCGGACAGACCGCCCGTCGCGAGATCGACCCGGCCGAAGCCCGAGGCGCCGCGACCGTAGCCGTAGAGCCCCGTCGTGCTGACGATCGCGTCGCCCGCCTCGGCGTCGATCCAGGCCGCGAGGGTGCCCCCGCCGCCGCTGACCCCGCTGATGTCGATCGACCACCGCACGTCGCCGGCGAACGGGTCGAGGCGCACGAGGCGCTCCGAGCGGCCCTGCCGGTCGTAGCATCCGGTCTCGGACGACGCGAGCTGCGACGAGGTCGCGACGAGCACGTCGGACCCGATCGACCCCAGCACCGAGTAGGTCAGGCAGCCGTCGTCCGCGGAGGGGATGCCGAGCTCTCGGGTGCCGATCGTCCACGACGTCGTCGCCGGTCGGTTCCGCAGCTCGTCGACCACGACGCCGTCGGTCGGCTCGTCCGTCGCGTAGCGGGGCTGGACCGCGCTGCCGAGCACGACGACGGTCGCGGCCGCCACGACCAGCGCGGTCGCGGCGGTCGCGAGGCGACGAGCCCGGGAGGCGCGGCGCCAGCGGGCGCGCATCGGCGCCCCGATCGGCGGTGCGGCCCGGCCCTCGTGGCCCTCGTCGAGGCCGTCGTCGAGCTCGTCGGACGTGTCCGACGCATCGGGCGTCGACGCGTGGCCGAGGCCCGCGGCACGGTCCTCCCAGGCGACGGAGGCGCGGTCGGGGCGCGGGGGAGTCCAGGGGCGAGAGCCGTCTCGATCCGTCACCCGCGCCTCCTCGTCCGGTGCCCCATCGTACGAGCGGCCGCCGTCGGTGCTCCGCACCCGGCCGGGCGTCGTCCCGGAGCGTGCCGGGTAAAGTGGCACCCGCCCGATCGCCCCGCCCGGAAGGACCTCGCCATCGACGTCGTCATCATCTCGATCCTCGCGGTCGCGGCCGTCGCCCTGATCGTGATGCAGGCCGTGTACCGCCGTCGCGTGCTGCGTCGTCGCGAGGCGGCGGGCCAGACCGTGCTCGGCAAGGGGCCGTTCATCCTGCTCGGGGTCATGGCGCTGTTCTTCGTGTTCGCGGTGTTCGTGTTCCCGGTGCTGGTCCGCGGGAGCTGACCCGCGCCTCCTCGGCGACACCCGCGCCACCGCGCGCCCCTCATCGCGACGCCTCGGCGGTGGCGGGCACCACGTCGGCCGTGGTCCGCAGCCCGTGGGCGACGCCGTCGGCGTCGACCGAGACGAGCGTGTCGCCCCAGAAGTCGAGCGAGCCCTGCGGGGGAGAGTCCTGCTGCCAGAGCCGCCGACCGTCGGCGAGGTCGAAGGCGGTGACCACGGTCTTCGAGAAGTCCTGACCGACGAACGAGCCGGCGAAGCCGACGGTCCGCGCGAGACCGGTGAGGTACGAGAACGGCGGCACCTCGGCCGAGAACGTGGTCTCGCCCGTGGCCGGCGAGAGGCCGAGGATCGTCGTGGGCGCGTCGTCGCCCGTGGCCGACCGCATCTGCGACGTGACGTCCACGACGAGCGACGAGGTCTCCAGGCCCTGCTGGAACACGTCGACGGCGGCCTGGTCCTGCTCGGTCACGGGCAGGGTGCGCGACCAGCGCTCGCGGCCGTCGTCCGGCTCGAGGCAGCGGAAGTCCGACCGCCCGGACTCGACGATCACGCAGCTCGCGGCGACGACGACCTGCGCGTCGAGCTCGAGCGGGGCCGACCACCGCCGCTCGGCCGCGCGGTCGAGGGCGAGCGCCTCCCGCTCGCCGGCCCGGGTCGTGACGGTCGCGACGAGCAGGTCGCCCGCCTGGACCACGTTCTCGACGAGCGCGATGCCGCCGGGCACGACGTGCACCTCGCCCGTCTCGACGTCCACCAGCACCGGACCGTTCTCGCTCTCGACCACGAGGAACGCGCCGGCCAGGTACGGGGTCTCGCTGGTGCCCACGTCGCCGGACCAGACCACGGTGTCGGGGTGGTCGGCGTCGATCAGGCGGTAGGGGGTGGTCTCGCCGTCGGTGAACGTCAGGGACTGCCCGTCGGGGCCGACGCGATCCCGGGGCTGCGACGCCAGCAGGAGCCGGCCGGAGGTCACGCCCATCAGCTGGGTCACGACGTCGTCGGAGTCGTCGTCGCCGATGACGTCGCCGAGCACGCGCCCGGTCTCGAGGTCGATGCGCACCGACCTCGCGCCGAGGTACTCCTGGCTGCTCACGGTCGCGAGGGAGCCCGCGTCGTCGCGCACCATGCTCAGGTAGATGCCCCGGCCGCCGAGCAGGTCGGCGAGGTCGATCGACCAGCGCACGTCGCCGGTCGACGGGTCGATCCGCGCCAGCAGGGCCACCGCCTCCCGGCACCCGTCGTAGGCCACGGCCGACGAGGCGACGACGGCGTCGCCGTCGATCTCGCTCAGCGGGCGGAAGCCGCGGCAGCCGTCGGGCAGGTCGGTGGCGCCGAGGGCCGCCAGATCGGTGCTCCAGAGATCACCCGACGGCGCCGTGCGCAGGTCGGCGGACAACGCGCCGGTGGTCACGGGCACGGGGTACCGCGGCTGGGCCGCGACCCCGGCCCCGACGACCAGCGCGGACACGAGGCCGAGCGTCGCGAACCCGGTCGCCAGCCGCCGAGCCGAGGAGGCGCGGCGCCAGACGCCGCGCACCCCCCGACCGCCGCGGCGCAGCATCCGCTCGAGCGCGGACGGGTCGGCCGGTGCGACGGGTTCGACGGAGGGGCTGTCGGAGGCGTCGCCGTCGTGCTCGGCCGCGGTGCGGCTGCGGGGATCCGCCGCCGCGGCCTCCCATGCCGCCGGCGCCGTCCGCGGCCGGACCGGAGCCCAGGCCGCGTCGACGGCCGGCCGGGGCCGGGGGCCGTCGCCGTCGGTGTCGTTCGCCACGCGGCCATCGTACGAGAGCGCCCCGCGCCGTTCGAGTGCGTGCGGACCGCTGTGGAGGACCACCGGGCCGCGGCGTCCTGGGGAGGACGACCCGCGCCTCCTCGGGGCCGGGGCGGCCTCGTCACGGGGCCGTGCCTCCTTGTATGCTGGCGCGTCGTCCCCGAACGGGGGTCGACGCCGTCGAACGAGGAGACGACATGGCGAACCCCACCAGGGCCAGAGGGCCGCGGAGCATCTGGCGCACGAAGTCGGTCGAGTCGTCGATCGCCGACTCGCTCGGGTCGGAGAACGGCCTGAAGCGCTCGCTCGGCACCTGGGACCTCACGCTGATGGGCGTCGCGGTCGCGGTCGGCGCCGGCATCTTCTCGGTCGGCGCCAACGCCGCCGCGAACTACGCCGGGCCCTCGGTCACGCTGTCGTTCGTGCTCGCCGCGCTCACCTGCGGCCTCGCCATCATGTGCTACGCCGAGTTCGCCTCGACGATCCCCGTCGCGGGCAGCGCGTACACGTTCACCTACGCCACGATGGGCGAGTTCCTCGCCTGGATCATCGGGTGGGACCTCATCCTCGAGATGTTCACCGCCTCCGCCGTGCTCGCCAAGTACTGGGGCGTCTACCTCGCGTCGGCCTTCGACACGTTCGGCATCGGCATCCCGCCGACGTTCATGCTCGGCGGCATCGAGGTCAGCTGGCCGGCGTTCCTCATCGTCGCCGTCTTCACCGCCCTGCTGGTCGCGGGCACCCAGCTCACGGCCCGCGTGGGCGCCGTGTTCACGATCATCAAGGTCGTCATCGTCCTGTTCGTCATCGTGGTCGGCTTCTTCTTCGTGCGGGCCGCGAACTACTCGCCGTTCGTGCCCGCCGCCGAGCCGAGCGCCACCGGGGCCGGGGCGAGCGACACCTGGTCGCAGTCGATGTTCTCGTGGCTGACCGGCGCGGCCCCCGCCCAGTACGGGGTCTTCGGGCTGCTCGCCGCCGCGTCGCTGGTGTTCTTCGCGTTCATCGGATTCGACGTCGTCGCGACCAGCGCCGAAGAGGTCAAGAACCCGCAGAAGACCCTGCCGCGGGGCATCTTCCTCGGCCTCGCGGTCGTCACGGTGCTCTACGTGCTCGTCTCGATCGTGCTCACCGGCATGGTGTCGTACCGCGACCTCGCCGGCGAGGACGACCCCTCGCTCGCGACCGCGTTCCGACTGGTCGGCGCCGACTGGGCCGCCGGCATCATCTCGATCGGCGCGCTCGCCGGTCTGACCACGGTGATCATGGTCCTGCTGCTCGGCCTCTCGCGCATCGTGTTCTCGATGAGCCGCGACGGACTGCTGCCCCGCTGGCTCGCCAAGACCAGCCCGACCCGCAAGACCCCCGTGCGCATCCAGGTCATCGCCGGAACCGTCGTCGCGTTCGTCGCGGCCTTCACCGACGTCGGGGTGCTCGAGGAGATGATCAACATCGGCACGCTCTCGGCCTTCGTGCTGGTCAGCATCGGCGTGATCGTGCTGCGCCGCAAGCGCCCCGACCTGCCGCGCGCGTTCCGGGTGCCGCTGTCGCCGGTGCTGCCGATCCTCTCGGCGGCGCTCTGCGTCTGGCTTATGCTCAACCTCACGACGCTCACCTGGGCGCGCTTCGGCGCCTGGCTCGTGCTCGGCGTCGTCGTGTACCTCTCGTACGGGCGGCGGCACTCGCGCGTCGGCCTCGGCGAGGAGGCGCCCGAGCCCACGGGAGCCGTCGCGCCCCGCGACTGATCGCGGGTCCTGCGTCGCAGGGGTCGGGAGGCGCTCATCGCGTCGACCGGCCCCTGCCGTCGTCGGGAGGCGCGGGTCGCGTCGGCCTGACCCGTCTAGTCCCGTCCGGTCGTCGGGGGACCGGGTCGCGTCGTCCTGACCGGTCCGGTCGGCCGGAGGCGCCGTCGGCTAGAGGACGCCGATCTCGAGCAGGTCGAGGGTCTCGAGCACGAGCGACACCTCGGTGCGGCTGGTGTAGTCGGTGTGGATGTCGACGAACACGACGCGGCCGTCGGCGTCGACGACGAGCACGGTCGGGAACGGGATCTCGGCCGTGTGGTCGGCGTTGCTGTCGGCGACGTCGAAGCCGAGCTGGGCGTGCACGCCTCGGGCTCCCGCCGTGGGCTGGGTCACGATGCCGAGCCCGCGGCTGAGCACGTTGCCGGGGTCGGACAGCACGGTGAACTCGAGGTCGCCCTGGGCGACCGACTTCTCGGAGCCGACCGGCGTCTGGGGGCTCACCGCGACGAGCTCGACCCCGCGTTTCCGCAGCGCCGGCAGCAGGTCCTCCTGGTAGGTCTTGAGCGTCAGGTTGCAGTACGGGCACCAGGCGCCGCGGTAGAAGACGACGACCGCGGGTGAGCCGCCGAACGCGTCGAGCAGCAGGACGTCGTCGCCGGTGGGGGTCAGCAGCGCGGCGTCGACGATCTGGTCGCCGACCCGCACGGCGTCGGCGGGGACGCCGAGGGCCCGCAGCTGCTCCTGCTCGGCGTCGAAGACGGCGGTCAGGTCGGGCCCGATCTCGGCGTTGAACCCCTCGTTGAACTCGACGACCTGCTCGGCGATGGCCTTCGGCGACATGGCGGTCCTCTCGGGTTCTGACGGGTTCAGACCCCTGATCGTAGTGGAAGGGGGTCGGAGAGCGCCGTGCGGGGCGGGCGGGCTCGGGACGGGAGCGGACGCGGGGGCGACCGATGCCGGTCAGGCCGTCCGCGCCTCCAGCAGGTCGAGGGCGGCGACGATCTCGTCGACCTCGGTGCGGGTGGTGTAGTCGGTGTGGACGTCGGCGAAGACGACGGTGCCGTCGGCGTCGACGACGAGCACGGTCGGGAACGGGATGTCGCCCGTCGCGTCGGCGTTGCTGTCGGCGACGTCGAAGCCGAGCTCGGTGTGCACGGCGCGGGCGTCGGCGCTCGGCTCGGTGCGGATGCCGAGCGCGCGGCTGAGCACGTTGCCGGGGTCGGACAGCACGGGGAACTCGAGGCTGCCGTTCGTCACCGACGCCTCGGAGCCCTCGGGGGTCTGCGGGCTGATCGCGACGAGCGCGACGCCCCGCTCGCGCAGACGCGGCAGGAGCTCGGCCTGGTAGGTCTTCAGGGTCAGGTTGCAGTACGGGCACCAGGCGCCGCGGTAGAAGACGAGCACGGCCGGGCCCTCGCCGACCGTCTCGGCGAGCGAGACCTCGTCGCCGCGGGGCGTCAGCAGGGTCGCCTCGACGACGGTGTCGCCGGGCTTGACGGCGTCGTCGGGCACCCCGGCCTCGCGCAGGGCGCTCTGCTCGTCGGCGAAGACCTTCGAGAAGTCGGGGCCGATCTGAGCGGTGAAGCCCTCGTCGAACTCGGTCACCTGCTCGGCGATCGTGGCGGTGGGGCGGGGCGTGCTGGCGTTCGACATGGTCGTCCTCTCGCGGTGACCGGCTCGTCGGGTACGGCCCGGTCGGGTGTCGCCGATCGTAGGCACGTCACCTGGGGTGGAGAGGCGGGCGCGTCACGGGGCGTCACACGAGGTCGCGCGCGGGGCCGGTTCGGTCGCACCCTGGCCGGTGCGGTCGGACACGGGCCGGTGCGGTCGCGCGCTGCGGGGCGGTCAGCTCTGGCAGTGCGGGCACCAGTACGTCTCGCGCAGCTCGAGCTCGCTCTCGCCGAGCTCGCCGCGCCGGATCTTCGTGCCGCAGCGCAGGCAGGGCTTGCCGGCTCGGCCGTAGACCCAGTCGGTCGTGCCCCGGAGCGTGCCGGTGGTGGTGCGCTCGACGCGGTCCTTGTTGGCGACGATCAGCCGGTGCGCGAGATCGATCAGCTTCGGCCGGTTCTCGACCTCGCCGACCGGGCGGGTCGGCAGCACCCCGCGCAGGAAGCAGAGCTCGTTGCGGTAGACGTTGCCCACCCCGGCCAGCACCCGCTGATCGAGCAGGGCGAGCCCGACCTCGCGCGTCGGATCGGCCTCGAGGTTGGCGAGGGCGATCGCGGCGTCCCAGTCGGGTCCGAGCAGGTCGGGGCCGAGGTAGGACACGACGCTGTCGTCGTCGTCGCGGGCCACGAGTTCGACGATGCCGAGGTCGAACCCGACGGCCACCCAGTCGGCCGTCTCGAGCACGACCCGCGCCTGGTACGCCGGTCGACGCCACTTCGTCCCGTGCTTGTAGACGTGCCAGGAGCCCTCCATCTTGAGGTGCGTGTGCAGGGTCAGGTCGCCGATGTGGTGCAGCAGGTGCTTGCCCCGCGCGATGACGTCGTCGACGACCTCTCCGGCGAGATCGACGGTCGCGAACGCGGGCACCCGGAAGTCGCTCGCGGTCAGCGTCTGGCCGTGCAGCACCGCGTCGAGGTTCTTCGCGGCGCGGTAGACGGTGTCTCCTTCGGGCATCGGTCAGCTCCGCAGCCGGACGCCGCTGGGGGTGGGAGCGAACCCGGCGTCGCGCAGGGCGTCGCCGAGCGGCGTGCCGAGCACGAACTCGCCGTCGACGCGCTCGACCGCGAGCTTGCCGAGCCGCGTGCGCACGGTCGCCGCGAGCGATGCCGCCGCCAGGGCGAGCTCGCGCTCGTCGGGCTCGCCGAAGGTGAGCACCGTCTTGCCGCCCCGTTCGACGTAGACGACGAGGCGCCCGTCGACCAGCACCACGAGCGATCCGGCCTTGCGGCCCGGGCGGTGACCCGACCTCTTCTTCGCGCCCGCGCCTCCTGCGGTGTCGCCCTTCTCCGCCGCGCCGGCCGTCGAGGAGGCACGGGTCGCGTCGCCCGCGGAGCCCGCCTCCCCGCGCGCGCCCGCTCCGGTCGCCGTGGTCGCCGCCGCCGCGCCGGCCGCCCGAGCCGCTGCGCTCGCCGCCGCGGCGGCCTCGTCGGCGGGTGCGCCGTCGAGCGTCTGGCCGGGCCAGGGCAGGGCGGCGCCGTAGGGGTTGGCCGGGTCGGTCGCCGCGAGGGTGACGACGGGGACATCCCGTTGCCGCCCGGCGGCGACGAGGGTCTCGTCGTCGCGCCGGTCGCCGTCGTCGCGGACGAACGATCGCAGCCGGTCGACGGTGGGGCCGGTCGCGAACTGCGCCGCTCCGAGCCCCTCGACGAAGTAGCCGCGGCGGGCACGCCCGGTCTCCTCGAAGCCGCTGAGCACCTTGTACGCGGTCGAGAAGCCGCCTCGCACGCCCTCGTTCACCACGGCGCCGCGGGTCACCACGCCGTGCCGTTCGAGCAGGATCTCGGCGGTCGCGGCCGCTCGGATCGTGCCGTCGGGCTCGGCCAGCGGAAGCAGCGACCAGCGCCCGCCCACGGTCGGGGGGCCGGCCTGGCGGGGCATGGCGATGCGGCCGCGGCTGCGGTACGACGAGCGCGACCGGGTCGGCGTCCGGGGCCGGGGCGTCCGGCCGCCGCCCACCTGGGTGCGGAGCGGGGCGAAGGTGTCGTTGGTGATCTGCCCGGCCCAGACGAGCTGCCAGATCGCGGTGACCAGGGCGTCGTCGTCGGTGCTGCCGACGGCGTCGGACAGCTGCCGGAAGAAGTACGCGCCGCCGCCGGCCAACGCGGCGAGCACCTCGCGCTGCAGGTCGTCGGTCTCGGTGCCCGCAGGCTCGGGGAGGGTGACCTGGGCGCCGTCGGCGAGATGCAGGCTGACCCAGCCGTCGTTGCCGGGAAGCGTGCCGGTGCCCGACCAGATGACGTCGCCGGTGGCGGTGAGCTCGTCGAGCATCGCGGGGCTGTAGTCGGTGACGCGGGCGGGCAGGATGAGGGTCTCCCAGGCGGAGGCGGGCAGCGAGACCCCGCTGAGCTGGTCGACGACCTGCAGCACGCCGTCGAGCCCGCGGAGCCCCGAGCCCTTGAGCCCGGTCGCGACGTGCTGCCAGGCGGGCAGGAACCGGCCGAGCGTCTCGGGGGCGACGGGCTCGACCTCGTGCCGGAGGGCGGCCAGGGACTTCCCGCGGAGGCGACGCAGCACCTCGGAGTCGCACCACTCGCTGCCCTGCTGCCTCGGGCGGAACTCGCCCTCGATTACCCGGCGCTGGGTGGCGAGCTTGCGCAGCGTGTCGAGCACCACGGCCGTGCCGAGGCCGAGACGGTCGGCGACCATCGCGGGCGTGAAGGGGCCGTGGGTGCGGGCGAACCGGCCGATCAGGTCGCCGAGCGGGTCGTCGACGGGTTCGACGAACGCGGTCGGCACGCCGATCGGCAGGGCGACCCCCAGGGCGTCGCGGAGGCGCGAGGCGTCTTCGATGCCCGCCCAGCGCACCACGCCGGCGTGGGTGAACCGCAGCACGCGGTTCGACCAGGCGAGGTCGGTGAGGGCGGTCTCGAGGGCGCGGTGGGCGTCGTCGCGGGCGGCGACGTCGCCGGTGACGAGGGTGGCGGACAACCAGCTGCGGTCGATGATCTCGTCGGTGGTGAGCGGGCCGAGCAGACGGAGCAGGTCGACGACGCCCTCGATGTCGCGGGCGCGGCGGTCGGGCGCGAGGCGCTGCAGCTCGAGCTCGTGCTGGTCGATGACGTCGGCGTCGAGCAGCTCGCGCAGCTCGGCCCGCCCGAGGAGCTCCTGCAGCAGCGTCGAGTCGAGCGACAGCGCCGCCGCGCGACGTTCGGCCAGGGGCGAGTCGCCCTCGTACATGAAGGCGGCCACGTAGCCGAACAGCAACGAGCGCGCGAAGGGCGAGGGGACCTCGGTCTCGGTCTCGACGATGCGCACGGTGCGGCTCGCGAGATCGCGGGTGAGGCTCATCAGGGCGGGCAGGTCGTAGACGTCCTGCAGCACCTCGCGCACGGCCTCGAGCACGATCGGGAACTGCGGGTACTTCCGGGCGACGTCGAGCAGTTGCGACGACCGCTGCCGCTGCTGCCAGAGCGGCGACCGCTTGCCGGGGTTGTAGCGCGGCAGCAGCAGGGCGCGCGCCGCGCACTCGCGGAAGCGCGACGAGAACAGGGCGGAGCCGCCGACCTCCTCGGTGACGATCTCGTCGAGGTCGTCGAGCTCGAACGCGAACAGCTCGGCCCCGGGAGGCTCGGCGTCGGTGTCGGGGATGCGCACGACGATGCCGTCGTCGGCCGCCATCGCGCCGCCGTCGACCCCGAGCTGGTCTCGGATGCGCGCCGAGACCGCCAGGGCCCAGGGGGCGTGGACCTGCATCCCGTAGGGCGAGTGCAGGATGAGCCGCCAGTCGCCGAGCTCGTCGCGGAACCGTTCGACGACGAGGGTCGTGTCGGTGGGGACGTAGGCGGTGGCCGCCTTCTGCTCGGTGAGGAACGCGATGAGGTTGCGGGCCGCGCGCTCGTCGAGGCCCCCGGCCGCGACCCGGGTGGTGGCGTCGGCCTCGTTCGAGTTCGACAGCTCGCGGATGTAGCCGCCGATCGCCTTGCCGAGCTCGGCGGGCCGTCCGATGCCGTCGCCCTTCCAGAAGGGGACGCGGCCGGGCTGCCCGTAGGCCGGCGAGACGAGGACCCGGTCGTGGGTGATGTCCTCGATGCGCCAGCTGGTGGCCCCGAGGGCGAAGACGTCGCCGACGCGCGACTCGTAGACCATCTCCTCATCGAGCTCGCCGACGCGGGCGGCCTTCTCGCCGACCATGAAGACGCCGAAGAGCCCCCGGTCGGGGATCGTCCCGCCGCTGGTGACGGCGAGTCGCTGGGAGCCGGGTCGACCGGTGAGGGTGCCGTGCACGCGATCCCAGACGATGCGGGGTCGCAGCTCGGCGAACTCGTCGGAGGGGTACTTGCCGCTCAGCAGGTCGAGGGTGGCGTCGAACGCCGACCGGGGCAACGTCGCGAAGGGGGCGCTGCGTCGCACGGTCTCGAACCACTCGTCGGCGTCGAGCTCGTCGAGCGCGACGGCGGCGACCGTCTGCTGGGCGAGCACGTCGAGCGGGTTGGTGGGCACGCGCAGCTCTTCGATCAGGCCCGCGACCATCCGCTCGGCCGCGACGGCGGAGTGGATCAGGTCGGCCCGGTGCTTGGGGAACAGCACGCCGCGCGAGGTCTCGCCGACCTGGTGCCCGGCACGGCCGACGCGCTGCAGGCCGCTGGCGACCGACGGCGGCGACTCGACCTGGATCACGAGGTCGACGGCGCCCATGTCGATGCCGAGCTCGAGCGAGCTCGTCGCGACGACGCAGCGCAGGCGGCCGCTCTTCAGGTCGTCCTCGATGAGGGCTCGCTGGTCTTTCGACACCGAGCCGTGGTGGGCGCGGGCGAGCAGCGGCTCGGAGCCGGAGGTCTGGCCGGAGCCGCCCATCAGCTGGGCGGGGGCTCCTCCGCCGACGGCAAGGTTGCGAGCCGAGACGGGCGAGGGGGCGAACGGGTCGACGACATCGTCGCCGTCGGGGGACGAGCCGTCGGCGAGGGCGCCGACCGTGACCAGCTCGCCCTGCGCCTCCTCGGCGAGCCCGGCGGAGTCGGCGGTCGTCCGGGCCCGTTCGGTGGCGTGCGCCGCCGCCTCGAGATCGCCGCCCTGACGTTCGATCCAGATGTCGTTGAGCCGGGCGGTGAGGCGTTCGGCGAGGCGACGCGAGTTGGAGAAGACGATGGTCGAGCGGTGCTCGGCGATCAGATCGACGATGCCCTCCTCGACGTGCGGCCAGATCGAGCCCTGCGGCGCGGCGCCCGCGGCGGAGCCCTCGAGCGGCGCCGCGGTGCCGAGTTCGGTCATGTCGTCGACGGGCACGACGACGCGCAGGTCGAACTTCTTGTCGGCGCGCGGGTTGACGATGGTGACCGGAGCCGGCCCGGCCAGGAACCGCGCCACCTCCTCGGGCGGGCGGACGGTCGCGCTGAGGCCGATGCGCTGGGCCGGCTTCTCGAGCAGGGCGTCGAGGCGTTCGAGGGAGAGGGCGAGGTGGGCGCCCCGCTTGGTGGACGCGACGGCGTGCACCTCGTCGATGATGACGGTCTGCACGCCCTTGAGCGTCTCGCGTGCCTGCGAGGTGAGCATCAGGTAGAGCGACTCGGGCGTCGTGATGAGGATGTCGGTGGGCGTGCGGGCGAGCTTGCCGCGGTCGCTCGAGCTGGTGTCGCCCGAGCGGACGCCGACCGTGATGTCGGGGGCCTCGGTGCCGAGCCGCCGGGCCGTCTGCGTGATGCCCACCAGCGGCGACCGGAGGTTGCGCTCGACGTCGACGCCGAGCGCCTTCAACGGCGAGATGTAGAGCACGCGCGTGCGGTGCAGCTTCTCGTCGGGCGGGGGCGTCGAGGCGAGGGAGTCGATCGACCAGAGGAACGACGCCAGCGTCTTGCCCGACCCGGTGGGCGCGATCACGAGCGCGTGGTCGCCCTGGCTGATGGCCGTCCACGCGCCCTCCTGAGCCCTGGTCGGCGCGGCGAACGCCCCGCGGAACCACTCGCGGGTGGCGGGGGAGAAGCGGTCGAGCACGTCGGTCATCGCTGCCATCTTGCTCTGGACCTCCGACATTCCGCCCTGCGCGCCTCCTCGGCACCCGCGCCCGGGGCGGTCGGGCGGGCGGCCCGGCTACGGTGGGCACATGCCGAACCTGCTGCACCTCGACTCGTCCGCCGACCTCTCGACCAGCCGCTCGCGAGCCATCACCGCGGCGTTCGCCGACGCCTGGCGCGCGCTCGGCGACGACCACACCGTCACCCGACGCGACCTGCACGTCGACCAGCTGCCGCACCTCAGCGACAGCGCCCTGCACTGGCCGCCGCGTCTGCGTCAGGCCGGCGACGCCCCCGATCCCGCCCACGAGGCCCTGCAGCAGACGCTCATCGCCGAGCTCGTCGCCGCCGACGTGCTGCTGATCGGCGCCCCGCTCTACAACTACTCGGTGCCCTCGACGCTGAAGGCCTGGATCGACAACATCCACCTGCCCGCCGTGACCGCCCCGTTCGACGGCGACGACCAGCAGCCGCTCGCCGGCCGTCCCGCCGTGATCGTGACGAGCCGGGGCGGGGTCTACGACGAGGGCACCGACACCGAGGGCTGGGACCATGCCACGCCCGTGCTCGACATCATCCTCGGCAGGACGCTGGGCATGCGGGTCGAGGTCATCGCGACCAACCTGACCCTCAGCGACCGACTGCCGATGCCCGACGGATCGCGCGAGCGGGCCGAGCGCGAGTTCGCCGAGGCCACGCAGGCCGCGGCCGACGCCGCCCGCCGTCTCGGCTGACGCGCACGTGGGTCGCCGAGGAGGCGCGGCTCTCCGCCGCGGGCAGCTGGCCGCCGGCAAGGTGCTCGCCTTCGTGTCCGCGCTCGCGCTCGTCGTCGGTCTCGTGCGCATCCTCCAGGCGCACGTCGTCGCCGGGGGGATCTTCGTCGTGATCGCGGTGGCGCTCATGGCGTCGGCGTTCGCCCTCGCCCGGTCGGCCACCCGCCGCCGCTGACGCCGCCGCCGCTGACGCCGCCGCGCTCCGAGCCGCCTCGCGCCGGCCCGGACCGCGTCCGGCGGCACCGCCTACGCTGTCCCCATGCACAGTCGCACACTCGGACGCACCGGCCGCGAAGTCTCCGTCATCGGACTCGGCACCTGGCAACTCGGAGCCGATTGGGGTGACGTCACCGAGAGCGACGCCCTCGAGGTGCTCGGCGCCTCCGTGGAGGCCGGGGTCACCTTCTTCGACACCGCCGACGTCTACGGCGACGGCCGCAGCGAGCAGCTGATCGGCACCTTCCGTGCCGCGAACCCCGACGTCCCGCTCACCGTGGCGACCAAGATGGGCCGCCGACTCGAGCAGCTGCCGGCGAACTACGTCCGTCGCAACTTCATCGAGTGGACCGACCGGTCGCGTCGCAACCTCGGGGTCGACACTCTCGACCTCGTGCAGCTGCACTGCCCGCCGACCCCCGTCTTCGAGAGCGACGCCGTCTACGACGCCCTCGACGAGCTCGTCGCGAACGGGGCGATCGCCGCCTACGGCGTCAGCGTCGAGGAGACCGCGCAGGCCCTCACCGCCATCGCCCGCCCGAACCTCGCGACGGTGCAGATCATCCTCAACGCGTTCCGCCTGAAGCCCCTCGACGAGGTGCTCCCGGCGGCCCAGGAGGCGGGGGTCGGCATCATCGCGCGCGTCCCGCTCGCCAGCGGCCTGCTCTCGGGCAAGTACACGGCCCAGACGACCTTCGCCGAGAACGACCACCGCAGCTTCAACCGTCACGGCGAGGCGTTCGACCAGGGCGAGACGTTCAGCGGCGTCGACTTCGAGCAGGGCGTGGCCGCCGCGCAGGAGTTCGCCGAGTCCGTGCCCGACGGCGTCACCGTCCCGCAGGCGGCGCTCGCCTGGATCGTCGAGCAGCCGGGCGTCAGCACGGTCATCCCCGGGGCCCGCAACGTCGATCAGGCTCGCGCGAACGCGGCCGCCGGCGACGTCGAGCTCGACGAGGGGCTCGACTCCGAGGTCGTCCGCATCTACGAGAAGTACTTCCGCGAGGCCGTCCACCCCCGCTGGTAGCGCAGCCCGGAACGGGCTACACCCCGAAACCGGCGCCACACCTCGAGTTCTCGGGGTGTGGCGCCGGTTTCGGGGTGTGGCGCCGAAGGCGGTCAGGCGCGGGGGCGGTAGACGCGCAGGGCGCGGGGCAGCAGACGCACGTCGTACCGGAAGCCCTCGCGCTCGGCCGACGCGGGCAGCGACGTGTCGCCCTCGCCGTCGTGGGCCACCGCCGGACGGCGAGCGGGCCCGACGGTCGCGCCGAACGACGCCGTGACCTCGGTCGAGAAGGCGGACGGCTCGGGCAGCAGGCCGAGGAGGCGCAGGGTCGTCGTGCTCCGCGGACCGAACGCCAGCGACGACAGCGCCCCGACGCGCCCGCGCCGGGTGTCGGACGAGAGGGTGCGCACCTCGAGGGCTCCGTCGTCGAGGGCACGGCGGCGCATCGGCGAGACCACGTCGTCGTCGTTGCGGCCGACCCCGACGAAGACCGACCACGCCGGACGCCGGACGCCGTCGCCATCGCGGTCGATCGAGATCGTGCGACCGCGCCGCAGGATCTGCACGCCCGCGACGAGGCCGGCCACGCGCTTGCCGAGCCGGTCCTCGAGGCGGTCGCGCTCGGCGAGGTAGTCGGCGTACACCCCCAGCGCGGTGGCGTTGATGGCGAGATGGTGCGCCTCGCCGTCGATGCTGACCGCGGCGACGTCGACTCGCGCCCCGGAGCCCGAGGTCAGCGCGGCGACGGCGGCGTCGACCGAGTCGGTGCCCACGGCCCGCGAGAAGTGGTCGAAGGTGCCGCCCGGCACGACGAGCAGCGGCAGGTCGTGCTCGATGGCGACCCGGGCCGCGGTCTCGACCGTGCCGTCGCCGCCGACGACGGCGAGCACCCGCGGAGGGGTGCGGCGACGCAGCTCGAACGCGACGATGTCGGAGAGGTCGGTGTCGCCGAGCGAACGGTAGCGCGCGTCGGGCAGTCGACGGCGCAGCAGGGCGACCGGGTCGCGGCGGCGCGCCGACCCCGACGAGCTGTTCGAGACGACCAGCACGCCCTCGCCCCGTGTCGACACGGGCAGGTCGATCGGGGTGCCGCCGAGCGTGGCGGGGCCCAAGGGATGCGCGGGCACGGGCAGCAGGAGGCGCCCGGCGACGGCGACGCCGGCCCCCAGCAGCGCCCCGCCCACCACGTCGGAGAGCCAGTGCGCCCCGACCTTCAGGCGCGAGTACGACACGGCGGCGGCGAGCGGCGCGAGCACGAGACCGGTCCGCGGCGACTCGAGCGCGACCCCCGTCACGAAGGCGACCGCGCTGGCGGTGTGACCGGAGGGGAAGGAGGCGCTGCGCGGCTGCCGACGCAGCTGACGGGCCAGGGGCACGTCGTCGAGCAGCGGGCGCGGGCCGCCCACCAGGTTCTTGCCGACCGCGTTGGCGATCAGGCTGGCCATGCCGAGCGAGAGCGCGCCGCGCGACCCCGCGCGTCGGTTGCCGAGCAGCAGCAGGCCCGCGGCGGTCGTCAGCCACAGCGTGCCGTGGTCGGCGGAGTGCGAGAGGCGCTTCCAGGCCCGGTCGGAGACGGGGTGCCGCTGCCGGCCGTTGATCAGGGTCGCCGCCGCCCGATCGACGCGACGGACCCCCATCGGCAGGGTGAAGACGGGGAGGAGCCGTCGCCGGGCGGCGGGGGCGTCGAGGTCGGGGAGCACGCGTCCACCGTACCCGCGCTCGCTCGACGGCCTCGCCGGGCAGGGGCCGTGACGCTCGGGGTGGTGACCCGAGCCGGCGGGGGAGGGCGCGCCTCCTCGGCTCCTGGGGACGACCGTCGGGCGCGGGTGCGGGCGCAGGCGCGAGCGCCGGCGTCAGGCGTGCCGCGTGCCCTGACCGCCGAGCACGGCCCGGTACCCCTCGCGGAACGTCGGGTACGCGAAGGCGAAGCCCGTCGATCGCAGCCGGGCGTTCGAGAGGCGCTTGTCGCCGCCCGCCTGCCGACCGATCGGAGGCGCCGTCGGCGGGGCGGGGACGCCCAGCTCGTCGGCCAGGAAGAGCAGCACGTCGTCGAGACGGGCGGGCTCGTCGTCCACTCCGAGATAGAGGCTCTCGGGCCGGGGGACGACGGTGGTCAGGTGCACGATGGCGGCGGCGGCGTCGTCGCGATGGATCCGGTTGGTGTGCGGCGACCCGCTCGGCGAGTCGGAGCGCGTGGCCCCGCCATCGCGGACCTGCTCGATCAGCCGCTCGCGCCCGGGCCCGTAGACCCCGCCGAGGCGGAAGAGCACCGAACCGGGCGCGCGTCCGCGCAGCAGCTGCTCGGCCTCGACCAGCACGTCCGCCGTCGGGGTGCCGCCCGTCGCCGGGGTCGTCTCGTCGACCTCGCTGCCGTCGGCGACGTCGTAGACGGCCGTCGACGAGACCATCAGGAGGCGCGGCTCGGCCCGCGAGGCGTCGATCCCGTCGAGCACGTGGCGCAGCCCCTGCACGTAGGTCGCCCGGTACTCGCCCGGCGTGCGGGTGCCCGCGGCCAGGGCGACGACCACGACCTCGGTGTCGTCGTCGACGACGGGCGTCTCGCGACGCAGATCGACCGAGCGCCCCTCGATCCGGCTGGGCAGCAGGTCGGCACGGCGGCGCAGGCCCACGACGCGGTGACCGTCGGCGGCGAACCGCAGACCCGCCTCGGTGCCCAGGTCGCCGCAGCCCGCGATCAGAACGCTCATCCGTCGAGACTAGCGAGGTGGGCGGTCCCGATCGCCCTCGCGCGCCTCCTCGGCTCCCGCGTCAGAGCAGGTCGAGCGTCGCCCGGTCGAGAGCGCCGTCGAAGTACGTCTCCAGCGCCCGCGCGAAGCGGGGCTCGGACGGGTCGGCCTGCGCGAAGAGCGTCAGCGACGAACGGGCCTTCATGGCGTCGACGCCGCCGAAGACCTGCTCGGCGTCGTGGGTCGGCAGGTCGAGCAGCGCGTCGACGCACTCGAGCAGACGGGGCCCGAGCAGCGGATGCGCGAGGTAGGCGCGGGCCTCGCCGATCGTCCCGACGGCGTAGCGGCGGGCGGTCGAGCTGCGACCCAGCCCCGCGATCTGCGGGAACACGAACCACATCCAGTGGCTGACCTTGCGGCCGTCGCGCAGCTCGGCGAGCGCCCGGTCGTAGGTGCCGTGCGCCTCCTGAGCGGAGACGAAGCGCTCGAGGTCGTGTCGGTCGAGCAGGTCGGCGTCGGGCGCATCGGTCATCGCTCTGTTCTACGCGCCACCGGACCCGCTAGTCTGGTCGGCTGCCCCGAGGGCGGCGCGCATCGACCGCACGCTCCTGCGGCCGGAAGGTCACGTCATGACATCCACCGACCCCGCACCGTTCGTCATCGAGCGCATCGCGATCCCCGCGTCCGTCGACGCACCCGACGCCGCCGACTTCGTCGAGACGGTGGCCGTCGAGAACGAGATCCGCGCCGACGCCCTCGGCTCGGACGAGATGGCGTGGCTGCCCGACGAGCAGCTGCCGAACTGGCTCGACTCGTACATGGACATGCGCTGGTTCGTCGTGCGCGACGGCGGACGCATCGTGGCGACCGGCTCGTACGAGACCCGGCTCGACGGCGACGCCGCGACCACGGCGTACGTCGACGTCACCGTGCTGCCGGCCTTCCGCCGCCGCGGCCTCGGCACGGCCCTCCTCGCGCACGTCGAGGAGGTCGCGCGCCGCGAGGGCCGGACGCAGCTGATCGCCTACGTGCGCTCGACGGGCGAGGCCGAGCCGCGCCTCCTGCCGCCGACGGGTGCCGGGTCGGTCGGGGCGGACGACGCCGCGACGCGGTTCCTGCGGGGCCACGGCTGGGTGCTGGGGCAGGTGATGCGGTGCAGCAGGCTGGCGCTGCCGGTCGATGAGGAGGCGCTGGGCGCGATCCGCGAGCGCGCCCGCGCCGCCGCCGGGGACGACTACCGGCTGCACACCTGGGTGGGACGCTCGCCCGACCGGTGGATCGCTGACCTCGCCGAGCTCGAATCGCGGATGAGCACGGACGCGCCCTCGGGCGGGGTGGACGAGCCGGAGGACGTCTGGACGCCCGAGCGGTTCCGCGACGCCGAGGAGAAGTCGCTGGCGGGGCCGCGGACGCGCTTCACCGCGGTCGTCGAGCACGTCCCGTCGGGGCGGCTGGCCGGCTTCAGCCAGGTGGAGGCGCCGGCCGACCGGTCGCGGCCCGCGTTCCAGCAGGACACCCTGGTGCTGAAGGAGCACCGCGGGCACCGGCTGGGCTGGCTGCTCAAGGTGGCCACCACCGACCTGCTGACCGCGGAGCGCCCGGGCCACCCGGGGATCTTCACGTTCAACGCCGAGGAGAACCGCCCGATGCTCGACGTCAACGAGGCCGTCGGCTTCGTCCCCTTCGAGTACGAGGGGGTGTGGAGCAGGAAGCTCTGAGGCGCCGCGTCCGCGGCGGGGCGCGGCGTCCGGTGTGGGGGCCCGGGGTCCGACGGGTGCGCGGGGTCCGACGGGCGCGCGGTGGGGCGCCCGGGCGTCAGGCCGTGAAGTCGGCGCTGATGCTCGCGGTGACCTCGATGTCGTCGGGTTGCAGGTCGAACGTCGTCGAGCCCTGACCCGCGCCCCAGGTCGACATCATCGCGGCCCGGGCGACGCCGAAGGGCATGGCGCCGGTGCCGCCGTCACCGGGACGCAGGCCCGGCTCGTACACGGCCGCGAGCACGGGGGTCCCGAGCCCCAGCGCCTCGGCGTAGTCCGCCGCCCGGGCGACCGCGTCCGCGATCGCCGCGACCCGTGCGGCCCGCTCGACCTCGGCCCGTCGCTCGTGGCCGAGCGACCACTCGATGCCGTCGATCGAGACGCCCTCGACGTGGGCGAGCTCGCCGACCCACTCGGTGAGCGCGGCGAAGTCCTGGAAGCGCACGTCGATCGTCGACCGCGTGCGGTACCGGACCGAGGAGGCGCGGCTCCCGTCGCCGACGCCCGGCTCGGTCACGAGGCTGACCGACACCGACTGCGCGCTCCACCAGGTCGCCGCGCCCTGCCGGCGCAGGGCGGTGGCACGGTCGCTGACGCGGTTGTGCACGGCCATGCTCTCGTCGACCACGGTCGGGCGGTCGTCGCCCTCGAAGCCGATCGAGAGATGCAGCACGCCGCGCTCGGCGTGGTGGCGGTGCGTGACGGAGCCGGAGACGGCGAGCGTGGCCATGGTGCTCCCTAGAGGACGACGTCGGTGCTGTCGGGTGCCTGGGTGCTGTCGGCGGTGACCGGGTTCGTCACCCGGGAGATGAACGCGTTGAGGTCGTCGAGCTCGTCCTGCGAGACGCCGTGCGCCAGCCCCGGGTAGATCGCGAGCTCGGCGTCGGCGTGCTCGCCCAGCCACTCGGTGGTGCGGGTCACGGCGTCGATCGGGATGACCTGGTCGGCGTCGCCGCGACCGTAGAAGACGGCGGGGCGGACCCGGGCGAGCTCGGCGTCGCGCTGCTCGGCGGCGGGGTCGGGCACGACGAAGCCGGCGAGCACGGCCGCGAACGTGAAGCGCTCGGGAGCGTGCCGGAGCAGCTGCAGCGACAGCGAGCCGCCCTGCGAGAAGCCCAGCAGGCTGATGCTCGGGTGGGTGTCGCCCAGCGTGTCGAGCCAGGCCAGGACGGCGGCGGCGGCCTCGTCGACCGGCTCGGGGTCGGGCGAGCCCGGCGTCGTCAGGGGGTACCACGAGAAGCCGTCGCCGTGCCCGAGCGGAGCCCGGAGCGACGCGATGGCGAACGCCTGCGGCAGGTAGGGCGCGAGACCGATCAGGTCGCCCTCGTGCGAACCGACCCCGTGCAGCAGGACGAGCAGCGGTCGCCCGTCGCGCTCGGACTCGTCGACGGACCACTGGATGAGGGAGGGATCGATCTGCACCATGGACCGAGCCTAGCCAGCGGGGCCGATCGTGGCGCGCCTCCTCGGTGCACCGTGGGCGATCGCCCGTCGGGGCGGCTCCTCCACAGGCGGTCGCGACCGGTCGGCAGTGTTCGCCCGTAGCGTTTCGTCACGCGGCCGTCACACGGGATTGGTAGACATGCCCCATGAGCTCCGTGCAGACCCCCGACCCCAATCCCGGCTGGCTCTCCGAAGAGGAGCTCTTCCAGGCGCGGCAGCGGCTGCCGATCCTCTACGTCGAGGCCGTCCCCGTGCGGGTCGACGGCATGGGCGTCGTCACCGAGGTGGGCGTGCTGCTGCGGGCCTCGCCCGAGGGGTCGATGTCGCGCATGCTCGTGTCCGGGCGCGTCATGTACGGCGAGAGCCTGCGCACCGCTCTGTTCCGCCACCTCGAGAAGGACCTCGGGCCGATGGCGTTCCCGCAGCTGCCCGCGTCGCCGGTGCCGTTCCAGGTCGCCGAGTACTTCCCGCTGCCCGGCACGTCGGTGTACACCGACGCCCGCCAGCACGCGGTGTCGCTCGCCTACGTCGTGCCCGTCACGGGCACCTGCGATCCCCGCCAGGACGCCCTCGAACTCACCTGGCTGACCCCTCACCAGGCCGCCAGCGACGAGGTCGCCGCCGAGATGGAGGGCGGCCGCGGGGCCCTGCTGCGCAGCGCCCTCGCCTCCGTCGGCGCGCTGCACTAGCCCCCCTAGAGCCGCGCCGCACCCCTCAAGCCGCACCGCCCGCTGAACCCGCGCCGCCCCGCACCCCTGAAGCCGCGCTCCACCCCGGAAACCGCGCCACACCCCTGGGTCTCGGGGTGCAGCGCGGATTCCGGGGTGCAGCGGCTTCTCTCCACAGGCCGAGAGGCGCGGGTGGCGCACGCAGGATCACGCGCGTCATGCTTCTTCCGTGCACCATGGAACCGAACTGATCATCCGTCGAGAGAGCGTCATCGCGGCGGGCGGCGACAGCTCCTCGCTCGAGCGTGACGCCCGGCGAGGCCTGCTGCGACGGCTCGCGCCCGGTGTCTACGCGCCCACCCCGGCCTGGCAGGCGCTCACTCCCGTGCGACGTCACGTGGCACGAGTGCAGGCGGTGGTGCCCCGACTCGGCGATGACGTCGCGGTCTCGCACGAGTCGGCGTTGGCGCTGCGCGGCTTCCCGCTGCTCGGAGACTGGCCGGAGCGCGTCCACGTGGTGAATCCCCGTCGCGATCACGACAAGGTGGGCCCCTGGTCCCACCAGCATGCGGCACCACTCGTCGGCGAGGAAGTCGAGGTCGTCGGCGGCCTGCGGGTGGTCGCGGCGCGTCGTGCCGCCGTCGACGTCGTCCGGCGGCGTGACCTCGCGGGCGGCGCCGTGATCCTCGACCACGGGCTGCGGGTCGGCGCCTTCACGCGGGAGGACCTCCAGGCGGTGGTCGCGTCGCGTCGACGCGTGCCCGGGATCCGTCGCGCAGCGGCCGCGGTGGCCTTCGCCGACGGCCGTTCCGACTCGCCGGGCGAGTCCCTGAGTCGCGCCGTGATCCACCTGGCGGGTCTCACGATGCCCGAGCTGCAGGTCCGGTTCCCCCCGGCGGGGCCGCTCGTGGGGATCGTCGACTTCTGGTGGCCCGAGTTCGGCGTCGTGGGCGAGTTCGACGGCGAGGTCAAATACCGCACCGCGGACATGTTGCGGGGTCGAACGCCCGAGCAGGTCGTCATCGACGAGAAGCGGCGCGAGGACGCCCTGCGGTCGATGCCGGGCGTGAGAGCGGTCGTGCGGTGGAACTGGGCCGACGCGATGCGCGCGGAACCCCTGCTCGCGGCCCTGCGTCGAGCCGGCGTCCGCTGAGCCCCCGAGCCCGACGCCGCCCCCTCCCCGAGCCCGGCGCCACACCCCCGAGCCCGGCGCCACACCCCGAACTCGGCG
Source organism: Frigoribacterium faeni (assembly GCF_007988805.1). GTDB lineage: Bacteria > Actinomycetota > Actinomycetes > Actinomycetales > Microbacteriaceae > Frigoribacterium > Frigoribacterium faeni. Next base: position 31,984 of record NZ_BJUV01000016.1, on the reverse strand, counting down.
CCGCACCCCGCACGAACCCGACGCCGCACCCCGAACTCGGCGCCGCACCCCAAGTGATCAGGGTGCAGCGCCGGAAACAGGGTGCAGCCCGGCGCCACACCCCGAGCCCGGGGCCACACCCCGAACTCGGCGCTACACCCCGAGTGAACGGGGTGTAGTGCCGGAAACGGGGTGCAGCCCGGGGCCGCACCGCGTGCCCGGGGCCGCACCCGGAACCCGGCGCCGCCCCCCGAACTCGGCGCCGCACCCGGAACTCGGCGCTACACCCCGAGTGAACGGGGTGTAGCGCCGAAGACGGGGTGCACGAGCGGCACGACGGTCGGGCTAGACGGCCTCGATGTTGGTGAACAGCGCCTTGACGCCGGCGGCCCCGAGCTCGAACACGGTGGGGAAGAACGCGCCCGCCTCGGGGGTCTGCACCGCGGCGCTCGCCGTGTCGTAGTCGGCGAAGTAGAGGTCGAGCGTGCGATAGGCCGGCGTCTCGCTGCCGTCCTCCTTGGGCCAGACCTTGCCCGATTCGATGCGCTCGAGACCCGGGAGGGCCTTGGCGAGCTCGAGCGAGTGGGGGAACCCCGCCTCGAACGCGCCCGGATCGGTCGGGTTGTCGAAGATGATCGTGATCTTGGTGGGCATCGCCGGGACCTCTCGTCGGGGTGCGGGTACGAGCTACCCGCGACCGTCAGCGAACTCGGGCCCGCTTGGCGTGGGCTGGATGCACGCCGTGCCCTGGCCGCACAGCGAAGAACCCCGGATACGACGATGAACCCCGAGAGAACGGGGTTCATCGTCGCATCCGGGGTTCATGGCCGCGGCGCGCGCAGGGCGGCGACGTCAGCTCAGGAGGCGCGGGTCGTCATCGCGGACGACCCGCCACCCAGCGGGGTCGCGTCTCAGCGACCGCCGCGCTGGCCGCCGCCCGTGCGCGCCTTGCCGCCGACGAGCCCGCCGACCTTGAGCGTGCCGGGACGGCCGCCCTCGGACGAGGCGCGGCGTCCGCCGGAGCGCTGGCCGCCGTCGCGCGAACCGGCGTCGCGCGAACCGGCGTCGCGCTGGCCGCCCTGCGAGGCGGCGAACTCGGCCTGGTCGTTGCGCACGGCGTTGGTGCGGCTCTGGCCGCCGTCGCTCTGGGCGCGGCGTCCGGTCTGGCGGGTACCGCGGACCTCGTCGCGGCCGCCGTCACGGCCGCCGCGCGAGTCCTCGCGGACCGGGGTCACGGCGCCGCGGCCGGACTCGGTCGAGTAGAAGGTCGAGGCGCCACCGCGGGGCGCGGCGTCGCGGCGCGAACCGCCGTCGCGGCCGCCCTGACGTCCGCCGTCACGCGAGCCGCCCGAGCGGGCTGCGCCGTCGCGACCGCGACCGGCGTCGGATCCGCGACCCGCGCCTCCCTGGCCCTGACGGGTCGAGCCGCCGGCGGAACCGGCTGCGGGGCGACCCGAGCGGTCCTGGCGGGCGATGGGGTTGCCCTGCGAGTCCTGGCGGGCGGCGCGCTTGCGCTGCGCGTTGGCGCCCTGCGAGCGACCGCCGCCACCCTGCTGCTGCTGGACGGCGGCGCGGGGAGCGGGCTTGACGTAGGCGGCGACCTCGCCGACCAGCGCGGCTACCTCGGGCGAGGACGGCACGACGGCGGTGATGGTCGGGCGGATGTCGGCCTTCTTCATCAGCTGGGCGACGTCGCGCTTCTGGCTGGGGATGACGAGGGTGACGACGTCGCCCTCGGCGCCGGCGCGGGCGGTGCGGCCCGAGCGGTGCAGGTACGCCTTGTGCTCGGTGGGCGGGTCGACGTGGATGACGAGCTCGATGTCGTCGACGTGCACGCCTCGGGCGGCGACGTCGGTGGCGACGAGCACGCGGGCCGAGCCGTCCTGGAAGGCGGCGAGGTTGCGGTCGCGCTGCGGCTGCGAGAGGTTGCCGTGCAGGTCGACGGCGGGGATGCCGGCGTCGGTCAGCTTCTTGGCGAGCTTCTTGGCGTGGTGCTTGGTGCGCATGAAGAGGATGCGACGGCCCTTGCCGCCGGCGAGCTTCTGCACGAGGGCGTTCTTGCTGTCGACGTCGGGGGTCTCGAAGACGTGGTGGGTCATCTTGGCGACGGGCGAGTTGGCCTCGTCGACCGAGTGCAGCACCTCGTTGTGGAGGAACTGCTTGACCAGCTTGTCCACGCCGTTGTCGAGCGTGGCGCTGAAGAGCAGACGCTGACCGTCGGTCGGGGTGGCCTTCAGGATGCGCGTGACGCCGGGCAGGAAGCCCAGGTCGGCCATGTGGTCGGCCTCGTCGAGCACGGTGATCTCGATGGCGTCGAGCTTGACGAAGCCCTGCTTCATGAGGTCCTCGAGGCGGCCGGGGCAGGCGATGATGATGTCGACGCCGGCCTTGAGGGCCTGCACCTGACGGTTCTGCGAGACGCCGCCGAAGATGGTGGTGGTGCGCATGCCGTAGGCCTCGGCGAGCGGGGCGAGCACGGCGTCGATCTGGGTGGCGAGCTCGCGGGTGGGGGCGAGCACGAGGCCGAGGGGGCGGCCGGCGCGGCGGTTGCCGCCGGCGAGCTTGCCGCCGAGGCGCGCCGCCATGGGGATCGAGAAGGCGAGGGTCTTGCCGGAGCCGGTCTTGCCGCGGCCGAGCACGTCGCGGCCGCCGAGGGTGTCGGGCAGGGTGTCGACCTGGATCGGGAACGCGGTGGTCTTGCCCTCCGCTGCGAGGGACTTCAGGATCGGGGCGGGCACGCCCAGCGAGCTGAAGGTGACGGCGTCGGCCGTCTCGTCGACGGTCGAACCGGCGGCGGTGGTGTTCTCGGTGTCGAGAGTGTTCGTTGACATGTGGTGCACCTTTCGGGGCATCGGTGTCGAGCCGGGCCAGGCTGCGTGACCACCGTGTCGGGCGACGACGTCGTGCTGACGTGTTCGCGCGAGGGCGGGGCAGTGCCGGGAGAACGGCTGTCGTAGCCGGGCTCGAGATGTGGCGACGGTGCAGGTGTGCACGATCGTTTCGCCGCAGAGTGAGCTTCGCGCGCCTGCTGGGCTGCCTGGGTGTGTGCCAGGACGGGAGAGGCGGGGAGGGGCGTGCTACGACGCAGGGAGCCGGTCAGGCCGACTCGCAAGTGATCCAAGCCTAGCGGAGGCACGCGGAAAGCGCGACGGGGGTGCCGAGGAGGGGCGGGTCGAGTCGCGACGCCGCGCGCGAAGCGGATCCCGGTCGCCGGTGGAGCGCGGAGCACGTCGGCAGGGAGGCCAACGGTCGTGAGCAAAGGTCGACCAGCTGTACTCCCCCTCGATCACCAGATTCGGACCGTTGGCAGGAGCTCGGCCAACAGGCACCCGTCAGAGAGTTTGAGGAGAACAACAGCTGGGACGGCGATCGTCAGCATGGCCGTCACGAAACCGATGGCGCGACCATGTTTCCGTGTCAGGGGCTCCAGAGGCGTGCGTCGGCTGAGTACGAGGGCGGCCCCGAACCACAGAAGTGGCGGGATGGCCGGAGTCAGGTGTATGGCCACGCCGACGCCGGGCGACGGCATCTGTTGGATCTCCTCCCATGACAGGAGTACCTCGATGCCGACGACGAGGGAGATGGGGAGCAGGGCGAGCAGGACGAAGCCGATCTGCAGGATGAACCAGGCTCGTGGCTGGGATGTCGCCCAACCTCCTACCGACATCGATCCCCACAGGGGGAGCCATGAGGTCGTCACGACGGCCGCCAGCATGGGTTCGAAGCGAGCATCAGCGGCGACCCTGTGGCACCCGTCGGTCAGGACCAGCATGAAGGAGACCCAGTTGATGGCGTTGGCCTGCACGAGGGAGCAAGCGGCACCAGTGAATGCGACGAGGGCTGACCAAATCCATCTTCGATCGAGCGGCCTTGCCCTGTGATTAGTCATCAATCGACAAAATTCCTGATAGCGAAATGAACCCTCGACTGATCTGTGCTAATTCGGACTCGATCGGACGACGTACATTGAGGAACTGGCCGACGGGATAATCGATCCAGAATTTCTGGCTTGTAAAAAGATTATCAATGCAAGCCTCTATTTCGGTACTCGTGTTCGAGCTTCCGAATCGCTCGGTCAGGAAGGTTTCTCGACGCCATGACGGCTGCTCCAGCGACGCAGTGCGGATCTTGCGGATGACATCCGGAAGTGGCCGATCAGGTGTATCAATTAAGCGGTAGGCGACCAGTTGGGCATCTATATCAGCGTTAAGATCCTCCCGTGAGAAACCGTTTGAACGGTTTAGCTTCATATCTCCGGGGTCTTGAAGGCTATCGATGTCCTTCTGGTCGGCGCCGATACGTGTCGACATCCATGTCTCAGCATCGTGGGGGTACCCGGCTCGGCTTGCCTCGACGTAGTCGTTCCATGCCTGAACCAGATCAAGACCCCAACCGCCCAAATCAGCCCAGCCGACGGCGCGCGTGCTTCTGGGCTTACCCCAGCTAAGGATGCCCCGGCAGGAGGCGGCGAAGTGTGGAGTGTCAAAGTGTGGGTAGCTGGGGATCGACAGTAAGTGTGATGTCCGTGCGATTGCTTGCCTTGCTCGCGTGATTTCCGCGTATGTGGCTGCATTATCGCTCCCAAGTACGATCGGCGTAAACGCCTGCCACTTAATATCCCAGTATGAATTTCGATGGAGCTCGTGAAGAACGACGTCGTTGATGTGCATGCCGAAGAGGCGGTTTCCGGCCCCTAGTTCGACTTGATGGCTCCATTCCGTGTACTGCCAGAAGTACGATTCGTCAAACGAGCGTGGACTGCCTTCGGCCCCGATTGTCGGTGTCGGCAGAACCTGCTCGCGCCCCACGGGGTCGGCTCGACTGGATGCGATGTCCTTGTCCAACTCGAGGCTCGTCGCGCCGGAGGTGAGCTTGTACTCGAGCACCTGGTCGTATGCCCAGTTGTTGGGCAGGGGGAACCCGAGGTTCCCGCTGTATCCGGTCGACATCCCACTGACGAAGGAGCTCGCGGCGAGACCGGCCTCGGAGACCTGTGAGCAGACGTTTCGTGTGCCGTAGATGCCGACTCTGTATTGGACGAGGCGAGACGAGGCGACTCCGCGGGCGATGCCGCGGAAGTAGGGAATTATCAGGGCTGGGATCTCAGTGGCCGTCGCGTCGTAGTCGACGGCGAAGAAGATGGTCGTGCCGGCCGTGAATCCGAGGTTGCGGGCCCGTTTGACGGCAGCCACTGCTTGCCCGTAACCGGCTGCCTCGGTGAAGTATCCGGGCGCATTGTTCCATTCTTGGAAGATGGGGAAGACCTTCAGCCCCGCATCGACGATGACGTCCAGCTCGCCGGGTGCGATCCGCTTCGCGGCCACCGACAAGTACCGCCCGACAGTGTTGTAGCCATGTGCCTTGAGAAGAGCGGCCGTGGCAGGCGTCAGAACCGTCGATGCATCGGCGGCCGTGCCAGGCCTGCTCGTGTCACCGGTGCTCACGAGAAGCGACGCCCAAGTCCGGAAATCGCCCGCGCCGGTCGTGCTCAACTCGGCGAACGACTGGAACGACCGCACGACTGCAGCCGTGGAGTCGCCGAACACGCCATCGAAGGGGGCTTCGTAGCCGTTGAACGTCAGCGCTGCCTGGAAGAGACGCACGAAGGATCGCGTCGTGTCTCGAGAGCCCGACGAGACGAGCCCCTTGCGTTTGATCCCGGCTTGGGTTCCCGGTCCGAAGTTCCCATTCGCCACGCCGTCCACCATGTCGACTTCGTACTGAAGAGCGAGCATCAGCCCACGCTGCACGTCTCGAGAGAAGATGCCGTCACAGGGAACGATGAAGAAGTCCTGACGTGAGTGATAGCGCGAATTCATCCACTTCTGGATGTCACGGATAGCCGTGGTTCCACTCCCGACGCGCTTGTACGCGTCCATCGTGAGAAGACTCTTGAAGGTTTTGGGGGCCAGGGATGCCGTGGGCGGCAGTCCCATGTCCGCCTTCATCTCCATGATCCCCGTAGCGACGTCCGGCGAGAACGATCCGAAAGTCGCACCACCTTTGTAGCCCTTGCACCAGAGGCCGCATTGCGCAAGTGCCGTGATCGCCCGATGCGACGCGGCGTTCGTCGTCGTCAGCGAGCCGACCTTGGAGGTCAAGGTCGACATAGTCGTCGGACCGAACGAGTCCGATTTCGCCGAGATGCCTAATTCGTGCTGGAGAGCGCGGGTCAGCGCGAACATCGTCGACCAGCCGGTCTGGCCGTCGACGGTGAGCCGCGTGAACCACGAATGGTGTCCGTAGGTATCGTTCAGGTGCTTTTGGGCTCGTTCGACTTCGAGGTCTCTGAACATGGAGGGTTCGCTTTCAGATCGTGCCGGTGGCGGCGTCGGGGGCGAGTGGATTTCCCGATGAGGAGATGTCGACGGCCGAGTCGCTCGTCGTGGTGCGGCGCCGCTCGGCTGCATTCTCCGGAGCTCGGAGGGTGACGGTCGCCATGTGCAGTGAGTCGACACGGGGTTCGGTTCGCCCGCGACGTACGGGGTCGACGAAGACGAGCATCAGCGTCGACTGAGCGGCCACTTCGTCGGGCGTCGTGACGTCGAACAGGTACGCGCCGCCGTCGCGGCGGAGAGAGGTTCCGAACCGGGCGAGCTCGGCGGGCTCGTCGTCGATCATCACCGACGCGAGCACGGGCGGAGAAGTGATCGTACCGTCGAGCGTGACAGTGACGACGGCCCGCTCGGGAATCGCCTGCGGGCCTATGCTCCGACATCGGATGACGGTCGGTACGCGGTACTGGCGCGTCGCTCCTGCTTGGCTGACGGCCACGTCGGCCCAGCCGGCGGAGACCTCAGCGCCCCAGGCGCGCGAGAGAGGTGTTGTGGAGGTCGTGCCCCAGGTCGCTCGGACCACGGCGTCGCCAGCGGAGGAGACGGTCACGGTCGTGTCCGTGACGGGTGCCAAGTCCTCCGCCGGATATCTGTTGGCAGGTGCGAGAGGGATGGAGACCTCAGCGTCACCCTGCCCCATTGCAGCTGTGTCGATCTGGAACGCGAGAACGGACCTCGACGGAGAGATGATGGTCGGTGCCGGGGTCTCGATGTAGAGCGTTCCGTCGTCGTTGATCAGTGTGACGCCGTCCGAGACGTCATAGAGGCGCGGGTCGAACTCGAGACTCAGTGACAGTGGCTCCGCGTCGATGTTCGAGAGCACGATGCTGCGAGGGCAGCGGATCGTGTCTTCGGAGGTGAAGCCGGCCGCGAAGACGTCGATCGTACGGAACTCGACCGATGTCATCTCCAGGCCCGGTGACGTGCTCTCGCCGTCCTCTGAGGATGCTCGGGCGGGTGCCCCAGTGGACGCGTCACCTGCTGCGCCCACGACGAACGGCATCGCCGCACCCAGTGTGGCCACGCCGAGCAGTTGGCGTCGTGAGACATGTGCAATGAACATGCTGGACAGTATGCCTAACGTGCGATAGGAATACCACCATGATTGTCTCTCGATCCCAGGACCTTCCCCAGAACGCGCACAGCTACGACGACGCGACCCTCCAGTGCGCCGAGTCCAGTCGATCCAGGCACCGCTCCGGACGAGGTGCTGCCGTCCTCGCCTTGACGGCCCTGGTGGGCGCCCTCGGCATCGCGCCCGTCGCGGAGGCGCACGGCGCCCCACCCCAGGCGAGGCATTACTCGTCGGTCGTGTACGAGAAGACCTGCGGCCCGAATCGGACCGTCAAGGCCCACGTCGAGTCCTTTGCGCACTACACCGAGATCACCTATTGGCGACTGCCCGGCGTCACGGGAAGACGAACCGTCGCGGGCACGATCGGGGGCCACACCAACAAGAACGTGAACACGGGGTACCAGTCGGCTCGGGTGCTCGTCGTCGCGACCTCCGGCACGGTCTACGCCGCTACAGCCCTGTCGTGCGTCGCGACGGGGGGCGCTCGAACGGCCCCTGCGTCATGACGAGCCGCACACGCGCCCGACGGCTGTGGGCGGCTCTCACTGCTGTCGCTTCCCTCGCGACCGTCAGCGCCTGTGGCACGGACATCGTCACGGAAGACGTCGCAGCCACTCCTCCGGCGACGTGGATGACCGACTCGCCCGAAGCCGAGTCGGTCTCCGCCGCCTGGGTCGCCGGAGGGGGCCGCGACGATGATCCGCTCGACCTCATCTCGCTCCACGTGCGGCGAGAGACCGTCGTGGCGATCGTCGCCGCGAACAGCCTCGAGAACTCGCGTCAGGCAGACGCCCTCTGCAACGACCTCTACGCGGCCGCCCTCGACGCCGACGCCGCCGTGCACGGGGCCGTCGTCGCGGACGAGGCCGACATCCGGCTGTCCTACCGCGATGACGCGGCAGGCGACGACGAGTGCCTCAGTGCCCGACCACGAGAAGAGGACCCTGAGGCCACCGGTCCTCCGTGATGACGATCGGCGGCCCTGAGCCGGCCTCGGGGGTGCTCAGGAAGCGGCGCGACGCCTCCTGGCGCACGACGCCTCAGCGAACCCGCCCGTAGCGCTCGCCGACGGGGATCTCCACCGCGACGGTGTTGCCCGGCTGGGCGAGGGGGCAGGCCCAGGCGGGGTCGTACGCGCAGCTCGGGTTGTAGGCGAAGTTGAAGTCGAGCACGATCGTTCCGGGCACCGAGCCCTCACCCAGATCGGCGCCCTTCACCGAGTCGATCAGGTAGCGTCCGCCGCCGTACGTCCCCCCGGGCTTGCCGGCCAGGGCGTCCTTCACCGGCACGAACAGCCCGCCGCCGTACTGCACCAGCTTCCAGACATCGAGACGGCCCACGCCCGGGACGTCCGCCACCCCCACCAGGTCGAACTGGACGTCGCCGTCGGTCCCGGTCTCGACCACCATGCGCCGCGTCTCGACGGGCTCGACGGGCACCTCGAACCGCCACGCCGGGTCGTACGGGGCCGTGGGCAGGCCGGTGAAGTCGGGCCGGTCCTCGGGCAGCAGCGGCGTCGACGGGTGCGTCGTGAACAGGCCGTCGCGCGTGCGGCGCCAGAGATCGTGCGCCGAGGCGAGGTCCGTCGCGTCGCGGACCTCCCGGTAGAGCCCGTGGATCGTGCGGCGCCACGACGCGATGTCGAGCGCGGACCGCGCGGCCGAACGAGGGGAGTCGTCGGAGTCGGAGAGCGGAGGAGTCGAGGAGGCACGGGTCGGGTCGGTCACGCACCTCACCGTACGCAGCCCCCGCGTCCGGTGCCCGCGCCTCCTTCACAGCCCGTCCGCCGTCCACCGCTCGTGCCCGCCCAGCGCACGGCGGGTCGCCCCGTCGGCGGTCGTCGCTACGCTCGGCCCATGAGCGACACGACCGCCCCCGACCCCACCGTCAGCCCCGCCGACCTCGAGCTGCTGCACGAGGCGATCGCGATCGCCCAGCGCGCCCGCGACCACGGCAACCACCCGTTCGGCTCGTTGCTGCGCACCGCCGGCGGCGAGGTCGTCGAGGCCGAGAACACGGTCGTCACGGAGGGCGATCCGACCGGGCACGCCGAGACCGGGCTCGTCCGCCTCGTCGCGCGGCGATTCGACAAGGCGACCCTCAAGGGCGCGACGCTCTACACGAGCACCGAGCCGTGCGCGATGTGCGCCGGGGCCATCCACTGGGCCGGCATCGGGCGCGTGGTCTACGCGCTCGCCGAGCAGCAGCTGCTCGGCATGGTCACCGAGCAGGAGGGCGAGGCCACCCTCGACCTGCCCTGCCGCGAGGTCTTCGCCCGCGGCGGCGACGCCGTGTCCGTCTCGGGCCCGGCCCTGTTCGAGGAGGCGTCGGCGGTGCATGCCGGCTTCTGGTCGTAGCCTCCGCCGCGAGGGCGGACGGGCGGGCTCGGGAGCCGGGCGGGCTCGGGAGCCGGGCGGTGTGCCGGCCTCAGGCGTGCTTGGGGTGCGTGGGCGCTCCGCGCCAGGTGGGGGCGAGGGCCTTCATGCGCAGGGCGCGCCACTGCCAGGTCAGCCAGAGACCCGGCCAGAGTGCGACGCCCAGCGGCCCGGCGTGGAACTCGAGGCGGTCGCGCAGCAGGGTGCCGTTCGCCCCGTCCGGGGTGACGGCCATGCGGTGGTTGATGCGCATCCGAGCGAACTGCCCGCTCGTCCCGCGGCCGGTGTCGCGCTGGATCCAGGCTCCGTCGCGTTCGTGCCAGTCGAGGTCGACGTGGGTGCTGCCGAGCGGGAGCAGGCCGAGGATGCGCGCCGAGACCGGGTGCGCCTCCTCGGTCCAGCGAGACGGGAACCCGTCGGGCGCCTCCGAGCGGTAGACGACCAGGGGCTTCGTCACGGCCACCATCACGCGGGGGTCGCGCAGGGCGTCCGTCGCGACGTCGACGGGGCAGGCGAGGCGGAGCTTGAGCTGCACGTGCATGACCCGATCCAACTCCCGCGGGCTGAGGGCGGTGCGGCCGGGCGCGGCTCCCGGGCCGGGTCGCCCCGGCCGCGGACGTCACGGCGCGTCACGCACGGGCGACCGCGGTCGGTCGCGACCTACGCTGGCAGGGTGAACGCGCATGGCCAGCAGAAGCACCAGGTCCGCCTCGACCACGGCATCGCCGGGGCGAGCCGCATCGCCCCGGGGGCCCACCTCGTGGTGGTCGTCGACGCCCTCGACGGGCACGGTCTGCTCAGCACCGCCGAGACCCTCCGCGCCGTCGCCTCCGCCCCGGGCGTCGACCCCGACGCCGACCTGCTGCTCGTCACCGGCCCGGCCGCGGCAGCCGACGCCGCCCGCCGCGTCATCGAACGCCAGGCCCGACGGGGGGACCGCGCCGTCGTCGCGATCGTCGCGGCCGGCTCCGTCGAGCCCGACGGCTTCCGCCCCGCCGTCGAGGATCAGCTGGCCGCCGGCGCCGTCGTCGACGCGCTCGCCGCCCTCGGCATCGACGCCTCCTCCCCTGAAGCCGCCGTCGCCTGCGCCGCCGCCGTCTCGCTCGCCCGCGCCTCGACCCACCTGCTGACCGCCTCGGCGTCCGCGGCCGAGCTGGTGGCGACCGACCGTGGCGATCTCGTGGAGTCGGCCCGCGCCTCCTCGGGGCAGGCCGACCGGGCGGTCGCGGTCGAGGTGGCCCGCGCCTCCTGATCCCGCGCCCCGCTCGGGGAGGTCGGCCAGGTGGGCGAGGTGGTCCGCGCCTCCTGATCCCGCGCCTCCTGACCCCGTGCCCCCGCTCGGCGGGGAATCACCGGGGCGGGCGTAGCGTTGCAGCGATGGCGACCACGACGTCGCCCCGATCCGCTGGAGGAACCATGAAGGCCGTGCTCACCGATGGAACCGTCGTCGCCGAAGCCCCGAAGGACGATCTGATCTCGATCGAGGGCAACTGGTACTTCCCTCCCGCGAGCGTCGACGCCACCCTGCTCGAGGAGAGCCCGACGCAGTACCACTGCCCGTGGAAGGGCGACACCCAGTACTTCAGCGTCAAGGCGGGCGACGACCTGCTGCAGGACCGCGCCTGGAGCTACCCTGCGCCGATCCCGACCTCGTTCGAGCGCGTCGGCGAGGACTACACCGGCTACGTCGCGTTCTGGAAGGACGTGCAGGTCGTCGAGTAGCGCGCACCGCGCACCGCACCAGGGGATGGGCACCGCACCAGGAGAAGTCCTGGTGCCGTGCCCATCTTCTGGTGGCGTGGCGGAAGGCGCCTCAGCGCCCGGCCTCAGCGCCCGGCCTCAGCGCCCCGCCGACCGCTGGCGGTGCGCCCGCACCTTGGCCCGGTTGCCGCAGCGCTGCATCGAGCACCAGCGGCGGCTGCCCGCCCGCGACTCGTCGTGGAAGAGCAGCCCGCAGAGCTCGTTCGAGCAGCGACGGAGGCGCGAGTCCGGCCCGCCGACGAACCCCACGGCCGTGAAGAGCGTCACCGCGTCGCGCGCCACCGACGACATCGCCTGGCCGAGCCGCAGCCGGCCTGCCCCGGCCTGACGGCGCCCGCCTTCGAGCGACGGCGGCACGTCGGGGGTCGCCGCGAAGAGGTTGAGCGTGTCGACGTCGTCGGGATCGGTCGAGGTGCCGTCGGCGGCGGCCACCGCGAGGCGCGCGATGGCGTCGCGGAGGGCGCGGGCGTCGGCCAGCTCGCGGTCGGAGGCGGCACCCGAGATGCCGGCGAAGCGCTCGCCGATCCAGTCGTCGAGGTCGGCGGTGAGCAGCAGGCCGTCCCACGGGGTGGAGCCGTCGGCCGGCAGGGCGAGCCCGGACTCGGGGCCGAAGCGCGAACCGGCGCGGAACCCGCCGAGGTAGGCGAAGTCGAGGCTGAGCGCGCCCGAGTCGAAGAACCACCGGGTGTCGGTGTCGGATCTGAGCCACTGTCCGGTCTGCACCGAACCAGCCTAACCGGTTACGTGCCTCCCCGGCTCGTCCGATCGACGCCGAGGCGTCACGACGTGCCGCGGGCTGACGGTGCGAGCGGCCGGTCGTCACCCCTCGAGGGAGGGAGCGAGGGAGGCGCGGGTCAGGGCTCGCGCCGGGTCCAGCTGATGAGGTGGGCCGGGTCGTAGCGCCGCGAGCAGCGCCCGCACGAGAGCGGCCGCTTCGGCTCGCGGTACCGGTAGTGCTCGTGCCCGGCGGCGCAGACGCCCACCCACGGTGCGAGGTCGGAGGCGATCGCCCCGTCGTGCAGGCGGCTCCCGACGTAGCCGAGGTCGCCGGCCACCGCCTTCCAGCGCGGACCGTGACCGGCCCTCGACCCGGCGAGGGCGTGCGCGACCTCGTGCAGCAGCACCTGGTGGATCTCGTCGTCGTCGTACCGGCCGGCGAGGTGCTTCGACACGGTGATGCGCTTCTGCGTGTAGTTGCACAGGCCCGCGCGGGTCTTGGCGTTGTCGAAGCCGAAGCTCCACACGGCGGGGTCGAGGTGCAGGGCGATCAGGGCGTCGGCCCAGTGCCTCACCCGATCGAGATCGGCCACGGTCGGTTCAGGAGGCGCGGGTCAGCGACGAGGGAACGGCCACGTCGACGGCTGGTCGTCCCGCGGCAGCCCCTCGACCACGCCGGTGACGCCAGTCGCGCCCGGACGGGGCTCGTCGTCCTCGTTGCGATCCTCGTCGTCGACCGGGGCCGAGTGCGACGCGTGGGTCGGGCGGCTCGACGAGTCGCGGAAGCGGTCGCCGTCGCGGTGACCGGCGGCATTGGCCGCGAGGCTCGAGATCTTGCCCCAGAGGCTGGTGTCGGCGCGGACCGGGCGGTCGTCCGACGGGGACTCGACCGGGGCCGCGTCACGTCGGACGCCGGACGCGGGGTGCTCGTCGGAGTCGTCGGTGCGGGTCGCGGCGGCGCGGGCGGCCGCCGAGGGGTCGACGGCCGAGGGGTCGTCGGCGTCGGCGTCGGCGTCGGCGCTCGTGGCCGAAGGGAGGTGCGCGGGGTCGACCGAGGAGCTCGAGGGCAGGACGCCGGTCGGGTTGGTGTCGCCGGGCCGCGGGGCCTCGTGGTCGTACGCCGCGCCTCCTGCGGGGGAGACGTCGGGGGCGGCGGTGTCGGTGCCCATCGTCATGTAGGCGCGCATGACGTTCTCGATCGCGACGCGGAGACCCTCGGTGCGATCGCGGGGCGCACCGCTGGCCTCGTAGGCGGCGAGGGCCTGCGCGAGGTTCTCGCGCGCCTCGTCGTGACGGCCGAGGTCGAAGAGGGTGTAGCCCTCGAGCTCGGCGGCGGCGGCCTCGAGCTCGCGCCACTCCTCGGTGGCGGCGGTGATGCGGCTCGTGTGCAGGTCGTTCAGGGCGCGCTCGAGCTTGCCCTGCTCGCGGAAGATGTGGGCGCGGCGGATGCGCGCCGCGGTGGAGTCGGCGCGGTCGCCCGTGAAGTGGGCCAGGCGGAAGGCCTCCTCGGCGATGGCGAGGGCCTCGTCCAGGCGGCCGAGCAGGCGCAGCAGGTCGGCCCGCTCGCCCAGCGCGGAGGTGCTGCGGCTCTGGCCGAGGGCCGCGAGCCGCGCTTCGGCGGCGGGCACGTCGACGGCGGTGCGCAGGCTGATCGGGTCGAAGCGGCCCGCGCCTCCGAGGTTCGCGACGGCAGGCGCGGCGAGACCCGGGGGCACGCTCTGGGGGCGGGCGCTGCCGGGTGCGGATCCGAGGCGGGGGTCGTGCTCACTCATCGTGTTCGAGGGTAACCGCCCGTACCCCGAACGGGCCGCGCGGCGCGCAGGCGTCGTCCGGCAGACGCCGTCATGTCGCCCGAGCGCGGCTCAGGGCAGGCGCGTGAGCGGCACGCTGACGATGCGGTCGTCGCCGTCGCCCGGCGACCCCCGGCCGTCGGTGTTGTTCGTCAGCAGCCACAGGGTGCCGTCGGGCCCCGGCAGCACGTCGCGGATGCGTCCGAGCGACTCGTCGCCGGCGAAGCGCTCGGTCGGCGTCGCGTCGGACGAGTCGGGCACCTGGATCTCGAACAGCTTCTCGCCGCCGAGACCGGCCAGGAACAGCGTCGAGCCCACCGCCGTCAGGCCGCTCGGGCTCGCCTCGTCGGTCGACCACTGCAGCACGGGGTTGAGGAACGCGCCGTCGTCGCCGCGGCCCTCGACCTCGGGCCAGCCGTAGTTCCCGCCGGGAGAGAGCGCGTTGAGCTCGTCGTAGGTGTTCTGCCCGAACTCGGCAGCCCAGGGCGAGCCGAAGGCGTCCCACGCGATGCCCTGCGGGTTGCGGTGACCGAGCGTGTAGACCGGCGAGCCGGGCATCGGGTTGTCGGTCGGCACGGCGCCCGTCGGCGAGAGGCGCAGCACCTTGCCGCCGAGCGAGTCGGGATCCTGCGCCGCGGTGGGGTCGGACGCGTCGCCCGTGGTGACGTAGAGCATCCCGTCGGGGCCGAAGGCGAGGCGTCCGCCGTCGTGGTTCGACGCCTTCGGTATGCCGGTCAGCACGTCGTCGACCGGGCCGAGCCCGTACGAGCCCGCCGAGCCGGTGATCGGGGCGCGGACGACGCGGTTGTCGTCGGCGGTGGTCAGGTACGCGTAGAGGTACGACGGAGCGCCGCCGAGCACGGCGAGTCCGAGCAGGCCGCCCTCGCCCTCGTGCACCACGCCCTCGATCGCGGCGACCTCGCGCAGATCGCCCGAGGCGGTGAGCTCGACGACGCGACCGCTGTCGCGCAGGCTGATCAGCGCCGAGCCGCTGTCGAGTCGGACGACCGACCAGGGCGACTCGAGCCCGGTCGCCACATCGGTCGTGGCGGAGTCGTCGGCGATCGTGACGCCGGCGGTGCTGGTCGTCGCGGAGACGGGCGACGGGCCGGCCGAGGCGGTCGAGGGCGCGGCGGCGTCGGCGGAGGTCGACGCGTCGGAGATCGACGGCAGGGTCGATGAGGCCTGACCGGTGCAGCCCGCGAAGAGCAGGGCGCCGACCGCGGCTGCGGCTGCGAGGGCCGTGGTGCGTCGTCTCGTCGTCATGTGTCGCGCCTCCTCGCCATCAATGAGACAGGACGCCGAGGGCCCGATCGGCGCGGATCGGGTGATCGTTGTCGGACCGTGACGCGGGTGTCCGCCCTCTGGGGGACACCCTCGGTCGGAGCCGGGTCGGAGCCGGGTCGGAGCCGGGTCGGCGCGACGGGACGCCGGTCAGTGCGCGGCGAGCTCCGCCCGGAGCGGCCAGTCCTGGCCCTCGAGGATCAGCTGCGCGCCGGCGCCCGTGACCCGGTTCACGACGATCGGGGCGAGCAGGTTGACGGTCATCCCCGAGGAGGCGGGGGTCGCCACGACGAGGAGGATCGCGTCGTCCGCGTCGGTCAGCCCGAGCAGCGCGGTCTGCTCGTCGCTGACGACCGGCGAGTAGTCGGGCAGGTGCACGGCGGCGTCGAGCACGAAGAGCCGCACCTCGTCGCCCGCGTCGACGGTCCGCAGGGCGAAGAGCCCGACGGCGCCCTCGATCTCGTCGAGCACGAAGTCCACGCGGGGCTCGAGTCCGAACGGCGGCGAGACGAAGGCCACGTGCGACTGCGTCGTGCCGCTCATCGGAGGAAGTCCATCAGCGAGGTCTGGACGACCTTCGCGGTGATCGCCAGGGCGGCCTGGTACGAGTTCTGCTGCAGCTGCAGGTCGAGCACGGCCTGACCGAGGTCGAGGTCCTCCAGCTCGGAGCGCTGCGCCTCGAGGCTGACCTTGGTGTCCATCAGGGTGTCCTCGGCTCTCAGTAGCTGGGCATGGCGTGCTCCGACGCCCGACTGTACGCCGCGCAGATCGCCGACGCGAACGTCGATCGCGGCGAGATGCGTGCTGACGTTGGTCCCTCCGCGGAGGTCGGTGACGATGTCGTCGATCAGCCGGAACACCGAGTCGTCGCCGTCGCCGAAGGCCCGGGCGCCGTCGGCGTCGACGCGCACGGTGGTCTCCGGCCCGATGCGACGCAGGACGGCCGCGTCGACGCCGCCGGTGAACGTGTAGTCGTCGGTCCAGGCGACCCCGGCGTCGGAGGTCCCCGCGAAGACGCTGCGGCCGTTGTAGCTGGCGTTCGCGGTGCTGAGCAGGTCCTTCTTGAGGCCCTCGAGCTCGGTCGCGATCGCGTCGAGCGCGTCGGGCGACACGGCTCCCGTGTTCGCGCCCTGGAGGGTGAGCTGACGCACCTTGGCGAGGATCGCGTCGGCGGCGGTCAGGGCGGAGTCGGCGGTCGACAGCCAGCCGTTGCCGTCGTCGACGTTGCGCGCCTGCTGGGCGGTGGCGGCCTGCAGGCTCTTGACGCGCATGGCCTCGGCCGTGGCCGTCGGGTCGTCGGACGGCCGGGCGATCCTCTGCAGGCTCGACGCGCGCGCCTGCATGTCGGAGACGCGGGCCTTGCTCGCCTGGAGGTGCTGCTGCGACTGCAGGGAGGTCATCTGGTCGGTGACGCGGCTGATCATGATCCGTTACCTCCCGACCCGGCCCATGCCGTTGATGAGCGTGTCGAGCATCTCGTCGATGGCGGTCATGACGCGGGCGGCCCCCTGATAGGCGTGCTGGTACGAGAGCAGGTTGACGTTCTCCTCGTCGAGGCTGACGCCCGAGCCCGACAGCTGGCGGTTCTTCGCCGAGGTCGCCGCGAGGTCGGTCAGCGTGGCCTGCTGCGACTCGCTCTTCGACGTGGCCCCGATGCCGGCGACGATCGCCGACCAGGCGCGGTCGGGCGAGCCCGTGCCGGTGCCGAGCCGCTCGATCGCGAGGGCGACCGTGCTGTCGTGGGCGCCTCCGGTGCCGTTGCCCGAGGCGATGGTCGCGGCCCCGGTCGGCAGCACGGTCAGGCCGCGGGCCGCCGAGACGCCCGGCGTCAGCGCGAAGAAGTCGTGGTCGGAGGTGCCGTCGGCGGTGACCCCGGTCCGGTGCACCGCGTTGACCTGCGTGGCGAGCTGCGTCGCCAGGGCGTCGTACGAGGCGGCGGCCTCGGCGAGCACGCCGCCCGTGCCTCCGGCGGCCGCGGGCTGCAGCAGCGAGACGGCTCCGGCGAGGCTGCCGCCGGTCAGAGCGACCGACTGCCCGGGCCGGTCGGCCCACTCGACCGAGACGCCCGCGCCGGCGGTGGCCATGCTGTAGCCGCCGGTGACGGCGACCGTGCGCGACGAGGTGCCGCTGACGAGGGCGTTGCCGCCGACGAGCACGTCGACGGTGCCGTCGCCGACCTCGCGGACGGTGCCGCCGGCGATCGCGGCGATCCGTTCGGTGAGCACGGAGCGGGCGTCGATCAGCTCGTTCGAGCTGACCCCGAGCTGCGTGTTGGTGCGGATCCGGGCGTTGAGGTCGGCGACCTGCGACGCGGCCGAGTTCAGTTCGGCGGCGAGGCCGTCGGCCTGCGTGCGGAGGCCGGACCACTGCTCGTCGACCGCGCGATGGCCGGCCGACAGGGAGGCGGCGAGCGAGGTCGCCTGACCGATCAGCACCGCGGCGGGCCCGGATTCGGCCGGGTTGTTGGCGACGTCGCCCCAGGCCGACCAGAACGCGGTGAGCTGGCTCGCGATGCCCGTCGTGCTGGGCTCGCCCAGCGAGGCCTCGAGGGTGGCGATGACGGAGGCGCGGGTCGACTGGTACCCGGCCGTCGCGGCGGCGCTGCGCACCTGTCCGTCCACCACCTGGTCGCCGAGGCGCGCGATGGCGTCGACCGACACGCCCTGCCCCGCGACGACGCCGGCGCTGAACAGGCCGGCGCGGGCCGGCGACTCGATCGACGAGGTCGTCACGCGCTGCCGGGTGTAGCCCTCGGTGTTGACGTTGGCGATGTTCTGCCCGGTGACGTCGAGCCCGGAGCGCGCGGCGACGAGGCCGGTGTAGGCGGTGTTCAGGCCGCCGAAGGTGCTGCCCACGGTCAGAGCCTCCCGTCGAAGAGGTGCCCGCCCGTGGCGGTGGTCGGCGCGGCCGTGCCGCTGCGGAGTCCGGAGGCGCTCGTCGCCGTCGACCCCGTGGCGTCGTAGATGGCGCCGGCGGCGGCGGTCGCGTCGCCGGTGGTGGTCGCCAGCGTCTCCTGGGTGGCCCGGGCGGCGGCGCGGAGGAACCGTTCGTTCTCGTCGCGCAGCTGAGCGATCCGGGCGGTCAGGTCGGTCATGGCCTTGAGGTGCGCCGTGAAGATCTCGCCCCAGGGGCCTGCGGGAGCCGCGGCGATGATGTCGCGGAGGGGCGCCTCCTCGTCCGTCCCCCACTGCTGGGCGACCGACGAGACCTCGACGCTGCGCTCGAGGCCGGCCGAGCGGAGGCGGTCGAGCACCTGCTCGACCTCGCGGGTGGCGTGGTCGATCCAGCGGGTGCGGCCGGCGGTGAGCAGCAGCTGTTCCTCCTCGAGCTTGAACGTGAGCAGCTCGAGCAGCTCGCGTTCACGCCAGAGCAGCGCGGACAACTCGTTCGCGCCCATGGTGCCTCCTCGGTCGGGATGGTCTCGGGGGAGGGCGTGCCGTCCTCCCGATGGGGGACTATCGGCGCGGGGACGACCGCCGTTAGCCACCAGGGGTCGGTGAGCGGCGATCGGGGCGACGATGGTCCTCCTACCGTGTCGCGCCCTCGCGCGACAGAGGGTTCTCGTCCCCATTCGGGGGGAGGGGGTACAGGGCGGGTCCCCCGGAGACGTGACGCCTGTTCCCCCTGACTGGGGGCACACAGGCCCCCCTCAGCCTGTGTGGACGCCGATAGCGTGGTCGGTGCAGGGCGGTCCCGACCCGCCCGACCGGTCACCCCGACTCGACCGGTCGCGCAGTGTCAGATCACCCGACGTCACCCGGCGTCACCCGCAGTTCCGAACGCCCGATTCGCTTACCCGCAGATCATTCCGCGTCGCTCGATCCAGCCCTGATCAGAGGGCTGTTCGTCGCGCCCGCGGACACGTCACACGCCCGTCCATCGGGCCCCTCTTGCTGGGAGCAAGCGATGAACCGCACCGAACGCAACGCCCTCGTGGTCGAGAACCTGCCGCTCGTCGGCTACCTCGTCTCCGAGGTCTGCGCCCGCGCCACGCACCTGTCGCGCGATGACCTCGCGAGCGTCGGCGCCGTCGCCCTCGTGCAGGCGGCCGACGCCTTCGACCCGACTCTCGGCATCCCGTTCGGTGCCTACGCGCGCACCCGCATCGTCGGCGCCTTCGCCGACGACATGCGCTCGGGCGACTGGGCGAGCCGCGGCACCCGCAAGCGCATCAAGGAGACCCTGGCCGTCCAGGAGGCGCTCACCGCCTCCCTGGGTCGTATCCCGTCGGTCGACGAGATCGCCGGCGCCCTCGGCGTCGACCGTCAGACGGCCTCCTCGGCGTTGAGCGACGCGGGCCGCACCGTCACCGCGCTCGACGAGACGGTCGCCGACCACCTGGCCGCCGACCTCCCGCTGCCCGGCGAGAACCTGCTCGTCGAGGAGCGCGGTCGCTACCTGCGCGCCGCCGTCGAGGCCCTCCCCGAACGGATGCGCCTCATCGTCGAGGGCGTCTACTTCGGCGACCGCACGGTCACCGAGATCGCCGACGAGCTCGGCATCACCCACAGCGCGGTGTCGCAGCAGCGCACCGAGGCGATCCGCCTGCTGCGCGACGGTCTCGCCGCGCACTACGCCGACGACCCCGACGCCGGGTTCGAGCCCGTGTCGAGGACGGCGCCCGCCCGCCGCAGCGCGTACCTGTCGCGGGTCGCGACGAACGCCGCGGTCGGCATCGCCCGGGCCATGCGCGAACCCGAGGCCGAGGGCTTCAGCACGGCCGTCTGAGGCCGTCGACGAAAAACTTCCGCGACTTCCTAACCGTCGCGGTCGACCGGTCGACAGTGATCGGTGTCAGCCCACGGACGGGCAGACGAACAACACCCAGTCACGGAGGAGAACACCATGGGTATGCAGATCAACACCAACCTCGCGGCCAACAACACCTACCGCAACCTCAACAGCACGCAGAACGACCTGTCGAAGAGCCTCGAGAAGCTCTCCAGCGGTCTTCGCATCAACCGTGCCGCTGACGACGCGGCGGGTCTCGCGATCTCCGAGGGCCTGCGCTCGCAGGTCGGCGGACTCACGGTGGCCGCCCGCAACGCCCAGGACGGCATCTCGGTCGTCCAGACCGCGGAAGGCGGACTGACGGAGGTCCACTCGATCCTCCAGCGTGTCCGCGACCTGGCCGTCCAGTCGGGCAACGACTCGAACAACGCGGACGCCCGCACGGCGATCCAGACCGAGGTCACGGCTCTCAAGGACGAACTGACCCGTATCGGCAACTCGACCAACTTCAACGGCATCGACCTGCTCAACAGCACCGGTACCCTGACGTTCCAGGTCGGCGCCGGATACACGGCGGCCAACGACCAGATCTCGGTGAACCTCACCGACATCACGGCCGTCGCGACGGTCGTCGAGGGCCTCACCTTCGACACGGCCGCCAACGCCCTGACCTCGATCGAGGCGCTCGACGAGCAGATCACCGCCGTGTCGTCGGCTCGCTCCGAGCTGGGTGCCGTCCAGAACCGCTTCGAGCACTCCATCGCGTCGACCAACGTCGCGAAGGAGAACCTCACGGCGGCCCAGTCGCGCATCCGCGACGTGGACATGGCCGAGGAGATGGTCAAGTACACCCGCTCGAACGTGCTCAGCCAGGCCGGCACCGCGATGCTGGCCCAGGCGAACCAGAGCACCTCGAGCGTCCTGTCGCTGCTCCGCTAGTCGTAGACGAGCTCCGGTCCGTGCTCCCAGCTCGGACCTGACCCCTCGCCTCACCGCGGTCGGAGACCGGGTGGCGCCGACGTCGCAGCTGATCCTGCGCCGTCGTCCCGCCCGGTCTCACCCCGACAGCCGGCCCTCCGCCCCACCGGCCCGATCCGCTCCACCCGTTCCACCCCGTGGCATCCCGCCGCACCCCACCCCCTTCGTCAGGAGCACCAGATGGCCTCGCTCGGCATCGACGGCCTCGTCAGCGGGCTCGACACGACGACGCTGATCAACACGTTGATGCAGTCCGAGGCCGTGCCGCAGACGATCCTGAAGAACAAGGCCACCGCCGGTCAGACGCTCGTCGCCGCCCTGCAGGGGCTGAACAGCAGGATCGCCGACCTGGCCACCCTCGCGACCTCGACCGCCAAGGCCGGATCGCTCTCGCTCTTCACCCCCACCAGCAGCTCGACGGCCGTCACCGCGACGACCTCGGCGGGCGCGGTGTCGGGCTCGGTCGACCTCGTCGTCGGCGCCACCGCGTCGTCGAAGACCGCGGTGACCGCGGCGATGACGGCCTGGCCGGACTCGCCCGCGACCCTCACCTTCGTCTCGGCCTCGGGGAAGACGACCGAGGTGACCGCCGCCTCCTCGTCGCTCGACGACGTCGTCAAGGCCGTCAACGCCTCGGCCGCCGGCGTCTCCGCCGTGAAGGTGGCCTCGGGCACGGACGCCTCGGGCGCCGTGCAGTACCGCCTCCAGCTCTCGAGCACGACGAGCGGCGCCGCCGGCGGCTTCGAGGTCCACCGCGGCACGGCCGCCGACGTCGAGGCCGGTACGGCCGCCGACCTGATGGCGCAGCCCGGCGCGGCCGTCATCGCGCAGGCGCGCGACGCCTCGATCACGCTGTGGGCCGGCACGGCGGCCGAGCAGGTCGTCACGAGCGGCAGCAACACCTTCGCCGACGTGATCCCCGGGGTCTCGGTGACGGTCTCGGCCGTGACCGCCGAGCCCGTGCACCTCACGATCGCCCGCGACGCCACCGCCGCGACGAAGGTGGCGAGCGACCTGATCGCCGGGGTCAACGCCGCCCTCACGATCATCAGCACCAAGAGCGCCGCGACGACGTCGACGAGCTCGTCCGGCACGACGACCGTCACGGCGGGCGTCTTCGGCGGCAACTCGACGACCCGCGGCATCACGCAGCGGTTGACCGACGCCGTCCTCAGTCCGGTCGACGGCCGGTCGCCCAGCGCGATCGGCATCTCGATCGACGCCAAGACCGGCCAGTTCTCGGTCGACGCCGAGAAGTTCGCGGCGGCCCTCGCCGCCGACCCCGAGAAGGTCCAGGCGACGATGAGCGCCATCGCCGCCCGCGTCGCGTCGACCTCGACGGCAGTGTCGGACAAGTTCGACGGCTCGCTGACCAAGGTGATCACGGGCCAGCAGTCGGTCGTCCGCGACCTGAACGACCGCGTCAGCGTGTGGGACGACCGCCTCGCGGCGCGTCGCGAGAACCTGCAGAAGACCTACTCCGCCCTCGAGGTCGCCCTCAGCAACCTCACCGCCCAGCAGAGCTACATCACCAGCCAGCTCGCCGGACTCTCGACGAGCAGCAGCTGATGGACGCCACCTCGTTCGCGGCCTTCGCCGCCGCCACGTCCGGCCCCTCGGCCGTCGTGCAGAAGCAGCGCGCGCAGTACACCGCCGACGCCGTGCAGTCGGCCACCCCGGTGCAGCTCGTCACCATGCTCTACGACCGCCTGCTGCTCGACCTCTCGAGGGCCGAGGCCGCCCAGGTCTCCGCCGACTGGGCCGCCGCCTCCGAGCAGCTGCTGCACGCCCAGGCGATCGTCGCCGAGCTGTCGTCGTCGCTCAAGATCGACGTCTGGGACGGCGGAGAGGGTCTGCTCGCGCTCTACACGTACTCGTCGACGGCCCTGGTCAACGCGAACATCCACCGCGACGTCGCCCTGACCCGCGAGGTCGTCGGACTGCTCGAACCGCTCCGTCAGACCTGGCACGAGGCCGCCGCGTCGCTGCAGGCCGAGGGCCGGGCCTCGACCGGGTCGGCGCCCGCCGGCGCGGGCTACGGCGCGGCCGGCGGCTACGGCGCGGGCGGGGCGTCGGGCCTCGGAGGAGCGCTCGGTGTCGGCTGAGCCCACGACCGCGACGACGGACGCCGCCGCCGAACGGCACCCGGCGTGGTCGGCCGCGCTCGACGACCTCGAGCGCGGGATCGACGACGCCGAGCGGACCCTGACGTCGATGGAGCCGGAGTCGGCCCCGTCGACGGCGGCCGCCCGCTGGACGCCGCCCACGGGGCTGGGGCCGCTGCCGGTCGAGCTGTCGACCCGCGCCTCCTCGGTGCTCGCTCGTCAGCAGGCGGTCGCCGAGCGCCTCCACACGGCCCGCTCGGCCGTGCTGCAGCACCTCGGCGCCGTCCGCACCGTCGAACGGTCGCACGAGCCCGATCGCCCGGTCTACCTGGACGCCCTGGGCTGATCCGGCCCGGGGCCGGCCTCGGGCCGGCCACGGGGTCAGCCCGGGATCAGCCCCAGGGGATCACGCCGACCACGATCGCGACCGCGAGCATGACGAGCGACACGATCGCCGCACGCCAGAGCACCTTCTTGTGGTGGTCGCCGAGGTTCACGTTGGCGAGACTCACGAGCAGCAGGATCGCCGGCACGAGCGGGCTCTGCAGGTGCACGGGCTGGCCGACCACCGAGGCGCGGGCCATCTCGACGGGGTCGATGCCGAAGGCGGCGCCGCTCTGCGCGAGCACCGGCAGGATGCCGAAGTAGAAGGCGTCGTTGCTCATGAAGAAGGTGAGCGGCAGGCTCAGCACACCGGTGATGACGGCGAGGTACGGGCCCATCGAGGTGGGGATCACGTCGACCAGCCACTGCGCCATGGCGTCCACCATGCCGGTGCCGTTCAGCACGCCGATCAGCACGCCGGCGGCGAAGACCATCGACACGACCCCGACGATGCTGGGGGCGTGGGCGACGATCTCGGCGGACTGCTCCTTCACCCGCGGGAAGTTCACCAGCAGCGCGATGGCCGTGCCGACCATGAAGACGTAGGCGAGCGGGAACAGGTCGGCGACGAGCAGCACCATCACGGCGACCGTCAGCACGAGGTTGAACCAGATCATCCGCGGGCGCAGCGTCGGGCGGTCGGGGTCGAGCATCGTGTCGGCCATCGTCGCGCCGCCGGGGGTGCCGTTCTCGTTCCCATCGGAGGCGCCGGCGCCGACGGGGTTGTCGACGGCGCGCTCGCCGGGGGCGTCGGCACGGCTGCCGTCGGCGCGTCCGCCCCGCACGCCGAGCGCGACGGTCGGGCTGGTGAACATCGAGACGCCGACGCCGGGCACGCCGGTGCCGCCGCCGCGCGAGGCGGTCGCGAGCTCCTGCGACAGCGGAGACATCGCGGCCGCGGCGGCCTCGAGACGCGAGCCGCCGACCTCGAGCGTGCCGAGGCGGCGTCGTTCGCGCAGGCCCATCAGCCAGGCGAAGACGAACACGAGCACGAGGCCCGCGATCAGGGAGGGCACGAGCGGCACGAAGATGTCGCTCGGCTGGACGCCGAGGGCGGCGGCGGCGCGCACGGTCGGCCCGCCCCACGGCACGATGTTGAGCGTGCCGTTCGCGAGGCCCGCGACGCAGGTGAGCACGACGGGGCTCATGCCGAGCTTGAGGTAGATCGGCAGCATGGCCGCCGTCGTCACGATGAACGTGGTCGATCCGTCGCCGTCGAGCGAGACCGCGCCGGCCAGCAGGGCCGTGCCGAGCACGACCTTCGCCGGGTCGTTGCCCGTCACCCGCAGGATCAGGCGCACCAGCGGGTCGAACAGCCCGACGTCGATCATCAGGCCGAAGTACATGATCGCGAACATCAGCAGCGCCGCGGTCGGGGCCAGGTCGCCGATCGCCTCGATGACCATGTCGCCGATGCCGAGACCGGCGCCGGCGAAGAGGCCGAAGATGGTCGGCACCATGATCAGGGCCAGCATCGGCGACAGCCGTTTGGTCATGATCAGCACCATGAAGGTCAGCACCATGAGGTAACCGAGTACGACGAGCATCCGAACTCCTTCGTCCGAGTGGGTGGCGCCGTGGGGGCGCCGAGCGTGTCCGGGCACGCTAGCCGCGCCTCCTCGGCCTCGTCGCGCTTGTGCGCATTGGCGGACTATCCCGCGTTCGCGGCGTTCTGCGCGTTCTGCTCAGCCGGGTCCGCCCCGTGCCGCACGGGGTGGGACCCGCCGCCCCGCCCCCTCGGCAGGAAAGGAGCGGCGCGGGGACGGCAGGAGGCGCGGGTCGGCCGCACCGCGCCCGGTACCCTGGCCGACGTGACCGACGACAGCTCACCACGGCGGCGCCGCAGCGCGCCCGACCGTCGGACGAGCGC
Organism: Frigoribacterium faeni; assembly: GCF_007988805.1. Classification (GTDB taxonomy): domain Bacteria; phylum Actinomycetota; class Actinomycetes; order Actinomycetales; family Microbacteriaceae; genus Frigoribacterium; species Frigoribacterium faeni. The sequence goes on along the minus strand of NZ_BJUV01000016.1, from coordinate 6,600 downwards.
TCGGGCGGGTGCACGGGGCGACACGGGGCGGGCGCCGGCACCGCGCCTCCGGAAGCGCCGCTTCGCCACCGAGGTGCTGCTGCTGCAGCTCGCCGTCGTCACCGCGATCGTGCTGCTGACCAGCGCCGTGTTCGCCGCGATCGCCGTCCAGCGCCTGGCGCGCGAGGCCGAGTCGACCGCGCTCGCCGTGGCGCAGAGCGTCGCGTCCGACGCCGACGTGCGCACCGAGGTCGCGGCCCTCAGCGTCGACGGCACCGTCATCGACGAGGAGGCGCTGGCGGCGGGCGACCTGCAGCTCACGGCCGTCGCGGCGCAGCAGCGCACCGGGGCGCTCTTCGTCGTCGTCACGGACGACCGCGGTGTGCGCCTGGCCCACCCCGATGCGTCGCGCATCGGCGAGCGGGTGAGCACCAGTCCGGACGCCGCGCTCCGCGGCGAGGAGGTCGTGTCGTGGGAGCGCGGCACGCTCGGCGAGTCCGCCCGCGCCAAGGTGCCGATCTACGCCCCGTCGGCGGAGGCGGGCTCCGCGGGGTCGGTCGTGGGCGAGGTGAGCGTCGGGTACGCGCCCGCCCGGGTGTACGACACCCTCGCGCGCGACAGCCTGCCCGTGATCGGCGTGGCCGTGCTGGCCCTGGTGATCGGCGTCGTGGCGTCCGTGCTGATCCGGCGACGGCTCGACCGCGCGACCCTCGGCCTTCAGCCCGAGGAGCTGTCGGCGCTGGTGCAGAACCAGCAGGCGGTGCTCGGCGGGGTGGGCGAGGGGGTGCTCGCGGTCTCGCGCGACGGGATCGTGACGGTCTGCAACGACCAGGCCGCGCGCCTCCTCGGGGTCGACGGGCCGGCGGGCGTCGGCCGGCCGCTCGACGAGCTCGACCTCCCCGCCGCGCTCGTGGAGCTGCTGCGCGAGGGCGCGGGCGGCACCGCCGCCGCCGGTCCCGGTGCGGGCGGTCGGCCGGTCGAATCGGGCGACACGACGCTCGTCGTCGGGAGGCACGTGCTGCTGGTCGACGTGCGCCCGGTCTCGCGCGACGGCGTCGACCTCGGCCGGGTCGCCGTGGTCCGCGACCGGACCGCCGTCGAGGCCCTCACGCGCCGGCTCGACGCGGTGGGTGCGATGACGACGGCCCTCCGGGCGCAGCGCCACGAGTTCGCCAACCGCCTGCACGCCCTCTCGGGCATGCTCGAGCTCGGTCGGGCCGAGCAGGCGCGCGGCTACCTGGCCGACGTGCTCGACCACGGGCCCCTGCGGTACCCCGTGGCGCACGCCGATCGACTGACCGAGCCGTATCTCCAGGCGTTCCTCGGGGCGAAGGGCGTCGAGGCGGCGGAGCGCGGCGTGCTGCTCAAGCTCGGCCCCGAGACCCTCGTGACCGGCACCGTGGTCGAGCCCGGCGACGTCACGACCGTGCTCGGCAACCTGATCGACAACGCCGTCCGGGCCGCGGTGGCGGGTCGCGTCACCCCGGCGTGGATCGAGGTCGAGGTGCTCGACGACGGCGCCGACCTGCACCTCTCGGTGATGGACTCGGGCGAGGGGGTGGCCGAGGCGGGCCGGCTGTTCGAGCGCGACCCGAGACGGGGCGACGGCTCGCGAGCCGACCGCGGCGACGACGGCGGCGGCCCGCGGGCCGACGCCGACGACGACGACCCCGTGCACGGCCTCGGCTTCGGTCTGCCGCTCTCGCGCGACATCGCCCGCCGTCACGGCGGCGACGTCTGGCTGGGGTCGGCGGGCGACGTCGATCACGGGGCCGTGTTCTGCGCCAGGCTGGTGGGCGCGGTGGCGAGGCGCCCCGCCGAGCCGACCCGCGCCTCCTCGTCCACCGACGCGGACCCCGCTGCGCGACCCGACGACCCCGAGAGGACCCCGTGACGACTCCCGAGCTGACCGTGCTGGTGGTCGACGACGACTTCTACGTCGCCGACCTGCACCGCCGTCAGGTCGAGCAGGTGCCCGGGATGCGGGCCCTGCCGGCCGTCGGCACCGCCCGCCAGGTGCGGAGCGTGCTCGCCGAGCAGCACGTCGACCTGCTGCTGCTCGACGTCCACCTCCCCGATGGCGACGGGCTCGACCTGCTGCGCGACCTCGACGTCGACGCGTTCGTGCTCAGCGCGGCCTCGGACGCCGCGACCGTCCGCCGGGCGCTGCGTCGCGGCGCCCTCGGCTACCTGATCAAGCCGTTCGCCTCGGGGCTGCTGGCCGACCGGCTCGGCGCCTACCAGCGCTACCGGAACGTGCTCGACGAACGCACCGGCGTCGACCAGGAGGCGCTCGAACGGGCCCTGCGGATCCTCCACTCGGGCGACGCGGTCAAGGCGGCGTCGCCCTCGCGGTCGGCGACCGAGCAGTCGGTGCTCGAGCAGTTCGGCCCCGGGGCGGGCGCCGGGTCGGGTGCCGGGTCGGGCGCGGTCGAGCTGTCGGCCGCCGACGTCGCCGCCCGCGTGGGGGTCTCGCGGGCCACGGCGCAGCGCTACCTGGCCGCGCTCACCGCCGACGGCCTCGTCACGATGAAGCTCAGCTACGGCACCACCGGCCGCCCCGAGCACCGCTACTCGCGCCCCTGACCCGCGCGTCGCCCCGCGTCGACCCCGGCATCGCCCCGCGTCGCGATCCCGTCGGCTCCCGCGCCCCCACTCCGGGGGCGGGCGGTCGGCGCCCGCTTACGCGCCGTCGTCGCCCGCCGATAGAGCGCAGTGAGCACGGATCGCTCGCACCCCGGCCACGGATCGGCCTCCCGCACCCCACCGACCCCTCCGGGACAGGCATGCCACTCGAATCCGTGACGCAAGCGGCGCTGCAGAGCGCGCTCGACGGTCTCTCGCTGCGCCAGAAGACCATCGCGAACAACATCGCGAACGTGAACACCCCCGGCTACCAGGCCAAGCGGGTGGCCTTCGAGGAGGCGCTCGGCCGGTCGGTCGCGCAGGGCAGCGGCGCGGTCGACGCCACCACGGCGCGCTCGCTCGAGCCGACCCGCACCGACGGCAGCAACGTCAACCTCGACACCGAGACGCTCTCGAACGTCGACACGGTGCTGCGGTACCAGTTCGCGACCCAGGCGATGAACTCCGAGCTGACGGCCGTCCGCGCCGCGTTCCGGACCACCTGATGACCGCCTTCGACGCGATCGGCATCGCGAGCACCGGCCTGACCGTGCACCGCAAGTGGCTCGACGCCGTCTCCGACAACATCGCCAACGCGAACACCGTGAAGTCGATGGACGACACCGCGTTCCAGGCGCGCTACATCGAGGTCCAGGAGGGCGACGGCACGTCCGGCGTCTTCGTCAAGGCCGACCGCTACGGCAGCGAGGAGGGACGGGTCACCTACCAGCCCGACCACCCCCTGGCGGACGCCGAGGGCTACGTGCGGATGCCCGACATCGACCTCGGCGCCCAGATGGGCGACCTGATCATGGCGCAGCGCGGCTACCAGGCCAACGCCGCTGTCGTCGACCGTGCCAAGACGGCCTACGAGGCCGCCCTCCAGATCGGACGTGGCTGATGCCCTTCTCCCCCATCACCGCCGTGCAGGCGACCGGTTACGCCGACGTCGGCAGGCTGCTCCAGACGGGCGGGGCCGGCGGCGGTGCCGGCGCGACCGGCGCGACCGGGGCGACCAGCGCCTCCGGGGCCACCTTCGGCGCCAGCATGGCCGGCGCCGTCGAGGGCCTGCAGCAGCTGCAGGGCGAGGCGAAGACCCTCGCCGTCAAGGCCGTCACGGGTGACCTCACCGACATCCACGACGCGACCATCGCGGCCACCCGCGCCCAGGTCACCCTCGAGCTCGTCAGCGCCGTCCGCAACAAGGGCGTCGACGCGTTCAACGAGATCATGAGGATGCAGGCCTGATGCCCACCGCCGTCAAGAACTCGTTCGACCGGATGCGGGCCGCGCTCGCGGGCTTCTCGATCGCGCAGAGGACCATCGCGGTCATCCTGCTCGCCGTGATCGTGCTCGGCGTCGTCGCCCTGGTCAGCTGGCTGACCAAGCCGACCTACACGCCGCTGTTCAGCGGCGTCGATCCCGCCGACGCGAGCGCGATCGTCGAGCAGCTGCAGGCCGACGGCGTGCCCTACGAGCTCACCGCGGGCGGCAACACGATCCTCGTCCCCGAGGAGCACGTCTACCAGGAGCGCCTCACCGCCGCCGCCGCGGGCCTGCCGTCGACGGCCGGCGCCGGCGGGTACAGCCTGCTCGACACGATGGGGGTCACCTCGTCGGAGTTCCAGCAGGACGTCACCTACAAGCGCGCCATCGAGGGCGAGCTCGCGAACACGATCAAGGCGATGGACGGCGTGAAGAACGCGACCGTGCAGCTGGCGATCCCCGAGGAGAGCGTCTTCGTGGCCGAGCAGCGCGACCCGACCGCCTCGGTGTTCGTCGAGACCCAGGCCGGCGTCACCCTCACCGACAAGCAGGTGCAGGCCATCGTCAACCTGACCAGCGCCTCCGTCGAGGGCATGACCCCGACCGACGTGGCGGTCACCGACGCGACGGGGGCCGTGCTCTCGCAGGTCGGCACCGGTGCGATCGGAGGAGGCGCGGGCGAGGCCAGCGACTACGAGACGAAGGTGCAGACGGCCGTCCAGACCATGCTCGACAAGGTGGTCGGCGTCGGCAACTCGTCGGTCGTGGTCGCGGCCCAGCTCGACCAGAACTCGGGGACGCGCGTCACCGAGTCGTTCACCGAGCCCGAGAGCGGCCCCCTCGCGCTCAACGAGTCGAGCAGCACCGAGCAGTACGGCGCGGGCGGCGCCGGGACCGGCACCACCGGCGTGCTCGGCCCCGACAACATCGCCGTGCCCACCGGCGCCGACGCCGCCGCGGCGGACGGCACGGCCGCGGACGGCACCGCCGCCGACGGGTACGTGAACGAGTCGGCGACCAAGAACAACGCCGTCGACAAGACGACCGAGACGATGACGGTGCCCTCGGGGACCGTCGCCCGCCAGACCGTGTCGGTCGCGCTGAACGCGACGGCCGCGCAGGGCGTCAACATGCAGAGCATCCGCGACCTGGTCGACAGCGCCGCCGGCATCGACGGCGCCCGCGGCGACGCGGTCGACGTCGCCCTGGTCGACTTCGACACCAGCGCCGCGACGGCCGCGCAGGAGGCCCTGGCGGCCGCCGACGCCGCCGCCGCGACCGAGGCCATGTGGTCGACGATCCGGACGGCCAGCATCGTCGGGTTCATCGCGCTCGCCGCGATCGTCGCGCTCATCGTCTTCGCCCGCCGCAGCCGCCGGCAGGCCCGTGAGGACGTCGACCTCGGCGAGCTCGCGTCGGCCAACGCCGCGCAGACCTGGGACGCGACCATGCGTCTCGACCTGGACGCCGCCTCCGGCCGTTCCATGCTGGGCGCCGACGACACCGCGACGCAGATGCTGCCGACGGTGGAGGCCCCGGAGCCCTCGCCCGAGAACCTCACCGCCGAGCGCCGCCGGGCCGAGGTCGACGCGCTCGCCGAACGCGACCCCGCCAAGACGGCGGAGCTGCTGCGCAGCCTGCTCGACCAGCGGAGCGGCGTGTGAGCGCCGTCGTCCCGCTCGGCGAGGCGACCTCCGGTTCGGCCTCGGCCGATCTCACGGGCGCGCAGAAGGTCGCCGTGATCCTCATGCAGATGGAGCAGACGCGCGCCGCGACCGTGATGCAGCAGTTCAGCCAGGAGGAGGCCGACGAGATCACGGCCGAGATCGTCCGCCTGCGTCGCGTCGACCCCGAGGTGGCGGAGTCCGCCGTCGCCGAGTTCCACGACCTGAGCGTCTCGGGCCGCTACCGGCGTCGCGGCGGTCACGACGTCGCCATCGGCCTGCTCGAGGCGTCGTTCGGCGCGGAGCACGCGGCCAGCGTGATGGAGCGGCTCGCCTCGAACATGGCCCGCAAGTCGTTCGAGTTCCTCGACGACGCCGACCCCGGCCAGGTCGTCGCGCTGCTCGACGGCGAGCTGCCGCAGACGATCGCGCTGGTGCTCGCGCACGTGCGTCCTCAGCAGGCGTCGATCGTGCTCGCCGGGCTCGACCTCGACGTGCGCGCCGACGTCGCCCAGGCCATCGCGACGATGGGCACGGCCACGCCCGAGGCCGTCGGCATCGTCTCCGCGACGATGAAGGTCCGGGCCGGTGCGGTGGTCGCCCCGCGCGACCAGATCGAGGTCGTCGGCGGCATCCAGCCGCTGGTCGAGATCATCAACCGCAGCGACAGCGCCACCGAGCGCGCCCTCCTCGACGGGCTCGACGCCCGCGACCCGGAGCTCGCCGAGGAGGTCCGCTCGCGCATGCTCACCTTCGAGGACATCGTCAAGCTCGAGTCGCGCGACATCCAGCAGGTGCTGCGCGGCATCGACGCGGCCGTCCTGGCCACGGCCATGAAGGGCGCCCCGCCCGCGGTCACCGCCGTCATCCGCGGCAACGTCTCGGCCCGCAACGCCGAGCTGCTCGACGACGAGCTCCAGTCGATGGGGCCGGTCCGCAAGTCGCAGGTCGAGGAGGCGCGGGCCGAGGTCGTCCGCGCGATCCGCGAGCTCGAGGCGCTCGGCTCGATCACCGTGCACCACGGCGACGACGACGCCCTGGTCGAGTAGCCCCCCCCGCCCCTCCC
>NZ_BJUV01000015.1 GCF_007988805.1 Frigoribacterium faeni | reverse complement strand
CCCCCCCCCCCCCCCCCCCCCCCCCGTGCACTTTGAAACTTCCAGCCGTCGCCGTCATCTGGAGGTCGACGGCACCCATATCATCGGCAAGGTCCGACCCGTTCTCCGTCCGAACCGGGCGCAGTCAACCATGTTTTACCGCCCCGTGGATTCGGTGGGCAGGTCGACTTACGTCGATGAGAATTAGTACCGTGGCTCGCTCGCGACGGCTTCGCCCAGCTACTTTGGAGTGACCCCGATTTACAGCGAGAGGGCTTTGATGAGCAATAGGAACGATCCCGCCCGGCGAACCGAAGAACTTGTCGTATCTTCTAATTTCATCAGGGCAGTGCGCGAATCGGGCTACGTCAACCTCGCGACGGCGCTCGCGGAACTCATCGACAACTCTATCCAAGCAGGAGCAAGCGAGATTGACCTTACAATCGCGCGACCGAAAAACGGAGTATATCCTGTGATCGAGGTACTCGATAATGGCGTCGGAATGGACCGACGAGAGCTCGAACTATGTCTAAAATTTGGCGGCTCCTCTCGCTTCGATGGACGAGAGTCTTTTGGCCGATTTGGAATGGGCTTACCTGCAGCATCCCTTAGTCAGGCGCGCCACGTCGAGGTCGCGGCGTGGCAAGGCAGCACCCCTGCCCTAGTCGTTGCTCTCGATGTTGATGCGATCGTCGCTGGAAGCCCTCCCGCGCTGCGAGCAAGGGTCGCGGCGCCTTCGTCGACGCCCTCCGGGTGTCGGGTGACGTGGCGTATCTGTGATCGTATTGACTATCAGCGCCTTGGGTGGCTGGAGCGTTACCTTTGCCGGGAACTTGGGCGGATGTACCGAAGATTCCTGTCCGGGGGATTGAAGCTTTCACTGAACAACCGGCTGCTCGAGCCCGATGATCCGATGATGATGTCTAAGTTTATTAAGGGTGAGGCGGCAACCCTTGCCTTCGCGCCACTTGCGTACGAGCTTCGAACACCTGATGGCGGTTTGGCCTGGGTGCACGTTAGGTTCGCCAGTCTTCCGGTGCATCGCTGGCATGATCTCGACAAAATTACAAAGCGGCGGAGCGGGATCGTTGGTGGGGGCGGGATCTCGGTACTTCGTGCCGGAAGAGAGATCACCCACGGCTGGCACCTCATGGGAGGTAAGCGCCGTGAGAACTATGATGACTGGTGGCGCTGCGAGATCGAGTTTGAGCCAGCACTTGACGACCATTTTGGAATCACCATCAATAAGCAAGGTATACGTCCCTCCGCAGAACTACGCGAAGCGCTCGAACCCGAACTCGAGTCGATCGCGCGCATGCTCAACGCCCGAGTTCGGCAATCGTTCGAGGACGTGAAGTTCCAGGCTGCCGCCCAAATTTCCTGTCGAGTGGCTGCGACGGCCGATCCGGACCTCCCCCTAGTAGGAGACGGCCGTGGGAGCGGAAGGGGCCCACTGTCATACCGGATCAGCACCACTCAACTCACTCCTGACTTGCTATTCGCGACTTCTCTCAACGACAGCACACTCGAAGTGCAACTCAACGTCGACCACCCGGCGTTCCCTGCGCTCTATGCACCCCTACAGGGGCTGTCTGAAGGAGCCGGTGTCCAACTCCGCACTGCGGTGGAACTGCTTCTTCTCTCCCTCGCGCGAGCAAGCGTCGACAGTGGCAACGGAACAGATCAACTTCTGGCTCGATGGAGTTCGACCTATGGACGAATGCTGCAGAAAGTATGACCGAGTCGAAGTATCTGCCGCTCAGCCTTCCTGCCGGGTCGAGTCGCGCCGAGCGGGCGAAGTATCTCCGGCTCTGTCGCCTGCTCGCCGAGTCACCCGCGCCGGGATCGACGCATGCCCAATGGCTGGAGCGCGCAGGACTAGGAGACACTTACGCTCAGCCGGCTCTCGCGGCCGCCGCACACACTGCGATTGATCTAGTGGACCAGGGATGGGTTGTCCAGGTGAACCGACTTGGCCCGCTTTTTTCGCCACCTGCTGTTCATGGAGACCGTGATTCCGAGAAGTCGCGCCTTCGCGCCCAAGAGCATCTCAGGCGCGACGAACAACTTCAGCGCCCAAGCGTGCGGCGCTTCGTGCAAGGCATGGAGAAACCGCGCGAGTTCGGCGATTCATTGGTTTCGATTTTCGATCTGATGCGCGATGGGCGAGACCTCGTGGACGCACTTGACCGCGACTCAACAGGGCGCAGCGCGATTCGGCCATACGTGCAGGTGGTCGACGATTCTGTCTGTAGCTTGACTGGTTTCAGGCTCCACGATATTTGGCGGTACTTTCGCCACACGTGGTCGAACGCCTATGCGACGGTGCCAGGTCGCTCGATGCCGATTCTCGTTCGCGACGCGGCCACCCCTTATCACTCAGTTATCGGACTCGCCGCCATCTCGAGCCCCGTCGTCCAGATCGCCGAACGCGACAATTGGATGGGCTGGGAAACAGACAAGTTCCTCCAGTCGATCCGGAACGAGCCCACCGATGAGCTGGCGATTTGGGTAAACCGGCGGATTGCATCGCAAATCGACGCAATCTACTTCGAGGACCTACTCCGTGGCGGCGTGCTGCAGCCCACGGACATCTTGAAGCCAACTCGAGAACTCGTCGCGCGCCTCAAGGTGGACGCGGAACGATATCGGCGGCGTCATCATCGGTCTACGACGATTCGTGAAGTCCGCAACATCCAGCGCGATGCTTGGGTCGCTCGTGCCGAGACGGACCTCTTTCGAAGCAAGCGGTCGGCGGCCCTCGCTGAAGCGCTCGACATTCACATGGCACTGGGCTCGTACCTTCGCCCTCACCCGTCCGCCGAGGGGCTTGTCGCGGCATTGGGGGATCGCAGAGCCCACGCGCAACTCCGCCGGCTCATTCGCCGTGCTCGCGGCGAACGGGTCGGAACCGTCATCGCGGACCTCACCGTATGCGGTGCGGTCGCCCCCTACAACGGACTCACGGCGGGCAAGCTCGTCGGGGCGCTCGCAGTATCACCGACCGTGTTGGCCGCATATAAAGAGAAGTACAACCGACCAAGTGAGATCGCGTCCGCCATGGCGGGCCGGCCCATCGTGCGCGAAGCCCGCCTCTCTCTTATTAGCACCACATCGTTGTACGGAACGGGGTCGAGCCAGTACAACCGGCTCTTCTGGTCAGCCGACGTTGTCGGCGGTGATGAGGGAACGCGCATGGGCTTCCATGAGCTGGGACGGTCGCGGTCGTTCGGCACGTCGCACTTCACGGACGAGACGGTCGAAGCGCTGCTTCGTCTTTCATCACTGCGCGGCTCGTCCGTAAGTGTGAACAGTCTGTTCGGCGAGGGCGTGAGCCCGCGGCTTCGCAAAGTGCGTCTCGGTCTTGCCGCGCTTGGCTGGCCGTCGAACGAACTTCTGAAGCACGGACGTCAGCGAATTCTTTATGGCGTGCCTCTAGTGCGAAATGTCCGGGACTACTCCCTCGGGATCGATGACAATCCCGAGTATCTCCTTAATCCCTCCCTTCCCGACGGCGATCAACGAATCGCTGAATGGTGGCTGGACCGTTGGGCGCTGCGGCGGGCTGAGCGGGCAGAGACTCGAGACGCCATGGTTCGACACCGCCTGACTCGTCCCGTAACGCACGGCGCTCGAGTGCACCTTCCTTCAGAGGACGGCGATTGGCCGTAGTTCGCCGCAAACGCGCAGTGATAACCCAGGAAGCGGCATGGGAATACTGACTCTCCCCACCTATCGTTCCTTTGATACCTGTCTCAGGGCCGTTCGGCGTGGTCACTGTAGGAATTCCAGCACCTCACGAGATGCGTTCGGAAGACTGCGCGCGATGATCAGGTCGTCGACGAACTTAAGTCGTTCGGAAGTTTCCTCAGCCACGCGATGCAATTCGGGCGTGGGAGCCATTTTGGGTGTCAGGGGGCCATGGACACCGATCAGCGCTCGCTCTCCGCTCGACTTGGTAGCAAGGATGGGAACGACCACTTGACCGATGCCGGTGACGTCGATCTGGGCGTCGCGTTCGAAACGAATGTCATCCGCGCCGAACCGATCGAGGTCCTCGAAAAGACGTTGTACGGAGCGGTTGACACGTGCGGGCGAAAGCTCAGGGAGCGTGCCTTCGAGCAGGTAGCGCAGCAGACTAGCGCCGACATGGCGGTCGAGTTGGGAGTGCTCGAATCGGTTGCGGAAGCTCCGAAGGCACCTGTAACAGGATTCTTCGCACTCAGCCGGGCAATCAATTAGTCGCTCAAGTGCGAGCTCAAAGATCTTCCGTCCCAGTTGGCTCACCTGCTGAGTGAAGCCAGCGCCGCCGGAAAGTGTGTCGTAGAGGTAGATTTCGGCTTCACGTCCATGCCCGCCCCATTGGGTGAGTGCCGGCCGAAATTCCGCTTGCAGTTCGCTGGCCTCAATCTGGAGGTGCTTCGCCGCCGCGATGGTGATTGCCTCCGCGATGGTACGCAGCGCGACTTGAGAGGACAGATATGACGGTCGGAGTGTCACCGGGTCGGAGACCGTCAGTCGGAGCAGCAAGACATCCGAGAAGAAGTCCGTGCCGAGCACCAAACCTCGGGAGGCTCGACCGCCGGGACACATCGGATCCTTGTCAGGGAACGGCTTGGCATGCGTTCCCGCGAGCAGTGGTGTTGGCATCGCGGTCGGTTCGATGAGGCCGCACCATGTGCAAAAAGTGTAACCCTCGTTGTTCGGGCCGGTGTTGGACACCAGAAGCTTCTGGTGATCAAAGTTCAGTTGAATGCGATCGTTCACGTGCTCCCAGAGTTCCGTATTTCCGGGGCCGTCGGCGATAAGTTTGGCGCGGGTCGCGTAGCTCACGGCTGGTGCATCGTCAGGGCTCGTGCCAGGCGGTTGGCCAATTCGATGCGCGAATCCTGGCGGACGAAGCCAATTCATGCCGGGACCGAAGCGGTCGCCCATGCAGGCAGGGCAGACGTCCGTGCGCCCACGATCCGCGTGCTCCCATGGAGTGTGGATCGCGTAGTGGCAGTCCTGGCACTCGAAGTAGATGCGACGATCGTTCCAAGCCTCCGAGAGCTCCCTGCGCATTGGGGAGTAGAGGGCGCCGGATGTCCATTCGCGCTTGTCGACCCAAACGACTTTGCCGGGCGCGTACTGACTCAGGGCGACGGTAAGACCCTGACTTGGCGCGTACTGGAATGCCGGACGATATGGGGTAGACCGATCCTCGTCGAATACGTGGAAGCTGACAACGTCGGTCGGGAAGGCATAGCGGGGAAGTACGCCCTTATAGAGCAGACGATCGAGAAGCTTGTCTCGCGCGCGCTGAGAGCTCAACTCCTCGCCACTGTCCTCAGCAACATAAGCTTCATCCCCTGAGTCCGTTCCTGCTGCTCCTGAGCCCCCGTTGGCCGAAGTTGCGTCATCGGCTGGGGGGGGCTGGTTGGGCGCCGGCTCGGCGATTGCCGGCCTCGTTCGGATGTCGAGAGCGTCATCGATGCCGTGAAGTGTTGTGGTGACCAGGCCTTGCAGTGCTCCGTCTCGACGATCACCGCTAATTTCGCTTGGAAGCCAGTCGTCGACTTCGGTGCGAAGCGAGGCTTCGTTGCTCAAGAGCCAACTCTCGAAATCTCTCCGGTTAAGCGTCGCCGAACTCGACAGAAATTCGCCAACCGAGCCAAGCACTTCGAAGAGATTGGCGGGCATCTTCGCCGGGTCAATGTTCGGAACTCGGTCTTGATGATATCGCTGCAGCAGAAAGGCGGTGATGTGCCGCTTGGCGATCTCCACGTTGTCGATAGTAAGGACGGGATCGGCGACTTCTCCGCTCACCATCTCGGCTGGCTCGCGGAAGTAGTGGTCATCGTGCGTGTCAGCGCTGCCGAACGCGATCACCGTTGCTACCGCGTTGCCGCGGCGCCCTGCCCGACCAGCACGCTGCTGATAGTTAGCTCGTGATGGAGGCATGTTGCGCAGTGCGACCCCGCTCAGCGACCCGATATCGATGCCGACCTCCATCGTGGTCGTGCAAGACAGAAGGTCGATCGCTACTTCTGGTTGCTCTCCTGGTGCGGGCACCACGATGTTCACGTCCTGGAACAGCAACTCGTGCATCTCTGCCTTTGAGAACACGTCGTCACTCCGAGACGAGTTCAGCTGGGCGGTGTGCTCAGCTGCAACGACACTCATCACCTCGCCAGATGGCACCGCAAGGGCGCGACGCGAACTTGCGCGGTAGTAGCCCTTGCGAGCTTGGAAGACTTCGTCCGCCTCTGCATCGAGTGACCTCAGCTTGTCGGCACCACAGGAGATGCAGGTGAGCCGGCCGGGGAAGTGGCGCTGGGTCGAGCGGCACCGCTCGCAGTAGCCCCAGACGGTGTCGAGATCGAGCGCGACCGTGCGGGCGGCGAGCTGATACTTGTCGCCGACCTTTTGACAGAACTTGCTCTGCAGCACGGGCAGCCATTCGGCATTGAAGGTCCGCCGAGCCTCTCGCGTGCCGAGCCAGGTCGTCAACTTCGTAAACTTGCCGCTCACGGCCTGCACCTTGGTGCCCTTCCAGTCCGCACTCATCGAGGAGAACCAGATACCGGGGCGAATCCAGAGCGACAGCCACATCCGGACCAGCGCGAGCTTCTCGTCCTCGGTCGTCGCGACACCCGGAATGTCGACCAGTTCGGCGAGCACGGAGTTCTTCAGATTGCCCCGCTCGCGGAGAGAGGCGAGGCCGAGCGACATGAATCCGTAGTAGCGGCTCGTGAGCGCGGGGACCAGGCTTCGCAGAAGCGACTGCGGTGGCGGATCCTTAATGGCGTACAACTGCATAAACTCCGCAGAATCGCTCAGAGCGCCGCGATCGAGCGACTCCGAGACCTGCGTGAAGGCCTCAAAGTTCTCCGTACCTGTGAGCTCAGGGCGGAGGCGAACCCCCAACAGCTTCGCCCCCACCATCGCGACCAGGTAGAGGTCCTCGAGGCTCATGGTTGGCGCGACAGGGTGCTTCGATAGCTCGCTCCAGCCCTTGAGGATGATCGGCCGCACGGCGTCGCGGAGTGAGTACTCCTGGACATTTGGTGCGAGTCGAGCGGCAACCTGTCGCGAGTCGGAGAAGGCGAGCACCTTGCGGCCTCGCAGCGGAGCGAAGTCGTCGGCTGGCTTCGGCCCGGGAGGCTGCACCTCAATCTGGCGACTTACGAGTGCTCGGAAGGGCTCGTCACCCTTGGTCTGATGGTCTTGAACGCTGGTGCGACCAAACAGTGCGTGGTCGCCGCACACGCCACATGGGTTGAACTCTCCGGGTTGCTTCTGTCCGCCCGCAGGTTCGGCATCTGCTTGGTGCCCGTCGTCTTTCTGAAGTCGCACCCAGACTCTCCGCCAGCGATCACCGGGATCGTGTGGGTTGAGGCGACCGGTAACGAGGTCGAGCTCCTTGAGTACGGCATTGCCGACATCTTCGGACGGTTCTTCAAGAAGCAGGTCGATCGGTTCAAGCGCCGCGATAGGCCCCGAGGCCGTCTGGAAGGCACTTCCAGGCTCTTGCCACAAGAACGAAGGATTGGCGACGTCGTCCGTGTACGCCCGTGCATACGTAGCGCCGCATTCGCGACAAGTGAAGAACTCAAAGACGCGCGCACCGCAGTCGCAGGTGCTTCGGGGCTGGCCGTACATCGCACCGACGGGCCCCTTCGGGATTCCGCCGCGGTCTACAGAGCAGTCCTCATCGAGGCACACCCAGATGCCAGGAAGGCCTCGGAAGAAGGCGTGCACGCGGCACGGGAGCAGCCCCGCATCGTCAGGCTTGAGGCGAGCGGCGCTCGCGAGCGCGATCAAAGTGGAAGCGGCGCGCTCCGCCTCCGTTGGGTCGATTCCCGGGAACGCGTGCGAGCCCAGTGTATGGACCGGCAACGCCTGCTTCATCGTCTTGTTGATCAGAAGGCTGAGTGGGGCGTACCCATTCAGCGCGCGGAACAGCAGGGCGCTCGAGGAGCTTTCGGCGTCGTGAGCGACTTCCCTGTACTTCAGCAGCGGAGCCAGCGCCTGAGTTCGCGCCTCGTCGGTCTTCGCGCTGTAGTAGGCGTCCATGTGAACTGAGGCCAGCACTTCAGCATCTTTAGGCGACCCAGGTTCCGCTGAATTTCGCAGGTCGAGTGTGCCCGTGACCGCGTCAAAGTCGCTTACGTCCTTGCCGGTCAGCTGCGCGGCGAACGCCTGGGCTTTCTCGGCCCCCGAGAAGCTCGCACTGGTGGCGATGACCTGGAGGCGATCGGCGGGGATATCGAGCCTCGCTCGCAGACGTCGCATCAGGAGCGCAACCTCGGCGCCTGCCGCGCCGCGGTATAGGTGTGCTTCGTCGACGATTAGGAGGAACTTCTCCTCCGGGTTTTCCCGTAGCCACTGCCGAGTCGCATCGAAGATGGGACGCTCGAGCGGCCGCATCAGCATGTACTCGAGCATTGAATAGTTGGTGATGAGAACATCGGGCGGCCATGCCAGCACCTCGTGGCGCGTGAGGAGCTCAGCGTCGCCCGGGAGCATGACCGCGCGCTGGAAGGCACCGGTCTTCGAGTCCACCCAGTGTTGTCCACTAGACCCGTACCAAGCCTTCAAGTCCGGCTTCGCCGGCCACTTGCCGCGCGCCTTTAGCTCGCCAACGAGCCTCGCTGCGCGCTTCTGCCGGGGCGAAGCCGGCTTCGCTGCTTCATCGAGGAGCGCGATGTAGTACTTCTCCAGCGACTTAAGTTTGATTCTGTCTTTGGCAACAGTTCGCACACCGGGGTAGAGGGTTCTACTCGTGTAGCGCGCAAAGCGTGCGGGTCGATCAGCCCACGTTGTGAACTGGCTAGTCACTCGCCCATCACCGAGAAGCAGTCTAAGGCGGCCAAGCTGGTCGTTTACGAGCGCGTTCATGGGATAGAGCACGAGAGCGCGGACTCCAGGCGCCGCGAAAGACTGCGGCCGATTGGCGGCTTCCTCGGCAAGCTTCGCCAGCATTGGGAGCAAGAAGGTCTCTGTCTTACCGGAGCCGGTACCGGTCGTGACCACGAGACTCCGCCCGGACGCCGCAGCCTCGAGCGCGGACGCCTGGTGCGTGTAGGGAGGATCGAAGAGCAGCGGCGCGTCATTGCGCTCCGTCGACGTCAGTCGAGCGAATAACGCTAGTGCGGCCTTGTCAAGCGTGAGGTCGGCGAATTGCGTGCCCGGGGTGTAGCGGGGCGTGCTCTCAAGGAACGGGGTTTGGAAAGTGTTGCCCTGCTGATCGAGGAGCACCTGCCGCTGACGGATCAACGACGGATGGCCGACGTGATATGTCGCTTCGATGTAATCGCGGAGGGCGTTCCTGATTTCGTCCGCCGTTTGAGCGATCGTGAGTGATCGTCCTGTCATCGTCCCTGCACTTCCTTGATTCTCGTCATCCACAGCGATTTCGAGAGAAGCCCCGCGAGTGAATCCTCAGCATCGAGCGGAACTCGATAGGTGAGGAGCGCACCCTTTGATCGGCTCACCGGTATTCCGATAAGCGTGATGTACCGCTCTGCCCATGAGGGTAGCGGAGCGAAGAGGTCGAGCAGTCGACTGCCGTCGGGCAGTCCGGCCGAGCGGATCTTGAAGACCTGTGGATGGCCTCGATAATGATCGATGGCCGCTTGGAGATGGCGGGCCTCGTCCCACCCCGGCATAACTGAGGAGTCGATCGGGAAGTCGAGAACGGCGCGCGGAATCCCGCCCGCGACGTACAGGACACACCACACCGGGGCGCCATATGCCTGCGGGCGCCGGCCAACGAGCATGCCTTCATCGTTGGAGGTAAGTTCCCGCCAGCGACCGACGTAGTACTGCACCTGTGTCGCCGAATCGATGATCTCAAGACCCTGTATCTCGCCGGGCATCTGGTGCTGGCCAAGCAGGCGGGCCGTTCGCTCAATAAGCGATGAAGCAGGCTCTTCGCGAGGGACGCGTGCCCATTGCTCGGTGGTCACACGATGAAGCCCGGCGGCCACCAACGAAGCTGCGGTGTTGTCCATCTCGAGCGTCAGGAACCGCGTGTGGGCTTCGTACTCCACCGGGGCGCCGATGAGGGACTCGTCGACGATCGGACTTGCGTTTGGCCTGACGCCGAGCAACAGGTGCCGGCTTGGTCCAACTGTCACATACGAGGGTGGGGCGAGGTAAAGCTGGCGCACGCCTGATTCCCCTAATTTTAGTTCGAGAAGATCGCCAACGCTGACGACCAGATCAAGTGCTTCGGCGACTACGTCGCGCTTTAGGTCCCGTGAGAGCGGACGTAACACTTCGAGTACGGCGTCGACAAGTTGACGCGGCGTCGCCGGACACAGCAGTGACGCTGCACGGCGGATGGACGTGCACAATCCCTCTATCGAGAGCAGCCCGGTCGCTTCGTGGTCGAGACCGAGCAACTTGGCCGCCGTTGCCTCGAGGTCCCCCTGAGTCATCCGTTGAATGTTCATCCGACGCCTCCTGCGACTTCTTCAACGGTACCAAGCACGGCGAATCGTGCCGCGCGTAAGAGCACAGGGTCAGTCATGACTGCGCGGAGGTACTGATTGCGTTCGGCCGTTTCCCACTCGAGAAGCTCGCTCGGAGAACTGGCGAGCTGGAGTAGGAACCGCGCGCCCTTGTGTTTATTCGGCATGCCCGACGACGATATAAGCGCCCCCGCTGCCTCGCTGAACCCTTCGATAAGCCGCGCGCGGGTATCCCACTCCCACAGGTGGTTCGCAATCGCATGCGCGGCGGCACGGTGCGCAGTACTCTCTCCAACGAGTGACTGGGCGCGGTCGAGGTCCACATCCGCCGCCGCCCTCGTCGCGATTTGGCCCTCAATGCTCAACCATTTGCCAGGCGTAAGCAATCCCACAAGCGCCCCAGTGATCGCGTCGAGAACCCGACGACGCTGGCGTATTCCGAACGGATGGGCAGGGAGCTGTGCGTTCTTCCACAACTGGTGACCCTTCATGAGTCTCGTGCATTCGACCAAAGACTTCTGCACGGTAGGAATCGATGGCGTTGCTTCACAGGCGCCAATCAATTGGGTCGCGTCGGGGGGAATGATCTGCAGGGCTCGATCCTGATTGTTACTGGCAACGAGTAAGCCGCCGCGTGGCGGGCCTGAGAACTCCTGGTTGGCCGGCTGTGGCTGGCCGCTGAGAGGGCGTTCGGCTGGATAGAAGACGACGTCGACCGGGTCGCCATCGGTGCGGTCGATGAGACGCGCAATGTAGCCGTTGTCGCGATGCCGCCTTGAGATAATCCATCGCAGCCCCTGAAAGCCGCGCTCACATCGGAGCGTGGCGAACCCCACGCCCGCCCTACTCACGGCCAGTTCGGCCGTGTCTGCTGCGTCGTAGTGACGAGCAATCTGGGGCTGCTCGCGCAGCCGAACAAGGAGTTGTTGCCAATCGCTGCCCGTGACCGGGAGCCGGAGATTCTGGCGGTGGATTGCCAGTTGCGTGCCGCCACCACCGTGAAGGGTAAGCGCGAGTTCGGCGCCCGAGTCACTTGGCCCATCGATCTCTAGGAACGCTCGACCATCCCAGAGTTCAGGAAGACTCGGCTGCGCGGGGAAGCTGCGTACTCGAATACCTTCGCCTGCGAGGCCGGCTTCACCGTGCACGTCCGGATTACGGATGATCGCAAGCAGGGACCCCTCGGTCTTGAAGTTCTCGCCGTTCAGGTCAACCGACACAGCGATCTCGTGTGTCCCCGCGGCCAACTCCCCAAGCGAGAGGAACATCTCGGACTCGCCCTCAGGCCAGTCGAGTAGATAGGCATCTCCGTTGATGTGAAGGCCGACCTTATTGGGCGAGTGCTCGGCATGGATTGCAATCAGCACCGACTCGCCTGACAGCCACTCGGCAAGGCCGTCGCCATCCCAGCGGCCCGCCACAACCCCGACTGGGCGCACTCGGATGTCGGAAACTACTGAGATGCCAGCTTCGACCAGCGCCGCAGCGTCCTCCTTACTCAGTGTGGTGGGCACGCTCAGGACGTAGGCACTCATGCCTTCAAGGGCGATGTCCACCTTGACGCACCATTCAAGCGCCGGCGGGGATAGTGCTTGGTCGCCGAGGATGCAGTAGCTGGCTCCGGGCCGAACGAACTTGCCTTTTACCTCGCCCGCGGGTGCTCCTGGTTTCCGGCGAAAGACCCACCATGGCCCCTGGGTGATCCGGCATTGCTCAGCGAGCAGGAGGTTGACCTCGTCCGATGCGCGTCGCAACTGCAGGAACGGCTGGGGCGGTGCAGGCCAACGGGTGAGTTCGATCGGTGGCGTGGCGTAGAGGAGTCCACTGGTGGGGATGTCCCGACGGGCGCCCGCAACGACCGCACGTGAAGTGCGTAGCGCCTCGTAAAGGTGAGGCATGGCGTGCTGCAGGAGTCTAAGATCCGGCAGAATCGCCAATGCTCGCCAGAGTCCGGTGGCGTCTTCGCGCAATTGAAGTGGCGGGTCAGTTGCTGCCGGACGCCGGGGCCGAAGACGCGTCGGGTCTTCCTGGGCGTCCGGGGGTCTAAAGTTGTGGGTGTGGATGCTGCTGGCAGAGCGGCGAGCTTCTGACAGCCACCGCCGCGACTGGCGCTCCGAATTAAGGCTCTCGACAATGCGTGCGAGGGCAGTCGACTCAATTAGCGGCGAATCTGTGTATTCGTCGGTGATGAGTAGGGCTACGGCAAGGCGGCCAACGATCTCCGTGTTTTGGCAGAACTTCTCGAGGCGGTCACCGTAGTACCGAGACCATGCATGCAGCCGCGTACCCAGGGCTGAGGGGTCGTCGAGCAAACTCGGCCAGCTCGCTCGGTAGTCGGACAGCATCTTCGCGAGTTGCACCTGGAGATACCGGGGGAGGACTGCATGGGTAATCGGCCAGGCAATCTTGCTGAAGGTTCGCGCCCAAGCACCCTGCGGGATAGCACCTCCATACTGCCGCGAGAACTTGACGAACCAGTTGCGGACGCGATCTCGCTCGTAGTCGCTGTCGGCCCAGCGGAGAGTCTTCGAGGCGTAGATCGGCCAGTACTCGACTCCGTCGTAGATATAGCCAACCTCGGCGGCATGCACCACGAAGGGGAGCCAGGAGTTTTGGCTCGCGGCTGGCATCAAGCCCAGTCGATGTGCGTCGCCTACTGCTTTGGTCAAGAGCGTGATGTCGTTGGCGCTCAGGCCGTGCTCGAGTGCAAAGACAGGCGCTGGTGGCGCGAGATTGGCGCGGCGCGCAGCCAACTCGGTGAAGTGAGCGTCAAGGTTGGCATGCAGGTGCTCGATCAACTCACTCGGGCTTGCGCGTGCAACGTCCTCCAAAGCGATAGCCCCCTCTGTTTCCCGAGTCCCTGACCCGTACGATGAATGTTCCTCAGTCTGCCTGAGCGCACCGACACTCCACGACGCGAAAGCGTGCGTGTCCGCCAGAACGGGCTTGCCGCATTGCGTCTCCGGCACACTTGAATCTTCGTAAAGCCTGCGCGTGGCGGATGTCGACACGCGCCGATAGGTTTTTCACTCAGCACGAAGGAGCAGGGAGTGGCAGAGATCGAACTGGTCGGCGACGACGACGGCGTGGTTGTAGTTGGCGATCGCTCGGCCATCGGACGATTCCTAGATCACGCTGGTCTCGTGACGTGGGCGCGTGAGTTCGACCTGGGTAAGCTCCGCACCGTCACGAAGACGGGTGCCGCTGTCCTTGGGGCCGCTTCGGGTGTCGTGGAGCAGTCGGCGATGTACCTCAAGCTGACGCCCGAGTCCGCAAAGCGACTTCAAGATGCGGGCGGACTGATGAAGACAAGGACTAAGGGTATTAGCCACGCGATGCTCGGGGAAACGGGCAGGACATCACTCAAGTGGCTCCAGGTCGAAGACGGCCCAGCGTCCATGCTCGCGAACCCTGCGGTGTTCTCCGGCGTGGGAGGGCTCATGAGCCAGTTCGCCCAGCAGGCGGAGGCTCAAGAGCTTCGAGCGCTGCTCGTCAGCATCGACGAGAAGCTCGACGATGTACGCCGTACACAACGAGACGCCGTGCTCGCCAGGATGAAGCGCGCCGGTGAGGCGATTGAGGAGGCCAGGACACTCGGTGAAAACGGCGGGGACCCGAGAACGCTGTGGGAAAAGGTGAGCGGTGAAGCTTCGACGATCCTGGACGTGCAGGAGGACGCGTTGCTCGCACTCCGTGCACTAGCGGACAAAATCGACGGCCAGCGGAAGACCGGTGAGCTCAAGAAGGTGACTCGAAAGGTCGAGCGCGAGGTTACAGTCCAGCTCGCCATCCTCGCTCGCTGCTTCGAGCTCCAGGACGAGTTCAGAGTCGTCGAACTTGACCACGTCCTTTCGACCGCGCCCGAGAATTTCGAAGGTCACAGGCGTGGACTGGTTGCTGCACGCGAGAAGCGCCGGGCGGGTGTGCTCGAACACACGACCCGGTTGATGGCACGAATGGATGCCGCCGGCGGCATCGCCAACGAAAACATCATCCTCCACGCGAGAGCCGCGCGGTCCGTGGTCGCTTCGCTCAACTCACTGGCAGAGATCGTCGATGGCTTCCATGCCCCACTCGGTATCGAGTCCGATCGCTACGTCCTCAGCGCGACGCCGTGGCAGGTGGCGTTCCTTGATCCTCAGCAACGCAGAACGGCGGCCAAAGAAGCCGGACGGAGGGCGCTCGTAGGAGTTGGAGTTATCGGTGCCATTGCGCTCCCGGCAGTCGCGACGCTTTCCAAAAATGCCTCCAAGCCCCGCGTCTAAACACGGCCTCGTCGTCCTCCAACCTCTTGATCAGGTCGACCGAAAGGCCGATGCGCTTTCTACCAATATCTGTCTGCGGCGCCCTGTCTTGCTGTCAGCCTCGATGAACGGTAAGGCGCGCATCCGCATAGATTAAGCCGCGGCACCTATATGGTCTATCGCTTCTGAAGCGACGGCGCGACCGATATCTCCACATACTCCCATAATGAAGGGCTCGCTCGTTACCACGGCACCAAGCAACTTCACCGAGTGCTGGCAGGGATGCCCGATTAATAACATGCAGATTACGTCGTCGCGGACCTGGTCGATCCGTCGGAACTAAAGTTGGATGTGTGTCTCGCGCCTTCTTTCGTAGATACTTTATCGACTGTTCCACATTCGATAGCATCGGTACGCGGCCAGACAGTGACTTCGTCGATGGTCACCGAGGGGTGGCCTCCAAACACTGATGGCCTGCGCGCGCTAAATTTTTTTCTGTGCGTCGCGCTGGGCCTGCGTAATAGCGTCTTGTTCTTCAATGCCATTATTCCACTCATAAACGGCGGTGACGTCGCGAACTATTTGCAGCGACATAAGACCAAGCAAAACCACGCCAGATATCGCGATGGCGCTGATGGATCTGGCCAGGAAGTCGTAAACATCAGTTCCTACTAAGTCCGCAAACTGACCCTTTATAGCAGGTGCGATTACACTGAACAGCATGAGCATGAACGAAAGCGTAGACCCCCGGAGCGCGAAGAGTACGCTACGGTCAATCACGCTTCGCCACTTGTCCTCAACCTGCATGTAACGCTGTTTCCGGTTAGTGACGGCGCTTCGCCACGAGGTCAGGATGGTAAAAACGCCCAAAAGGGCAGCAGAGTAGAGACCTAGTGCGCTCGCAATCGTGTCGAAAGAGGATGCACGCGCATTCAGTAGAAAGAGGAGAGCAAGGCAGATAACTATCGCGGCTATGCCGATGCCGCGGTGATACTTAGGAACAGCTACTCGTTGTTTGGAGTCTCCTGCACTTGCCACCCTTCCTCCTCTCGTTGAACCCACTCGATCATTTCTGAGCCCTCGGGTGTTACGAGAGGGATTTGCGACGGCTTTTTTAGTTGATCAATCTTACTGAGCGTCGTTGTGTAGTAAGGGGAGTCTCCTGGTCGGCCTGCTGCCTTAAAGGAATAATTGAAGAGATCCGAGATCTTTCCCGGCGCGAGAGTAGTTGTGCCGTCGTTGCCGCGCACATGCGCCTTTACCTTATTCGGTTCGATTTTCGCCGCACGAAGCCCCTCGGCATCCATGTCAAGCTCCTCGAGTGTCTGCCTGATAATGCTGTCACCGTCACCTGTACCCGCAAGCAAGTCGACAATCGATCGCTGGACCTTTTTCTCGCGAACCTTCACGATGAGGCGCTTGTCAGTCTCGTTGTTATCTTCGTCAAGTTCGGTGTACTCAGTATCCATCGACTGAATATCATCCAGAATTTGCTTGAGTAGCTCAGGGTCTGCTACGCGCTCCACTCGAATGCTGAGCGTCTTAGGTACCGCGGCGTGAGCCTTGGTCTTCGACACACGGGTGCCTTCTGGGTCAGGTGTTTGGTAAAGGCTCGTGATTGCGTCAAGCTTCTGTTTCCTCTGCCTCATTGAGACGTGTCTAATCCATTTAGCAAGCAGGGGTATTGGATCCTTCATTCCTACAACTTCGGTGACGAGGAAGCCCTCGAAGCCGGCCGAGGCGAAGTAAAAGTCGGTCCGACGTGGCGTTTCGGCGGAGCGGCTCTTGACGTCAACTCGATCGGAACCTTCAGCGGGATTAATGGCGTAATCATGGAGCCCCTGTTCGCCGAGGGCAATGTTGGCGTGGATAGCCGAGAGGTCTTTGTCGAAGGCGCTACCACGCACTGTCAGAGTGGGTTGAGTGTTCTCGTACTCATCTTCGGGCAGCTCCTGGAGGGCTTCTTCATCGCCCACTTCAGCTTCCGTCGTGCCTCGATATGGCTTTCCAACTCGCGTTCTCTGTCCAACCAGAGTCAGCACTTCGTGAAGGCGCTCCCGATGTTCTTCGATCTCTTGGGAAAGCTCGTCCTGACCCCCAACCAGCTTAAACGTGTAGACACGGTATCCCCAGGTCGCCATAGCTCTCCTCGGTTGATGGATGACTTTGTCACCGGGCAATTTTGCCCATCGATGACGCTGATCACCATACATTGAGCCACCGACAGAATTGCTTTAAACGCGCCCGCGGGTTCGCGGCGTCGATCTTGCGATGCGGCTGCGGGGCCCGTCGGTGGACTAGAAATGGGCTCCGCGGAGGTGGCCTAAGTCGGACCTGCCTGTCCTGGTGCGGCGGGCATCCGCTTTGTTGTCTGCTTTCGAAGTCAAGTCTTGTTAGCGCGCGAGTATTCAAGTTGCGCAGCAGTCGATCCCAGGTGTCGTCGCCGGCATCGCGACGCCCCCGCGTCCAGGCTTCTCGGGACAGCGTGAGTGAACTGCAGCAGAACCTCGCCACCGAGCCGGCCAGCAGGCCGGGCGACAACCCCGAGCGGACCGCGGTCAGCGCCTCCCTGCCGCGAGCGCAGGGGATGGGATTCGGGGTCAGCACACTCTCTAGGCCAGGCGAGGAGCCTCTGGTGTTCCTGCTCGATTGTTCCGGGGACTGGGACGTCGTCCCCATCCCGTGACCTGACGGGTATCGACGCTGCCGGTCGAACACCTCCAGTCCGGCGCCACAAGGCCACGCGGGGGCGCCCAAGACCGAGACGACCGCGTCGAGCGCCGCCGGCGTGGTCGTCGCATGCACGCTGAGACTCGCGCGGTCGTCGCCGTGCAGCGTCGCTGTCACACCCCCGGCCTCGAGGCGGGCGCCCACCGACACGGCCAAGCCACCGGGGACACCCGCCACTACGATGCCGGCCCGTTCCTCGCGAACCGTCGGCAACAGCACCGCCACCTGCAGCGCCCAGCCGAGATGAGGACACCCTCCGTAGCGCCGATCCGCCACGCGATCACGTCGACGCCGACCGACTCCACCTGCGACAGCGCCGTCGCCAGCGGACCCGACGCGAACGGCGGTCCGTTCGTAACTGACAGACGCTGTGCCCCGGACAACGGCTCGTGCGGCACGCCGTCGTACCGCGACACTCCCTCAACACCTGTCCAGCCACCCAGCAGCAGCCGTAGACGCTCCAACGCCCTCGATGACAACGCCACGAAACCCGGCACCCCACCGGGCCGGCAACCACTTCTGACCACCCATGACCAGCGCATCGGCCAGCGTCCAGTCGAGATCGACCACGCCGAAGCCCTGGATCCCGTCGACCACCAGCAGCCGATCACCCATGGTTTCCCGCAGCACCGCCAGATCGGCGACCGAATTCGGGCGGACGTTGACCGCACTCACCGCCTCAGCTCGGACGGCACTCACTTCAGCAAGAGCCATCGACCCGCGCCAGCTGTCCGATCACCCGTCGTGACTCGTGCAATTCGAGCCAAGGGCAGGTTCGTCGCCTGTCTTAGCGAGAAAACTGCGTGCATACCTTGACCCTGCCCCGAGGTCACAGTCTCTACTGGGTACACGCCGGCATCCCGCCGGCGCAACCGAGAGGAGCCCACCCGTGGCCTGGAGCACCCGCGAGCTGGCCGGGCTGGCCGGCACGACCGTCAAGGCGGTGCGGTACTACCACCAGCTCGGGCTGCTCGACGAGCCCGAGCGGCTCAGCAACAACTACAAGCAGTACGAGGTGCGGCACCTCGTCCGCCTGCTGCAGATCACCCGCCTCACCGAGCTCGGCGTTCCGCTCGCTCAGATCGAGTCGCTCGGGTCGTCCGTCGACGACCCCCAGGCGGCCCTCCGCACCATCGACGCCGAGCTCGCCGCCACGATCGAGCGCCTGCAACGGATCCGGCGCGAACTGGCGGCCATCCTGCAGCACGGGACCAGCGCCTCCTTGCCCGAGGGGTTCGCCGAGGCGGGGCGCGACCTGAGCGCGGCGGACCAGTCGCTCCTCCTCATCTGGTCGCGTGTGTTCGACGCCGAGGCCATGGGCGACCTCCGCCAGATGCTCATCGACACCCCTCGGACCGCCGCCGACATCGCCCTCGACGAGCTCCCCGCCGACGCCGACCGCGCCACCCGCCGGCGACTCAGCGAGGAGATCGCCCCGGGGCTCGCCGCGATGGTCGAGAAGTACCCGTGGTTGAACGATCCGGGGTCTCGGGCGCGGGGGAGCGCCTCCTCGACTCAGTCGACCGTGGTCGACTCCGTGGGCGAGCTCTACAACGGAGCTCAGCGCGAGGTGCTCTACCGCGCCAGCCTGATCAGCAGCGGCTCTCTCGACGCCCTGGCCGCCCTCGAGGCGGCGCTGCCCCCGGAGGACGATGCCGAGGAGGCGCGGGCCTCCTCCCCGGATCCCGTCACCTCCGCAGACTCCACCTCGACTGCGACTCCGCGAGGAGACGACCGATGACCGATGCGATCACCACGGCGGCTCCGTCGCTGGCCGAGGACCTCCTGCTCGTGCTGTTCGACCCGCCGTCGGGCTCGATCCGCAGCGAGGGCTCGCCGCTGTTCCACGTGCTGGCCGGGGCGGTGCTGACCGAGCTCACGCTGGCGGGTCGGGTCGACATCGACCGCACGACGACGCTGCGTGGGCGGCAGGTGCGTGTGACGGACCTGCCGGCGCCGACCGATCCGCTGCTGCGCGGCACCTGGCAGCGGATCGAAAGGAAGCCCACCGACGCGTACTCGCTGGTGCTCGAGATCGGGCCCGGACTGCGGGCGCCGACGATCGAACGACTGGTGCAGCGTGGTGCGTTGCAGCGCGAGGCGACCAAGAGGTTCGGGTTCATCCCGGGGTCGCGGCTCGTCGAAGGAGGCACGGGGCGGAGGAGCGAGCTCGTCGCGTCCTTGAGGCGCGTGCTGGTGGACGGCGCGGAGCCGTCGGTGCGGGAGGCGGCGCTCGCCGCTCGCGTCTCGGCCAGCGGGTCGCTGCCGGCGATGCATCGTGAGATCCCGTGGTCGGGGGACGTGTACACGCGGGGTCGGGCGCTGCAGCACGGGGAGTGGGGCGCGCGGGTCGCGGGAGACGCGATCGCTGCGGCGGCGGCCGCGATGCTGTCGACGACGCTGTTCGTGACAATCGGATTGCCGGCGGCCGAGGGCTCGTGAGGTGCGTTCTTGCGGGCGGGGCGGGTTCTCGTCGTGGGTGGCGGGTCAGGGCTGACCCGCCGCGGATGACGCCCACCCGCCGCATCTGCCGGATCCGCCGACTCGGCTAGAACGCTCGGCACGTTCCGTTTCGCCGTGCTCGACCGCTCGAGCGCTCGGTGTCTACCGCTTCTCTCGCGCCGGTGTTCGGCGCGCCTGTCCGCTTCAGCGACACCAATCGAAGGAGATCATCATGTCCATCAGGTTCACTGCACCGTCCACTACGTCCTTCGCATTGCCAGGTGCGGCGGGTGAGTCGGGTGCTTTGCCGGGAGGCCCGTTCGGCTGGTTCCAGGAACTGGTGGGCCAGGTGCCCGAGATCCTGCAGCCGCTCGTGATCATGCTGGCCGGGGCGGTGCCGTTCATCGAGGGGGAGGGGTCGGCCGTGCTGGGGGTGGTCGGCGGGATGAACCCGGTGGTGGCGGCGCTCGCGGGCATCGTCGGGAACCTGCTGTGTGTCGCGGCGGTGGTGTTCGTCGGGTCGCGGGTGCGGGAGGGGGTCGTCGGGAGGCGCAGGAGGAGCGGGTCGGCCGGGGTGGGAACGTCCGGTCAGGCCGGCGCGTCGGGTTCGGGCGGTTGGTCGGGCTCGGCCGGTGCGGCTCGTTGGGCGGGCACAGCTCGCTCGGCCGGTGTAGCGGGTACGGCGACGGTCGTGGTGCCCGAAGCGACGTTCGAGCCCAAGCCCGAGAAAAAGGGCCAGAAACGTCTGAAGCGCTGGCTGGTGAGGTTCGGCGTCCCGGGAGCGAGCCTCCTCGCCCCGCTCGCCCTCCCAACCATGTTCACCGCCGCGACCCTCGTCGGCAGCGGAGTCCCCAAGAACTGGGTCATGCTCTGGCAGGCCGTCGCCATCGTCCTGTGGACGACGGTGCTGACGATCCTGGCGACGGGGATGGTAAGCGTGGTGGCGAGCTAGACACTCATCGCCGTGTCAGGGGATGGCGCGGGTCGGTGAGCGGTGTCCTCAGCCGAGGAAGAAGGTCATGGCTTTCTCCTCGGTGTCGAGCACCTCCGCTTCGTCCACCCCCATCTTCATCGCGAGTTCGACCGACCCCAGGGCGGCGACCACGACGTCAGGGGAGAAGGCGCGCTCGAGCACCTCGAGGTAGTCGGACAGGCTGACGTTGAGCGTCTCGATCAGCTGGTCGTACTCGGCGCTGAGTTCGTCGCCGAGCTCTCGCTGGATGCGCAAGTAACCCTCGATGAGGTCTCTCTCCCTCCGAGACAGTGAGGCACGGGTCGCCTGGTACATGACGGTCCCGACCGTATTCCCGATGACAGCCCCGAGGACGGGCACGGGGATGAAGGCCTGACCGACGAGTGACGACAGTGCGCTCACTGCGGCATCGAGGCAGACCAACTCGGCGTTCTCGATGAACTCCATCTCCGTCATCTCGCCTCGACGGAGCTTGCTCGCCTGTTGTGCGATGCTGAACGCGCTCGTGACGACCGAGCTGGCCACCGCCGCCGAAGTCGCAGTGAAGTTCGTCAGCGAGTAGATGGTGACTCCCCGCACGCCTCCCTTAACGAAGCCGTGACCTGCGGTGCCCGCGATATCCGTCCAGTCGTCGCGCGTGAAATCCCGGAGCTTCATGCCGCCGCGGACCTTCTGGACGATCGCCATCACGAGTGCGGCTCCACCCTCGAAGGCGGCACTGAGGAGGGTGACCTGAAGCCCCTCTTGGAGACCCGGGCGGCTGTCGTTCCGCAGGTCGTCGCGAATGTTCTCGTCCGTCGACTGCAACGCCTCTTTCTCGGCGTCGAGGGTCTCTCCGAAGGCACTCCTCTGAACCTGGTCGTAGTCGAGTCGGGAGGGTTCCAACGAACCGAGGCCGACATCCCCTGTGTCGAAGAACGCTTGGACGCGACTCCAATCCTTGAACGACGGGCCCTCACCGGTCCGGGACAGGAGTGTTCCCGCATCCTCAGCGCTCATGGCATGGAGGTCCCGGATCACTTCGTAGTGATCCCGCGGGATCTGATATCTGCCCCCGTTCTCGACGAAGTCGGGGTATCTCGTCAGGTGATCGGTGATGGCGCCGAGCCCGAGACGACCGCCGGCCGCGACGAACTTCTGCTGTATCTCGATGCCCTCCCGCAGCAGGTCGACCGGTCCGTTGTCGTTTACCCATTCGAACGCCGCGCCGTCGCCGACGACTAGACGTCGCGCATTCCCGATCCCGACTTCGGCCACCTCGGCGATGAAGCCGTGCATTCCCTTCACCCCACCGCGATTCCTGCTGACGACCTCGAGATCGATCTTCCTGATCGCGGAGTCGATGCTCGAGAGTGCGTCGCCCAGGTGCTCATCCTGCGCCGCCAGTCGGCTGAACAAGGTGTCGAGTCGCAACTGGTTGAGATGCCCGATCCAGGCAGCGACTGCCTGCTCCTGATTGCTGCTGGCGACGTCGGAGACGTCACGCACCGTCGACGCTCCGCTCCAGTCGCGTGCCCAACAGAGCCGCACAGCTCTTCGTGTTGTTCACCAGTGCGATGAGCTGGCTTTGCTCGGGCGATGTCAGAGAGAGGTAGTCGCGGCCGTAGGTCGACAAGGCCTCACCGTAGGTCTTGGCCAACGAAGCACGGATCGATGTCGTCCTCGTGAGGAGATCGCCGATCTCGGCGTCCATTCCCCTCACCATCGCCGTGTTCGCCTTCACCGCGGTCAGAGCCTCTTCCAGCGCTTCTCGGTTCTCGAGCTTCTTCTTCGTGAAGAGAGCGATGGACGCGAGGAGTCCTGCACCCGCGATCGTCCAGCCGACCGGCCCTGCGAGTGCGAGTAAGGCACCCCCTGCGGCCGCGCCTCCTCCTCCGGCGGCGAGTGTGCCCCCGCCCAGCCAGGCGAGTGCGGCGTTGGTCGCCGCGACTCCGGAGAGGGTGGAGATCGCCGTGCCCGTCGACGCAGCACCGAACGTGGTCGCGACCCAGAGTGCTGCGGTCGGGGCGAGGCTGGCGATGGCTGCGCCCGTCGTTAGACCGGCCCCGACGCCCAGGGCTGATCTGCGAGCGGCATCGAGATCCCTCCGCGCGAACTCCTCGGCGTCGAGGAACTCCGACCTGGCCGCGGCGATCTGCTCGAAGTCCGCATCGAACGACTTGGGCGTGTTCGCCACGCTGTTCACCAGGAGCTCAATGAAACCGATCAGGTCGGTCGACCGATCACGTTGACCGAGGAGAGCGACGCCCTTCTCACTCATCGACGTGAAGGCGTCGTTGTAGTCGGCTATCGCCTCCGTATACGGGTCCGCCTTCTTCGTGGCGAACCTCTCGACGGTGTCCGCGGCAGCCTCCTTGACGTCGGCTGCTTGCTCGGCGACCTTCGCCGACGACTCTCGGGCGAACCTGGCGAGGTTCCCGACGGCCTTCACCACGTTGTCTTTAGCCTTTTCCGGCATGCGCGAATCCGTGATCGCAACCCCCCTGGTCTTCTGATCTGCGGTCTGAGTGCGAGCGTATCCAGAACGCCCGACATCGGAGATGCCCGGCCGGGGTGCCCGAGATCTGGCGATCGTCAGGGCGTTCGCAGCAAGGCGCGCAGCTCGGCCTCGCCGACGATCGGGATGCCGTACTGGCGGGCCTTCTGGGATTTGCCGGAGAGGCTGTCGGGGTCGGCGGCCACGAGGAGGGACGTCTTCTTCGTGATGCCGGCCTTCACGACGACCCCCAGCGCGATCAGAAGTGCCTCGATGCGATCGCGGGGTTCGGACATCTCGCCGGTGAGCACGACCAGATCGCCGGGTGCCAGACGTGTCATGGGTGCCGTCTCAGCGACGATCGCTGTGGCCGCGCGCGACTCGAGTGCTGCGCGGCGCGGCCCGGCGGCGATGTCGAGCATGATGGCCACGGCCTCGATGTCGGCCTTCTCGGCCGAGGTGAGCACGCCGTCCGCCCACGCCGCATCGACGATCCCGTCGAAGTACTCGTGGTGGAGCTCGACACGACGGGTCGGGGTGACGCCGATGGCCTCGGCGACGCTCCGCAGCTCTTCGCTCTCGGACACCGACAGGAAGCCGTCGGACAACGCCCGGTCGAGCACGGCCACGTAGTCGAGCTCTCGACCCGTTCCTGCGATCGGACGCAGACGGTCGGTGGTCCGATCGAGGAACGACTTCGTTTCGCCGACCAGCGATGCGCTGGGCTGACCCGCGCGCACGAGAGCCGGAGCGTCGACGCCGACTCCGCGACGACGGGACATCCACGGAGCGGACGACCCCGTCGTGAGCACCGGCCAGGGAGCCTGCGCGGCGAAGTCGCCCCACTGCGCCCACCAGGCGCGCTGATCGCGGCCCGCCTCGAGGTACGCGCTGAGGAGGTGCGCCGTAGCACGCGCATCGGCCAGAGCCTCGTGGGCGTCGACCAACGGGATGTCGAACGCGGCGCAGCAGTCCGCCAGCTTGCGCCCCGAACCCGGCAGATACGTGGTCGCGAGCTTCATGGTGCAGAGCGCGCCGTCGTCGGTGATGGGAGATGTCACGCCGAGCTTGCCGAGCTCGTGACGCAGGAAGGTCGTCTCGAAGCGGGCGTTGTGCGCGACGAGCACCCGACCGCGGAGGTGCTCGACGAGCTGCGGCGCGATGTCGGCGAAGGGAGGGGCGTCTTTGACGTCCGCACCACGCAGCTGGTGAATGTGCGTCGGACCTAGGTCGCGCGACGGGTTGATCACAGTCTCGTACGAACCTTCGATCGTGCCGTCGGGAGCGACGTGGACGATGCCGACCTCGATGATCCGATGGTGGTGCTGAGGTGAGAGCCCGGTCGTCTCGAAATCGATGACCGCATAGCCGTTGTGCACCACGTTCGTTCTCCTGATCCGACTGCGCATACGCCGAGCACAATCCTTGATCCATGCTCACATACGCATGGCCCGCAGTCACCCGTGTCGGCGACCCCGTTCTGGGGCCGACGGCAGGTGCCGAGCGCTCTGCCTAGCGGCCGGCCGGCCCAGGAACGGCCGCGACCAGCCTGTCGAGCACACCCTCACGATCAGCGAGCCACTCGGGCAGCCACACGCGCTCGACCGCAGGCCATTTCATCAACCCGCCGAGCACCTCCACGGGCAGTGCGTCACGATCGGCGACCGTGCCCCGCTGGGCCCAGCTCGGACCGTCGAGCAGGACGGCCGTCGTCGGCGCACCAGGGTGCCCTGCCGCGGAGACGGCGAGGTCGACCTTGAAGTCCGAGAGCCCGACGTCGGTCGTGACCTCGAGACCGCGACCCCGCAGCGCCTCGGCCAGATCCTCACGGTGGAGATCCGACCTCGTCGTCGTGCGGGCGGCCGAGAGGACGTTCTCCGCGCCCCGCTGCGCGAGCTCGAGGTACGCCCGGAGGTCGCGGATGCCGCGCGACGTCGTCTCTTCGGCCCGCAGATCACCCGGGTCGAAGCTCGAGAACAGGATCACCTGACGGCGGGCTCGCGTGATCGCCACGTTCAGACGGCGCTCGCCGCCGAAGTTCGTCAGAGGGCCGAAGTTCAGCGGCAGCACGCCCTTGTCGTTCGCGCTGAAGGCCGTCGAGAACAGGATGGTGTCGCGCTCGTCCCCCTGCACGTTCTCGAGGTTCTTGACGAACAGTCCGTCGGTGGAGGCGTCCAGCGCGTCGACGATCCGCTCGTCGCCCGTGTCGCGCAGCATCGACTCGATGAGCGTGCGCTGCTGGGCGTTGAACGTGACGACGCCCAGCGACGGCGTGCCCGCCGGGTCGACGGCGAACCGGTGACGGATCTCGGCCACGATCGCGTCGGCCTCGACCTGGTTCGTCCGCAGGGTCTTGGCGGGGCCGGACCGGAGGAACCTCCCGTCGACGCGACGCAGGGTGATCCCGTGGCCGCCGACGCCGTCGTCGACGGAACCATGGGCCGGAGCAGGGAACGACGTCAGGCGGTCCTCGTAGTAGTTTCGGTTGCTGAAGGCGATGAGGGACTCGTCCTGGCTGCGGTAGTGCCACGAGAGCCACCGGCTCTCGATCCGGGCCTGCTTGCACTCCGCGAGGATCGACTCCTCGTCGCGGGCGAGGACGTCCTCGATCTGGGCCTCGGTGTCGTCGTCGTCGACGGTGGCCTCCGCGAACGACGTGGGAGGCATCTGCTTGCTGTCGCCAACCACGACCACCGAGGTGGCCCGCCCCATGGCCCCGACGGCGTCGGCCACGCGGACCTGCGAGGCCTCGTCGAAGACGACGATGTCGAAGAGGTCGGCCTTCGCCGGGAAGAACCGGGCGACGGAGTCCGGGCTGACGAGGACGCACGGGGTGATCTCGGCCACGAGGTCGCCGTAGGTCGTCATGATGTCGCGGACGCTCATGCGGCCGCGCATCTTGTTGACCTCGGCGACGAACTTGCCGGCGCGGCCCTTGGCCGTCTGATGGTCGAAGCCACGCCGCCCGAGGAGCTGCGCGGGGATCGACTGCGGAAGCTCGTCTCGGATGTCGCGGGCCGAGTCGGTGTAGCGATCGATGGCCCGCTCCTGCCCGAGCGCGTCGAACTCGTCCAGACCAGTCGAGCGTGCGCGTTCGTGTGCGCTGGCCGTCGCGAATCCGCGCTCGAACGCGTCGCGGGCCTCGTCGGCGGGCAGAGCACCCGTGAGAACGGTGTTGTAGGCCTCGAGCAGCCCGTGAGTCCGCAGCGGTGCGACGGCGCGTCGCCATCTGATCCAGTTCGTGAGACTGACCCCCGCAGGCTGCAGAGGGTCCCGCCCTGTGCGAGTCGCCTTCCACGAGACGAAGAACGGAGCGTCTCCGGACCAGGAGGCCCAGGCCTCGGGCGTCGTCCCGGGCGCGGACCTCAGCGCCTCGGTCGCATCGGCCAGCCGTGTCACTCGTGTGGCGGATTCGGGAGCCGCGCCCTGCCTCTCGGCCGTCAGGCTCTCCAGAGCGGTGCGGAACGCCCGCCCACTCGCATCGCCCGTCTCCGGATCGGTTACGGACGACAGCCACCGCAGCCACGAGACCTGAGCGCCGACGTGGCTGCGGTCGGATTTGCGGACGGGATTCCAGCCCGACCAGACACCGAGCCCGGGGACCGCATCGATCTGCGCGGCGAGACTGCGGACGGCGTCGCGCAGGGCCACGAAGCGTGCCGTCGAGGACGGAAGCGACTTGAGATCGACGGTCACACCCGGGCGGGTGACATGAGCGAAGGAGGCGGCCACGGCTCGTCGACGCTTCTTGCGTCCGAAGAACCCGGAGGAGTGCGCGACCGTCGCCTCATGCGCGATGCGGTCGAGGTCGAGCGCCAGGATGTCGGGCTCGACGACCGTCAGCACATCGCCGAACGCCGGGGTGAGACCCTCGAGCTCGGTGAGCAGTCGCTGAGTCTCTGTCCGCCAGTTCGCCGTGCGCGCCTCCTTCAGGACAGATCGGCTCACGCCGCCTCCGTTGAGCGTCCCCACCAGCGTGCGGAGTTCGGCGACCGTCGAGGCCGTCTCCAGGACGGCGGCCGTCGCCTCGTCGGCGCTCGCCGCGTCGAGGGCGTCGTCGAGTTCGGCGACGGAGGCGAGAAGGGACGCCTCGTCGACGGTGTCGCTCTCGGTCACGTCGACGAAGCTCCAGGCGTGCCGGGCAGCGGGGCGGGCGCGACCGGCGTGGTCGGCCAGTTCGCGGAGCGCGGTGCGCACCGCATGCAGATCATCGGCGGAGGCGGTGGCCGCGAAGTGCTCGGGGACGGTGAGCTCGAAGGCCGCCTCGGCATGCACCAGCTCGGCGACGTGGGCGGAGTAGAGGCTGTGACCGGTCGTGTTGACCTCGTGGACCTGGCCGGTGTACCGGGCCAGGCGACGGCGGGCGGAGTCCATCGAGTCCGTCGCGCGGGCGAGGCCCTCGGAGTCCGCGGAGGCGCGCTGCGCCAGAGAGGTCCGCAGGTGCTCGCGAAGGGGCGCCGGCTTGCTGCCCTTGTCGTGCAGGTCGAGCGTGAAGGGCCCGAGACCGACGCCGGCGAGCCTCCTCTGCACGACCTCGAGCGCCGCCCGCTTCTCGGCGACGAACAGCACCTTCTTGCCTTCGGTGATGGCCTTGGCCAGCAGGTTCGTGATCGTCTGGGACTTGCCGGTGCCGGGCGGGCCTTCGAGGACGAACGTGCGCCCTGCCGTGGCGGCCGCGACGGCCGCGGCCTGAGACGAGTCGGCCGAGACGGGGAGCGTCGCGAGGAGTGCGTCGAGATCCGTGCGCGCCGGCTCGGACACGCCTTGTGCCGCAGCGGTCGACGCGTCGACGAACGGCTCGGTGGGGGACTCGATCAGGTGACGCACCAGATCGTTGCCGGCCAGCGCCTCCCAGTTGTCGTCGAGGTCCTTCCAGAGTCGGAACTTGGCGAACTGGAGGATCGCGACATCGACGGTCGGCTCGACATTGGCCTCGATGCCCGATTCGAGGATGGCCAGACGCGTCTCGGTCAGCACGCGCTGGATGTCGATGCCGGAGGCGTCGCCGGCGGGATCGGCCAGAGCGGGGATGCGGAGCCCGTGCTCGGCGCGGAGCTTCTCGAGCAGGCAGTAGTTCGGGGTCGAGGCCCCGGCATCGTCGAGGACCACCTGATACCCGCCGGACTTGCCCTTCGCCCGCAGCGTCACCGGTACGAGGATGAGGGGGGAGCGGACCGTCTTGTCTTTGACCTTCCAGACGAGCGAGCCGATGGAGATGTACAGGTTGTTGGCGCCGGTCTCGTCGAGCACGGTCTTGGCCTTGTAGGCGAGGGCCCGCAGGAGGCGCGGGTACGCCTCGGTCGACGCGTCCGTGTAGAGCTGATGCTTCGTGTGGAACAGATCGGCGCGGTCGTCGGACGACAGGTCGCGTCCCCACCGGACTCCGCGCTGCACCTCGACGGCCGGGAGAGCGTCGGACGGGAGGAGCTCGAAGGCCTTGCCGCCGTTCAGGTAGTCCTCGAACTCGGCGAGGCCCTCTTCGGCGACGTGCAGCGGGAATCGTGCTCGGTCGGCGAAGTTGATGAGGCGGTTGCGGAGGCTGAGGTCGAGGAGGGAGTTCTTCCAGCGCTGGACGCGGGGCGGGACGGGTGCGGCGTCGGTCTGACCGTCGTCGTCCGTTCGGAGTTCGGGCACGTACGCGGCGGGACGCGAGTGGACGGCCTGGTAGTCGACCACGACCACGGCTCCGTCTTCGGATGTCACACGCGCCGGCAGCGGGTAGACCCTGCTCGTGCGCGCCTGGTGCACGTCGGTGATGCCGACGACGCGGTCGAGGTCGCCGGAGAGGTGCTGTTCGAGCGGCAGTCGGCGGATGTCGTGGAGACCGACGCCTGCGTGGTCCTCCGTGAGCATGGTCGTCTCGATCACCCGGGCATAGTCGGTGCGCACGAGGTTGGGGAGCGCGAACGCGCTCGTGGTCGCCGGGCTCGCCAGCGAGGTCTCCTCGCGCCAGTACGCCAGGAAGGCGTGGCCTTCGACGACGACCAGCATGGGGCGGATGCCGACCCGCTCGAGGGCCGCGGCGAGTGTCACGGTCGTGTCGAGGCAGGTGCCCAACCGGCCGACGAGGACCTCGTGGGGCGTGCGGACCTTCTGCCCGTCGTCCGACCAGCTGGCCGGCGGCACGCTGTACCGGATCGACCGGGCGCGCATTGCCGTCATGATCGCGTCGACGGTCGCATCCACCCGCTCGGGACCCTGCTGGTATCCGACCAGGGCGCCGCTCCCCGTCTGCCTGGCCAGTTCGTCGGCGGCCTCGGCGACGAGGGACTCGAGGGCGGGGTGGTTGGGCTGCACGTGCGCCGCGAGCATCTCGAGCGACATCAGGGTCGGACGGGCGAGCCACTGGTTCGCGGCGAGGAGCAGCACATCGACGGTGCCGCGGCCGAGCTCGAGGTCGTCGTGGACGACGGCGACGACGACTCTGGCAGGCCGCGCCTCCTCGATGCCCAGCATCACCGCGGGGTCGACCTTGATGTCGAGCTGGGGAAGCAGCGTCTCGGACCCTGCGACGAGATCGACGAAGTACTCGGTGGGAGCCCCGATGGGCCCGGCGGCCGACTCGATGCCCACGGTCAGTCGTGCGCCTCGGGCCGTCGTGGTCGGGCTCGTCAGGGTCACCTCGGAGATGACGGTCAGGCCGTTGTGCGCCATCGCGTAGCTGATGACCGGGGCGCAGGAGATGGAGACGGTGACGGGTGAGGAGGCGCGGGCGGGCGGTGTCGACGCGGGGGCTGCCGGCGCGGGGGCGGGTGTGGGCGGTGTCAACGCGGGGGTGGGTGTGGGCGGTGTCGACGCCGGGACTGCGGGCGTGGTCGCCGCGGGTGCGGGCGCGGGTGGCATCGAGGCGGGGACGGCCGGAGGCGTCGGGAGGCGCGGGGGAGTCTGGGGCGGAGGCGCGAGTGTCAGAGACGCGGGCCGGTCAGGCGTCGTGGCGGCTGGTGTCGGAGTCGCTGACGGGGTCGTGGTGGCCATCCGCACCTGGAGGTCGCGCCGGAGGGTGCTGAGCGCGTCGGCGCTCGCGGTGGCGCCGCAGATGGTGAGAAGGCGTTGGGCGGAGTCGACTGCGCGGTAGGCGTCAGCGTCGTCGAAGGCGACGTTGTGGGCCCAGTCGTTGCGGACCTCGCGGAGCTCACCGGCGAGACGTGTGCCCGCCCGACCGAGCAGGGCCTCGAAGGGGCGGCCGAGCGCGCCGAGCGACTCGGTCATGGTGCGGAGGATGACCTGGAGGTCGGTCTCGGTGTAGACGCCGCCGCTTCTGCCGCCGGCTTCGTCGCGTCGTTCGAGCAGAGTCGTCCACGGCATCCCCGCCAGCAGATGCGGCGCGAGAGCGTCGGCGACGACCGGCTGCAGTCCACGGGCGAGTTCGGTGACGGCTCGTCCGACGTATTCGTGGTTCGTGATGCTGGTGCTCACGTGCGCCTCCCGGTGCGGTGTTCGGGAGACCCTGTGACCGCGTCGCTCGACGCGCCCCTTTCGATTCCCCCTGGTGCTGCTGTTGTCATCGTGCCATGCGGCACCGTCACTGCTGTGCGGAGACTGCTCCGGGCTCCAGACCGTTCTCCGTCAGATAGCGCAGCGCTCTCTCGACGGTGAGGATCTTCCGCTTCAGGTCTTTCAGGCCCGGTGCGGACTCGTCGCTGAACTCGTCCATGCGTTCGTGTTGGCGGCGGACATCGATCTCGATCTGCGCGAGGACGCTCCAGACTGCGGGATCAGGCTCGAGGCCCTGCAGCTGCCTCAGGATGGTCGCGGCCAGGCGACGCTCGACGATGGCCTCGAGGGTCTCGGCCGTCGTGCCCTGCCCGGCGAGACCGTACGCGATGCCACCGCCGCCTCCCGAGACGAGGGTTCCGGCCGTCAGGAGGCCGCCGATCATCCCACCTGGTCCGAACGCCGCGAGGGCGCTCGTGACCGCAGCTGCTCCAGCGACGCCGGGGGCCGCTGCGAGCGCCAGGCCGCCGGTCGCGACGACGATGGCTGCGGCGCCCACGCTGAGGGCTCCCCACTTGATCCAACCCGCCCCACGACCAGGGCTGAGGACACTGCGTGCGCGCTTAGCGGCCTCGAAGATGTCGATGCCGTACTGCGTGCCCAGCCCCATTTCGGCGCAGAGTTCTTTCATCGCCTCGAGCCACTTCTCACGCGGCAGATCGATCTCGAAGGGGCGGAGGACGTTCTCGGCCGCCAGCACGGTGAGGAGAACGACCGCCTCGTCTTTGCCCAGGTAGCGCCCCGGTTGCGGTTCGACGAGGTCACCTGTTGGGCTTGGCGGATGGACCATGAGCCGCGTCACGTTGACGGGAACCTGTCGGCCCTCAGCTTCATTGCGCGCGATGATGTCCGTCACGACGTCGGTCTGGACGCGGCGGAGTGCGCCGGTGAACCGGTCCAGCTCGTCGCCTTTCAGTCGCCTCCGCATGAGGTGGGCATATCGCAGCGCCATGATCGCCATGGACTCAGCCGGATCGAGAGGGATGTCGACACCCCTCTCCACCGCCTCGAGCTCGGTCGACAAGGAGCCGAACAGGGCGTACCCGATCGCGGCGCCGACAGCGTCTGATCCCAGGTACTCCTCGGCGAGGTGCCCTCGGACGAATGACGGAGTCGTGGCGATGCGGAAGTCCACCATCCACGGGAACACGGACGACAGCCCGCGGTGAGCCGCGACGGGGTCCGACGCGTTCCAGAAGTTGACCCACCAGGCGAGGTTAAAGGGAGGCTCCTTCAGGCCGTCCTTCAACTTGTCGACGTCGAAGGCGCCGTTCGCGAGAGGGCTCCCGATCGTGACCATCCCGACCACCTCGACCCCGGCAGGAAGGCGGCGCAGGAGATCGGCCGCGATGACCGAGCCGAGGCTATGGCCCACGAGGACAATGCGACCCGTCGACGGCAGGGCGTTCAACACCCGGTTGAGCACCTGAGCGCGGATCTGCGGGTTTGACAGGTAGTTTCGGGCCTGCTTGAAGTAGGGCACGGCGACGGCAGCACTCACGGCGGTGTCCAACCCCAGCAGGCCGTTTCCCCGCGCGTGCTTGCCCAGGCGCCATTCGACAGCACCCATCCGGCTTTCGAAGGCCCGGCGGTTGGTCTTCGCCGCTTCGCGAGTCGGAGCCTTCCCGGTGTAGTCAGGGAGTGTCTCGCGGACATCCCAGTCTTTCAGCGCATGGGCGTACTTCGGGGCCACGACCTCCGCCGACTCGAGACCGGGGTACCCCAAGCGGACCAGAGACTCCGACAGGGTGGCCTTCCACTTGTCGTCTTGATCGCCGTCGCCGACGCCATGGAGGAAGACGAGGATGGGGGCTGTTGTCACAAGTGGCTCCAGTGCAGTTCGAGAGGTCGTAGTGGTGTGAGCGGCGCAGGCTCTCGCCCAGCGACTCGCAGATGTGCAATTCGGCGCAAGTGCTGCCGGGACCGGGCTGACACGGTCGACGGGTGCATGCGCCCCTGTCGCGTCGACGGTGCGTGCCTAGGCGTAGGCCTTGACGGACTCGCGGATCGCTTCGGCGTGGGAGTAGATCTCGTCGAGGGACTCGATGGCGTGCTTGGTCTCGACCTTGGCCGCGTCGAAGAGGCCGAGGTACTTCTGCTTCTTGCCGTTGAAGTGCAGGCGCGCGATCGGCTTGCGGTTGTTGTCATCGAGCAGGACCGCGAAGTACGACTTCGCATCACGGTGCACCACCCGCTGCGGCTTGACCTCGCTGCACGCGATCGCCTTGACGATCTGGTAGCCCTCGAGCTCCTCCAGGGTGGTCTCGGTCTCCGTGTCCCGGTCCAGGTCCGCCTCGACGACGGCCTCGCTCGTCACCGCGCCGGTGGGCGCCTCCGCCGGGATCGACGGGAAGCTCGATGAGCCCAGCGCGGTCTTCAGGCGGTCGTTGACCTGGTCGTTCAGGAACTGCTTCGACGCCTTCGTCACGAGCGGCGTGAACTGCTCGCGCACCTTCTGCGTGAACGACCCCTCGTAGACCCGCGTGGTCACGAACTTGACCCAGTCGTCCGACGGCTCGCGGAACTGAGCAGCGATGGCCCGCTTGAGCTGTCCGACGTACTTGAGCTCCTCGGCGGCGCTGATGACGGAGTCGAGGTCGAAGACGTCTTTCGTGAGCTTGCTCAGCTCGGGCAGGAGGGTCTCGTCGATGTCGGACAGGTCGAGCACCAGGAAGGGCTTGTCGTCCATCCGGTTCGGCGCGTCGAGGTCCGTGTAGAAGTGGTAGCTCTCGCCGTTGGTCAACACAGCGATCCGAGCGTTCGTCACGGCGAAGTAGCGGTAGAGCTGCGAAGCGTGCTCGATGCGGAGGGGCTCCGTCGATTTTTTGCACTCGATGAGGATCTGCACCTCGCCGTCGCGCATGATCGCGTAATCGATCTTCTCGCCCTTCTTCACACCGACATCGGCCGTGAACTCGGGCACCACCTCGAGCGGGTTGAAGACGTCGTAGCCGAGGATCGTCGAGATGAACGGCATGATGAACGCGTTCTTCGTCGCTTCTTCGGTCTGAATGGCCTCGCGCTGGTTCTTGACCTTCAATGCGAGTGCGGCGAGCCGCTCGGCGAACTCCATCGTTATCCCCTTTAGTGACGGTTTCTCATGACACTAATTCATGCGCATGGACTCGTGTGACCGATCCTCAGGATCGTTCGGACCCAGTTCTGGTGTCCTGAAGGCAGGGGCAGTGAGAATCCTCGTGAGATGCCCGGAGACATCGGGCAGTAGCTCGCTGACTGCGAGGGCTCCATCGTCCCCTAGCGAAAGCGGAGAACGTCACGGACAATGGCCTCTCCGTGCGCCGGCGCCTTAGCTGCGTGGCTTCACGGCGACGGTCGGGGTGCTCGTCGTCTTCACGGTCGCGTAACCGGCCTTGGTGCCGGTGACGGAGACGGTGACCTTCTTCCCGGCCGCGGCCTTCGGCAGGATGAAGGTCCGCCCGGTCGCGCCCGAGACGGCGACCCCGTTCAGGTTCCATTGATACGACAGCCCGACCGGTCCGGGGGACCAGGTTCCGGGTGTCGCCGTCAGGGTGGACCACACTCTGACCGTGCCCGAGATCTTCGGCACGGGCGTGGACGTCAACGCTCGATTCACCGGAGCGGTCGGAGCGCTGACCATCCTCGTAGTGGAGAAGCCGTCTTTGGTGCCGGTCACGGCGGCGGTCACCTTCTTGCCGGCTGCAGACGCGGGCAACGTGAAGGTGCGTCCTGTCGCACCCGCGACGACCAGCCCGTCAACCGACCACTGGTAGGTCAGCGCCACCGGTGCGGGGGCCCAGGTGCCGGGCGTGACGGTCAGAGTGGAGCCGACCCTGACCCATCCCGACAGCGTGGGCACCGGACTCGCGGTGAGCGCTCGAGTCACGGGGGCGGTCGGCGAACTCGTCCTCTTCACGGTGGCGTAGCCGGTCTTGGTGCCGGTCACCGAGGCGGTGACCTTCTTGCCGGCGGCGGATGTCGGCAGGGTGAAGGTCGATCCGGTGGCACCTGAGACGGCGACTCCGTCGAGAGCCCACTGGTACGTCAGTCCGACCGGGGCGGGTGCCCATGTGCCGGGCGCGGCGGTCAGGGTCGATCCGACCTTGGTCGGGCCGGAGAGCGTGGGCACGGGTGTGGACGTGAGCGTCTTCAAGGTCGACGTGAGCGGCGCGATCGTGGTGCCGGCCACGAACGTCAAGCCCAGACTGCAATCGCACGCCCGCTCCGGCGCGAAGAGGATGACGGTGATCGGTCCGGAGCGAGAGTGCGTGTATGTCCGGGAGATGTGTCCCGAGGGGGTCGGATACGGCACCAGGACGTCGTCATCGGTCCACTCGGTGGTGTGCGTGTTGGACCCCAGGTTGTAGGTCGTGTACGTGGACGTCGAGAACGGATATCGGGTGCTCGACCCCTCGTAGATGCCGAGCGCTACCGGGGCCCATCCGGACTGGGGCTGCTGGAAGTCGAAGTCGATGGAGAAGCCGGTGGCGTTCCCGGCGATGACGACGTTCGTGATGGCCGGGGCTGAACTCTGCCCGCTCGTCACGATGGGAGACGGGTTCTCGGCCGCCATCGCTGCGGTTCCGCCAGCACCCAGCAGGAGCGTAGATGCCAACGTCACGGCGATGATTCGGGTGGACCATGTCATCGGAGGCTCCATCACAGCGTCATCGCCGTCATCTGGCTCATCGCACGGGCGCGACGAGGAGTCGATTCATCGGCTCAGCTTCAGCGGCGCCGATGGAAATGACTGATCCTCGCACAAGGCCGACTCGACAAGCCAGCTAATTTTCTCCCCGCGCGGTGGTCGCCCGATGCGTCGAGGTCGGAACCGATCTCGACGGGCCGGGTCTGGAGCGGCATCAAACCCGGCGGGCCCTCCGTCGCTGCAGCGCCACCACCACCGTCGTCGCGAGCGCCGCGGCCGCCGCGACGGTCGCGGACGACGAGACGCCGGTCGGCGACAGCCACGACAGGTCGGTCACCTTGGTCACCACGATCGCCCACGGCACCGTCACCATCACCGTGATGACCACGACCGCGAGCACGGCACCGAGGAGGCGCAGCTCCGGCCGCCTCCGCAGCAGCCAGTCAGGCAGACCCGCGAGGAGGCCCGCCACCAGCCCGTAGAACCAGAGCGCCAGCGCGCCGCCGAGCATCACGGGGTAGGCGACCGCGAGGACCTGCAGCCCCTCGGCCGAACCCGAGAAGACCAGCGCGACGAGTGCGAAGCCGATGGGCACCAGGCAGACCGCCGCCGCGCCTCCCCACGCCGTCGTCCAGGGCAGGACGGAGAGCAGCGTCGACTGCTTCCGTGTCGTCGGCGTCGGCGTCGGCGTCGCCGTGGTCGGGCTCGGGTCGACGTCGGCGCTGACAGCGGGGGTGAGGGTCATGGTTCGACGCTAGAGAGATCCGCCGCCGACCTCGTCGTCCGCAGGTCGCAGCGGGGTCGTCCTCGCGGACGGATTCGGCGGCGCGACGCCCTCGTTCCGACGGACGGCTCAGTCCTCGAGTGGGACGGGCGAGCAGCTCGTCTCCGCGGCCGGTGAGGCCTCCGGGGAGGCGCGCCATCGGTCTGCGGCTATTACGCGTCTATGCGTAACAGCTGGTGCGGGATGCAGTGACTCGACGCGGCGCGGGCGGGATGCGGTGACTCGACGCGGCGCGGGCGGGATGCGGTGACTCGGCGCGGCGCGGGCGGGATGCGGTGGCCTGACCCGGCACGGTCGCGGAGCACAGACACTCGGCCCTGCACCGACATTGCAGGCTGTCACCGGATGCGGCACTCGCCGTTCGGCTCCTCCGCATCGATGCGTAATAGTTCGCGAGCGATGCAGTCACCCGGCACGGCACGGCACGGCACGGCACGGGCGCGGAAGGCGGTCACCCGACACGGCACCGCTGCGGCATGCAGCCACCGGATTCGGCACTCGCCGTGCGGTTTCTACGCATCGATGCGTAATAGCTCGCGAGCGATGCAGCCACCCCGCACGGCACGGCACGGCACGGCACGGCACGGCACGGGCGCGGAAGGCGGTCACCCGACACGTCACCGCTACGGCAGACAGTCGCCGGACGCGGCACTCGGCGCACGGTTCCTCCGCATCGATGCGTAATAGCTCGCGAGCGTTGCAGCCACCCTGCACAGCAGGGGCCCGGGCTACAGCGCCCCGACCCGCCCTGACCCGCCCCGCCCCGACCCGCCCCGCCTACGGCTCGAGCGGGATCGCCGGCGCTCGCGGCGGGATCCCGAGATCACGCGCCGCCTCGACGGAGGCCCCGTAGATCGCGGCATAGCGAGCACGCGCCCGAGCAGCCGACGCCGCCTGGGCCGGACGCTCCACCTCCACCTCGTACCCGATCGTCCGACGAGCCGTCGCCTCGGCGTCCAACGCCGTGCTCCAGAGCCAGACACGTCGCGGAGGCGGGCCGTCCACGTCGGCGACCAGCACCTCCTCGGGGACCCTCACCACAGGCCCCGGCGCCCCGTCCGGCTGCGTCGCCAGCATCACCCCGATCGCCACCCCGATCCCGACCAGCAGCCCCAGCGCACCCCCGACGATCACCCCCGTCGGATCACCGGCCGACGCGAAGTCCGCGCCCCGAGTTCCGACCCCGGGCAGCACGCCCGACCCACCGACGACGACACCGACCAACGCGCCGGCCGACGCGCAGGCGACCGCCAGCAGCACCGAGCGGAGCACGACCCCGAGCCCAGCCAGAAGCCTCCGTCGACGGACGGTCGCCGCATCGAACGCCGCCCGCCAGCGCCGCTCGCTCCCCGGCCCGAGCCCGTCGCGGTCCACGTACCACTCGCCGTCAGGAGCCCGGAAGAC
This sequence comes from Frigoribacterium faeni, assembly GCF_007988805.1. Taxonomy (GTDB): domain Bacteria; phylum Actinomycetota; class Actinomycetes; order Actinomycetales; family Microbacteriaceae; genus Frigoribacterium; species Frigoribacterium faeni. Next base: position 53,406 of record NZ_BJUV01000015.1, on the reverse strand, counting down.
AGGGAGGCGCGGGTGCGGGAGACCACCGAACGGCACCTCCCGCGACGGGGCCGGCTGGTGGTCGGGTGGGGTCACGTCGTGTCGTCGATTCTGTCGAGCGCCGTCCATCCACTCCAGCGCGGACGGTCTCGGCGGTGTCAAGCCGCTTCGCGCGAGCGGCGGGCCCAGCGGACGAGCAGCACGGAGGCGATCACCGCAGCGACGGCGACGGCCACCAGGGCGGCGAGGATCAGCACAGCGGAGACGGTGAGCGAGAACGCGAACCAGTCGAACGGCTGCTCCGACGTGTACACCGCGGTCGAACCGGCCGACCGGAACGCCATGTCCTGGATCAGCACCGACGCGACACCAGCGACGACGCCGAACACCCCGAGCACGACGCCCAGACGGGCCAGGCTCGACCGCCGCGTCGTCGAAGACTCCATGGGCTGAGGATAGGGCGGCCAGGCGCCCGTGTCACCCGGCGGAGCCGCGCCGGGCACGACCCAGAGCCCGAGCCCGACCCCGAACCCGAGCCCGGCCCCCCCCTCAGGCGACGACCGCCCCCACGAACTCGATCTCGACCCGGGCCCCCTTCGGCAGCGCCGCCACCTGGTAGGCGGCCCGCGCCGGCAGCACCCCGCCCGAGAACACCTCGGCGTAGACCTCGTTCACCACCGCGAAGTCCGCGATGTCGGCCAGCAGCACCGTCGTCTTCACGACCTGGCCGATGCCCGAGCCGGCCGCCTCGAGGATCGCCGCCCCGTTCCGGAGCGACTGGCGCGCCTCCTCGGCGACCCCCGGACCCGCGAACTCGCCCGAGACCGGATCGATCGGCAGCTGCCCCGAGACGAAGACGAGGTCCCCGACCCGGACGGCCTGCGAATAGGGCCCGATCGCGGCCGGAGCCGCCTCGGTGTGCACCGCGCGGACGGAATCAGGAGACAGGGTCATGCGCGTCCTCCCAGGACGGTCAGAGCCGCGTCGAGCGCAGCCGGAGTGGTCGTCGCGTGCACGCTCAGGCGCACCCGGTCGTCGCCGTGGATCGTCGCCGTCACACCGGCCGCCTCGAGCCGAGCACCGAGCGAGGCCGCCGAGCCCGACGGCGCACCCGCCACGACGATGCCGGCCCGCTCCTCCCGAGCGACCGGCGAGAGCACCGGCACCCCGGCCTCCTCGAGCCGCTCGATCAGGGCCCCCGCCGTGTCGCCGATCCGGGACGCGATCATGCCGACCCCGACCGACTCCACCTGCGACAGCGCCGCGGCCAGCGCCCCCGACGCGAACGGCGACCCGTTCGTCACCGACAGACGCTGCGCCCCCGGCAACGGCGCATGCGGCGACCCGTCGTACCGGGACGCCCCCTCCACCCCGGTCCAGCCGCCGAGCACCGGCCGCAGCCGGTCCAGCGCCCGCGGGGACAACGCGACGAAACCCGTGCCCCAGCCCGCGCGCAACCACTTCTGACCGCCCACGACCAGCGCGTCGGCGAGCGTCCAGTCGGCCTCGATCACGCCGAAGCCCTGGATGCCGTCGACCACGAGCAGACGGTCGCCCACCGCCTCGCGGAGACCCGCCAGGTCGGCGACGGCACCCGTGCGGAAGTCGACCGCGCTCATGGCGACGGCCACGGTGTCCGGACCGACGGCGTCGGCCACGCGCTCCGGCGTCACCGGCGCCAGCGGTCGGCCGGGGACCGGAGGCAGGGTGCGCACCGTGGTGAGCCCCGCCTCCTCGGACCGCCACCAGGCGTAGAGGTTCGACGGGAACTCGGCACCGCTCACCAGCACCTCGCCGCGGGGCAGACCGAACGCGACCTGCATCAGCCCCAGGGAGGTGCTGCTCGCCAGCACGACGCCGCTGCGGTCGAACCCGGAGAGACGCGAGACCGCCGCGAGGGCGCGTTCGTCCTCGGCGTGCAGGCCCGACGAGGGGACCCCGGCGCTCGCCGCCGTCGCCAGCCGCGTGATCGTGTCGATCACCACCCGCGACGGCGGACCGTAGCTGCCGAAGTTGAGGTAGCCGACGGGCTCGGCGAACGACGCGAGGTAGGCGTCGAGCGACGAGCCCGTGCCGGCGTCCGCCGTCACGAGAGCACCCGCTGCAGGAACTGCTTCGTGCGCGCCTCCCGCGGCGCACCGAGCACCTGCTCGACCGGACCCTGCTCGACGATCCCGCCGTCCGCCATGAAGACCACCCGGTCGGCGACCTCGCGGGCGAACTGGATCTCGTGCGTCACGACGAGCATCGTCATCCCGTCACGGGCCAGATCGCCCATCACCTTGAGCACCTCGCCGACCAGCTCGGGGTCGAGCGCCGAGGTCGGCTCGTCGAACAGCAGGAACAGCGGCTTCATCGCGACGGCCCGCGCGATCGCGACCCGCTGCCGCTGCCCGCCCGAGAGCTGGCCCGGGTAGGCGTCGACCTTGTCGCCGAGTCCCACCCGCTGGAGGATCTCGACGGCCTCGGCCCGCGCCTCCTTCGCATTCCGCCTCTGCACCCGCACCGGACCCTCGACGATGTTGCCGAGCACGGTCAGATGGGGGAACAGGTTGAAGTGCTGGAACACCATGCCGGTGCGCGCCCGCTGCGCCGAGAGCCGGCGTTCGCTGAGCTCGTGCAGCCTCCCGTCGCGGAGCTCGAAGCCCATCGGCTCGCCTCCGACCCAGACCTCGCCGGTGTCGGGCTCCTCCAGCCGGTTCAGGGTGCGGAGGAACGTCGACTTGCCGGCTCCCGACGGGCCGATGATGCAGACCACCTCGCCGCTGCGCACCGTCATCGAGACGTCGCGGAGCACCTCGTGGCTGCCGTACGACTTGCCGATGCCGATGGCCTCGAGGACGGGGGCGGCGTTGCCGTCGCGACCCGCGCCTCCTGATGTCGTCGCCGTCGTCGCGGTCATGGGGTGCTCCTCACGAGGGGTGCGCGGCCGAGGTCGGCGGCGACTCTGCGGCGCAGGGCGCGCGCGTTCGGCGGACCGCCGGGGCGGCGGTCCTGTCGGTCGAAGCCGCGCTCCAGGTAGAACTGGCCGACGCTCGCGACGCTGACGATGACCATGTACCAGATGGCCGCGGCGATCAGGGTCTCCATCACCTGGAGGTTGAACGACGCGATGTTGTTCGCGGCCTTGATCAGCTCGAGATAGCCGATCACCGACGCCATCGCCGTGCCCTTCAGCATGTTGATGAAGTCGTTGCCGGTCGGCGGGATGATGATCCGCATCGCCTGCGGCAGCACGATGCGGGACATGCGCTGCATCGGGGTCTGGCCGATCGACTGCGCGGCCTCGATCTGACCGCGGTCGACGCTCTTCAACCCCGCGCGGACGATCTCGGCCATGTACGCGCTCTCGTTGAGGGCGAGGCCGAGGAACGCCGCGACGAACGTGGTCATGATGTCGTTCGTGCTGACGTCGACGAACACGACGTCGGTGAACGGCACCCCGAGCTGCAGCCGCGGGAAGATCAGCGCCAGGTTGTACCAGAGCAGGATCTGCAGCAGCACGGGCAGCCCGCGGAACAGCCAGGTGTAGCCGGACGCGAACGCCTGCGCCACCGGGTTCTTCGAGATGCGCATCAGGGCGATGACGACGCCGATGACGATCGCGCTCACCTGCGCGGCCACGGCCAGCACGATGGTGCCGACGAGGCCCTGCAGGATGATCGGCGAGACCAGGTAGTACGGGATGTCGCGGTACGAGATGTCGCCCTGCGACGCCCCGTAGACCAGCGCGACCAGCAGCACCACGATGACGGCGGCGCTGATCCACCGGCCCCAGTGCTTGAGGCGGACCTGGGGGAGCAGCTGACGGGGAGCCGAGGAGGCGCGGGTCGCGTCTCCGACGTCGGCGCCCGCCCCCGTGCCGGCGCCCGTCGGTCGTCCGGTCGCCACCTACTCGCCGCCGTTGACGGTCGCCTCGGTGACGCTGCCCGAGGTGATGCCCCAGGCGTCGAGGATCTCGCCGTAGGTGCCGTCGTCGATCAGCGAGTCGAGGGCCGCGGCGATGGCGTCGCGCAGCTCGGGGTCGTCCTTGTTGACGCCGATGCCGTAGGGCGCGCCGTCGATGACGTCGCCGGGCACGACCTCGAAGGCCTCGCCGTCCTGCGCCGTCTTCGAGATGTAGACGGCGCTCGGCAGGTCGTTGACGATCGCATCGATGCGGCCGGTGCGCAGCTGGGTCTGGTTCTGGCTGTCGCTGTCGGTCACGGTGATGTCGAGGGGGTCGCCGCCGTCGGACTCGCACTGCGTGCTGGTCGCCTCGGCGAACTCCTGCTGGCTCGTGCCGGTGACGACGGCGATCGACTTGCCGCAGAGGGTGTCGGGGCCGGTGATGTCGGCCGGGTTGCCCTTCTGCACCATCAGCGTGATGCCCGAGGTGAGGTAGTCGACGAAGTCGATCGCCTCCTGACGCTCGGCGGTGTCGTTCATGGCCGCGATGGTCACGTCGACGCGACCCGACTGCAGGCCGGTGATCAGCGAGCCGAAGTCCTGGTTCTGGTACTCGACGTCGAGGCCGAGCTTGCTGCCGATCGCCGTGATCAGGTCGTGGTCGGAGCCGATCACCGTCGAGCCGTCGGCCGCGTAGAAGTTGTTCGGCGGCGACTGCACGAACGAGCCCACGTTCAGCGTGCCGGCCTCGGCGATGTCGGCGGGGACCTGCCCGGCCAGGGAGTCGTCCACCTCGACGCCGGCGAGCAGCGCGCTCGTGTCGGGGATGGTCGACGACGAGGCGTCGTCGGTGGAGCCGCCGCCGGCGTCACCCGGCTGCGGGGCGCTCGGTCCGCCGCACGCCGTGAGGGTCAGCGCCAGGACGGCGCCCGTGGCGACGGTGCCCCAGAGGGCGGAGCGGGAGCGGGATCGGGTCATGGTCGAGCCTTTCGTGAACATCGTCGGTCATCGCGCTGGCCGGATGTCAGGCAGCGTGAGAAGAAATTATCACAGTGCGAGGATCTGGTCACACGTCGGTACCCTGGGGGCATGACGAATCACGGTGGTGGGGCGGCCGCGGGTGCGGTGGCCGCGGGCGCGGCGGCTGAGGGCGCAGCGGCAGGCGCGGCGGCTGTGGGCGCGGCGGCGGGCGCGGCGGCGGGCGGGGCTTCGGGCAGCGCGACCGAGGTCGACCGCAGCCGTGTGCTGCGTGCGGAGTTCGGGCCCTATCTGCCGATGATGGACTTCCTGGCCGAATTGCTCGGTCCGCGCACCGAGGTGGTGCTGCACGACACGAGCGACCTCAGCCGGTCGATCGTGGCCCTGACGAACGGTCACGTGAGCGGTCGCAGCGTCGGCGGTCCGGCGACCGACCTGGTGCTGAAGGTGCTGCAGAACCACGAGCACGACGACCAGGACTACCTCGCCAACTACCTGGCGGAGTCGCGCACGGGCGGCACGTTCCGCTCGTCGACGTTCTTCATCCGCGACGCCGACGGCGAGGTGGTCGGCATGCTCTGCATCAACATCGACGACGAGCCGCTCACCCGGGCCCGCGACCTGCTCGAGGCGATCACCGCGACCACGGGTCTCGTCAAGGGCGGGAGCCGAGGAGGCGCGGGCCCGGTCGGCCCGTCACCCACGACGGTCGCGGAGCGCCTGAGCATGAACGTCGACGAGCTCGCCCTCGACGGCGTCGCGCGCATCGTGGCGGCGCAGCGCGTCGACCCGCAGCGCATGACCCCGGACGAGAAGATCGCCGCCGTGCGCGAGATCGAGCGCGCGGGGCTGTTCCTGCTGAAGGGCGCCGTCGCGCAGGTGGCCTCGGCGCTCTGCGTGTCCGAGCCGACGGTGTACCGGTACGTGCGCGCGGTGCGGACCGAGGGCTGAGTCGTGGCCCCGGCCGCCGTGCGGTCCGAGGGCCGAGTCGTGGCCGAGGCCGCCGTGCGGTCCGAGGGCTGCGCCGTGGCCTGGGTCGTCGTCCCGGCCGTGGCGCGTGCGGCGCCGCGGACCGTGGCTCGGACAGCTGGCCGGGTCGTGCCCGGGTCGAGTCGTGCCCGGGTCGAGTGGTGCCCTGGTCGGTCTAGTTCGCGGAGGGGGAGCGGGGCTCGTCGGCGGGGCGGGCGGCGGCGTCCTGGTGCGCGGTGCCGGTCCGACGAGGGACGTCCGTCGCCTGTGCGGCGTCGGTCGCGGGCGCCGTGCCGTTCGTCGGCGACTGCTCGTCGCGCCGGCGCTTGCGGATCATCAGGCCGAAGTACGTCAGGCACCCCGCACCCGAGATCAGCATCAGCCAGCCGATGGGCTGTCCGAGGGCGATCAGGACGATCGCGAAGACGGCCGTGACGCTGAGGATCACGATGAGCTGCTTCTCGGCCTTCGTCATGTGCACAGACTAGGGGGTCCTCTTCCGCCCGATGGCTCTAGGGTGAAGGTCGGGGATCGCGTTCGAAGCCGCCACCCGATCGAGTGGTCGGAAGATGTTCTTCGCGCGACGAGGAAGAGCATCGTCGGACCACTCGATGCTCGCGGGGCTGACGAGGGGGAGGTTCGCATGACGGTGTTCGCCGGGGGTCGGAGGCGTGCGACGACGCGGGTGATGAGGCGCTCGGTCCGGCGGGGGATCGCCGCCGTGCTGGTGGCGACGACCGCGGGCCTGCTCGCGGGATGCACCCCCGCCTCGGAGCGGAGCCCCAGCCCCATGACCCACAGCGGACCGCCACCGACCGCGATGACGATCGAGGACGGGGTCGAGGTCTGGGATCTCACCGTCCCTCCGAGCGCCGAGGCGTTCGGCATCGCCGAGCGCGACGATCCGGTCAGCAGCTTCGCCGTGGGCGGCTACAGCTCGCACGGCGGCGGAGGGCGGCCCGTGCGGTTCGAGCTGCCCGGAGATCGGACCGTCGACCTGCGAGCCCACGATGTGGTCTTCCAGCTGAACGACTCGCCCGAGGGCGTCACCGACCCGCGGACGGGCGAGGTCCTGGTGCCCGAGGGGCGGCGGTACTCGCTCCGGGTCAGCACTCCGGCCCTCGAGGGAGCCGAGGCGGGCCAGGCCGGCTACGAGGAGGCGCTCGCCGAGCTCGGTCTGCCGGGGGACTCCGCGAGGGAGCTGCAGCAGGAGATCGCCGACGCGCCGAACGCCTCGCCGCTGGATGTGGGGCGGGTCGGTGCGAGCGCGGAGCTCCCTTCTGAGAAGGGAATGACGTTCGGCGTGAGCTCGAGCTTCCGGCCCGATCCCGATCCCGATCGCCAGGTGTTCCTCCTCGAGTACTCCGCGGTCTGGGACGTCGTCCCGATCCCCTGACCCGCAGGCGGGTCCGCGGCCCCATCGAGTGGTCCGAAGATGTCCCTCGCGCGTCCGTGAAGAGCATCTTCTGACCACTCGATGTCGTCTAGCCCGCGAGCGGGTTCGTCGCACGATCGAGTGGTCGGAACATGTCCGTCGCGCGTCCGTGAAGAGCATCGTTCGCCCGATCGAGTGGTCGAAAGATGTCCTTCGCGCGTCGAGGAAGAGCATCTTCTGACCACTCGATGTCGTCTAGCCCGCGAGCGGGTTCGCGGCCCGATCGAGTGGTCGAAAAATGTCCTTCGCGCGTCGAGGAAGAGCATCTTCTGACCACTCGATGTCGGTTCGACTCGCGAGCGCCAGCGGGCGGGGGCGTCCTCGGGGCGCGACCCGCGCCTCCTCGGCTGGTCGGTCAGGGGCGCAGATCGGCGAGGGGGCGCGTCCAGGCGACCTCGCGGGCGAGCTGGCCGGTGGCGCGGAAGAGCTGGACCTGGTGCGTGTCGGCGAGCGCTCCGGCGAGGGCGTCGCGATCCGCGGGGACGAAGCCGAGCTTCTGCCAGAACGGCCCCGAGCGACGAGAGAAGAGCCAGGCGCGCTCAGCTCCTGCAGCAGCGGCCTCGGCGAGCGCGTGGGTCGCCAGGCTGGTGCCGGCTCCGTCGGCTCGGAGGTTCGGTGCGACGGCGACGCTGCGGACGAGAGCGTGCTCGCCGTCGGCGCTGAGTTCGAAGCCGGTGCTGCCGACGACGGCGCCGGCGCTGTCGCGCTCGAGCCAGAGGCGCAGGCCCGGCGCGTCGAGGCCGGCGAGGGTGAGATCGGCCTCGGTGAGGAACGCGCGGACGTCCCGCTCGTCCGCGGGTCGAGCCGGCGCGAGGGAGGTGCGGGGCGCGGGTGACCGTCGTGCCGTCGTCCTGCCTCGCGACGGTCGCGCGCCGGCCGGTCGGAGCATCGACGCGAGCGCTCCCGCCAGAGCGTGCTCACCGTCGTCGGCGCCTCGGTCGACGAGCACCGCCGACATCCGGGCCGCCCGAGCCCCCGCGACGTCGTGCTCGGCGTCGTCGCCGGCGAAGAGGCACTCGGACGGCTCGACGCCGAGCTCGCCCGCGAGGTGGTGGAACGCCCGCGCATCGGGCTTGGCCACGCCGATCCTCTCGGAGGTGCAGATCACGTCGACGAGGTCGGTCAGGCCGATCACGTGGAGCTTGTCGCGCTGCTGCTCGTCCGTGCCGTTCGTCAGGATGCCCAGCCGGTAGCCGTCGTGCCGCAGACGCCGGAGTTCGTCGGCGCTGTCGGAGAACGCCCGCCAGGCCCCGCGGTAGGCGTCGAGGTAGCGCTCGAAGAGGGCGTCGAGCCCGGCGTCGTCGGTGGGGGTGGACACGCCGAGACCGGGGAGGACCTGCCGCAGGCGGCGCCGGCGCTGCTCGGCGAAGCCGATCCGCCCCGCACGCCAGTGCTCGAACTGCTCGCGCTCGGCTGCCGACCAGGCCTCGCGGACGGCGTCCGACGGCGCGACGCCGAGCGACGCGACGAACGCGTCGACCCCGGCCCGCGCCGACCCCCGGTGATCGAAGAGGGTGCCGTCGAGATCGAACCCCACCGCCCGGATCCGCGCCATGCGTGCAGCTTAACGGGACCCCCGTCGAGGAGGCGCGGGTCGACGTCACCCGCGCCCTCCCGTCGACACCACCTCGCCCGGCGTGCTCTCGCTCGACGTCCCTCGCTCGACTCTCGCTCGCTCGACGGCATCGAGTGGTCGGAAGATGCTCGTCGCGAGCCCGGGAAGAGCATCTTCCGACCACTCGATGGCGAGCGGGGCCTAGGGTGACGTCTCATGTACAGCGTCGAGGTCGTCCGCCCAGGGGAGCCGGCGGCGCAGGAGATCATCACGGCGTATCTGATCGAGGTGGCGTCGAGGTACCACGGTCGCCCGGCCACGCCCGAGGAGATCGAGCAGGCGCTCCGCGACGAACCGTTCGAGGACCTCGAGGGCGACAGCGGGCGGCTCCTCGTCGCGCTGACGGGCGACGGGCCGGCGGCCTGCGCCGGGGTGCGCTTCGTCTCGGCGGGTGGGGATGGCGCTGGCGCCGATGCCGACGGTGGCGGTGGCGTCGGCGGACGGACCGTGACGAGCGCCCGCCTCGAGACCGTCGGCGAGCTGACCAAGGTCTTCACTCTGCCGGCCTTCCGCTCCCAGGGGCTCGGCACTCTGCTCATCGCCGAGGTGGGGCGGGTCTGCCGGGCCCGCGGCATCCGGACGCTCCGGCTCGACACCCGCGCCGACCTCGTAGAGGCGTGCGCCCTCTACGAACGGCTCGGCTTCGAACGCGTCGCGCCCTTCAACGACGAGCCGTACTCGGACCGCTGGTACTCGCTGGTCTTGTAGCGGGCCCGGGCGAGCCGCGCCTCCTCGGGCCGGGAGCCGCCCGCCCTCGCGTCGTCGTCCGGCTCGAGTGGTCGGAAGATGCTCGTCGCGGGCGAGGGAAGAGCATCTTCGGACCACTCGATGACGGTCGGCGGGGCCCGTCGCGTTCTACCCCTGAACGGGGCCTGCCAGGGGTCGTGTCCGTCGACGATGCTGTGCGGGCCCTATGAAGACGTCACGGGGCGAGACGGGGATTCGCGATGAAGCGCTGGTGGCACGGACTGACGAACAAGGGGCGCGTGCTCGTGGCCGTGGGCTTCACCGGCGCGATGCTCGTGGTGGGAGTCCCGCTCAACGTCGCCGCCGTCGGTCTGGCCGACAGCCTCCCGGACACCTCGACGGCGGCCGGTGTGGCCCACGTGGACGGCGCGACGACCGAGGCCGCGTCGCCCCGCGCGACGGCGACACCGAAGGCCGCTCCGACCCCGACAGCGAGACCGACCCCGACACCGGTCGTCACCGTCGAGCGGGTCGACGTGAGCGAGGCCGTCGCCTTCGACTCCATCTCGGTCGACGACCCGACGATGGACGTCGGAAGCAGCTCGATCACCGTCGCCGGCCGCGCGGGGACGCTCGTCCGGTCGTGGGACGTCACGTACACCGACGGCGTCGAGTCCGCGCGCGAGCTCGCCGGCGAATCGGTCACCGTCCCTCCGGTGCAGCAGGTGACCAACGTCGGGTCGAAGGCGCCGTACGTGGCCCCGGCTCCCGTCGCGGCACCCGCCCCGGCTCCCGTCGCCGGGGGCTCCGGCTGCGACACGAACTACAGCGGCGCCTGCGTGCCGATCGCGTCGGACGTCGACTGCGCCGGAGGCAGCGGGAACGGCCCGGCCTACACCGAGGGCCCGGTCACCGTGGTCGGGTCGGACGTCTACGACCTCGACCGCGACGGCGACGGGATCGCCTGCGACAAGTGACCCCCGCCGATGCGGGTCGGGTGCGGTGCTCGCGGTGTCCCCGAGGAGGCGCGGGTCGCTAGGGTCGGCGCATGGACGAGTATCCGAGCTGGTCGCCTCCCGACGTCGAGCGGCGCACGGCGTTCGTGCTGAACACGCCGCACGTCCTCGGGGCGGTGGGCGAGGTCGTCGTGGTCGCCGAGCGGGTCGAGATCACCGATGCGCGTGTCTGGCTGCATGCCCGCGCCTTGTCGAACGCCTTCACCGAACGCCTGACGACCGAGTTCAGGGCGGCAGGTCGGGCCTGGCGCGACCTCGTCGCGACGGACGGGTGGGATGCCGCGGGCGACCCGCCGGAGGAGCCGGGGCTCGTCATGACGGAGGTCGACGTCCGGCTGGGCGACGGGGCGGACGGCCACGACGGGCACCCCGGGCATGGTGGACATGGCCATGATCGGGTCGTCTCCGTCGGCGGCTCGGGCACCGATTGGGTCGCGACGTGGAGCTGGGCGCGCCCGGAGGGCGACGAGCTGACGTTCGTGGCGACCTCACCCGACGGGGAGGTGACGAGCCTGCGGGTCGACCCGCGCCTCCTCGGCTGACGGGTCTCGCCGCGTCGACTCCGATCGACTGGTCGGAAGATGCTCGTCAGACGCGTCGGAAGAGCATCTTCGGACCAGTCGATCGCGCCCGTCGCGGTCGGGAGTCAGGGGTCGCGGCGGGTCATGAAGACGTCGACGGCGTCCTCGGTGTCGAGCACGAACCCGTGCCGCTCGTAGAGACGACGCGCCGCGCTGCCGACCAGCACGTTCAGGCGGAACGGCGCCGCCCCCGGCTCGGCGAGCACCGAGCGCAGCACGTGCTCGCCGACGCGTCGGCCCTGGAGCGCCCGGGCGAGGTAGAAGTGCTCGATCCAGCGCGCCTCCTCGGTGGGACGCACGGCGATCGACCCGACATCGCGACCGTCGACCACGATCACCCGGGTGCACGCCGGATCGTAGGCGTCGCGCATGCGCTGGCGCACCCGCACCTCGTCGTAGACGCCGAGACGCGTGAGGTCGTCGCGCATGACGTCCGCCCGCAGTTCGAGCAGCCAGTCGAGATCGTCGGCGGTGCTCGGACGAAGAGTGATTTCCACCCCACGAGCCTACGGGCGCCGGACACCTCGAGCTCCCGAACGCGAGCCCGTCCGCGGGATCGAGTGGTCCGAAGATGCTCTTCGTTGTGCCGGGAGGAGCATCTTCGGACCACTCGATCTCCGCGATGCGAGGGACGCGCGACGACGCTCAGCCCGGGCGCTCGACCTCGCGGACGCGCGCGACGGCCTCGCCGACGGCCCGAGCGGACCCCGCGATCTGCCAGCGACGCCCGAGGTGCTCCAGGACCTCGGTGAGGCCGCCGGCGCCCTCGACGAGCGCCCGCCCGGGCAGCCAGTCCCAGTCGTCGCAGTCCGCCTGAACCCACAGCCCGATCCGCCCCGCGGCGACGTCGGCCAGGTCGCAGGTGCCCGACCCGCTGACCCGCACCGTCGCCGAGGACCCGAGGAGGCGCGCCATCACGGCCACGCTCGTCGCGTCCCCGAGATCCGACGCGTTCACGAACGTGGCCACGCCGCACTCCGCCAGCGGCCGATCGACCAGGCGCTCGACCGGGTGGCCGTTCAGCCGCGTGCCGTCGGCGTCGGCCAGCCAGGTCTCGTCGAGGGCCGGGCGGTGCACGGCTCCGAGCGCGAGGTCGCCGTCGACCTCGAGGGCCACCGCGCTGCACCACGATGCCAGCCCCGACAGGAAGTTGAACGTGCCGTCGATCGGATCGACGACCCACTGACGGCCGTTCCTCGACTGGGTCGAGGCGCCCTCCTCTCCGAGCAGGCCGTCGCCTGGCCGAGCGTCGAGCAGCGTGCGCCTGACCTGATCTTCGGCCGCTCGATCGGCGGCGCTCACCAGGTCGGCGTTCGAGGTCTTGCGCTCGGAGGCGAGACCCTCGCCGCGCATCCTGATCGCGAGGCCGGCGGCCTCCCGTACGAGTCGTCCGGCCAGATCGATGTCGTCCATCGCTCCACCGTAGGGCCCCGCGCCGCTCGGGAGATCGAGTGGTCCGAAGATGCTCGTCGTCGCGCCGGGAAGAGCATCTTCGGACCACTCGATCTCGGCAACACGAGTGACGCGAGGCGACGCTAGGCTGCGGGCATGCTCAACGCCGGGGATTGATCGGGATCCGCGCCTCCTCGAGGTGCGGACCACCCGATCTCATTCATCAGCACGCCGCTCGGCGTGCTCGTTCCCCTGGAGTCATCCGCCATGCCGTCCACCCGGACCGCACGTCATCTCGACGTGCTCGCTCTACCCCGCGTACCGCTCACCTTCTCCGCCGCCCTCGTCGGCCGCGCCGCGTACGCGCTCGTCCTCCTGCCCCTGCTCTACGCCGTCACCGAGGCCACCGGATCCATCGCCCTCGCCGCTACCGCCGTCGCCGTGTACGGCGCGACCGCCAGCCTCCTCGCCCCGGGCCGCGCCTGGCTGATCGACCGCCACGGCGCGCGACCCGTGCTCGCCGTGCTGATCGTCTCGTTCGGAGCCGGGGTGGCGGGGATCGCCGCCGCCTCCCTCCTCGGCGCCCCGGGCACCCTGCTCATCGTGCTCGCGGGGCTCGCCGGGGCGTGCGCGCCTCCGCTCGGACCCACCATGCGCGTCGCCTGGGGGCGGCTCACGCCCGACGACGAGATGCTGCGGACCGGCCTCAGCTTCGACGCGGTCATTGAGGAGCTGCTCTACCTGGCCGGGCCGGCGCTCGCCGGGCTCGCCCTCGCCATCGTGGCTCCCGGGGCGGCGCTGTTCGTGCCCGCCGTGCTCGTCGTGGTCGGCGGTCTCGCGTTCGTCGCCACGCCGACCGTCGGCGAGATGAGCGTGCGCGGCGTCGCTCCGCACCGTCGCGGGCGGGGCGGATCGCTGCTGCGCGACCGTCGCTTCGTCGGACTGCTGCTGCCGGCGGTCGTCGCCGGCGGGGTCTCGGGCACGATCGGCATCGCGGTGCCCGTGGTGCTCGCGGACCGGGGCGGTCCGGCCGCGGTCGGCATCGCGCTCGGCGTGTTCGCGGGCGGCAGCGCGCTCGGCGGGCTCCTGTTCGGCGCGATGCGGGTGCCGGGGTCGCCCGCTCGACAGCTCGTCGTCCTCGCGGCGGCGCTGATGGGGGTGACGTCGCTCGTCGCGGTCGTCGGCGGGGCCGTCGGTGTCAGCGTGGTGCTGGCCGTCGCGGGGCTGTTCTTCTCGCCGATCATGATCGTCGCGTACGTCGCCGCCCACGCGGCGGGCGGCGAGCACCGGCAGAACTCGGCCACGACCTGGGTGAACACCGGGCACAACCTCGGCGGCTCGGTCGGCAGCGCCGGAGCGGGCGTGCTGATCCAGGCGGCGGGGGCGCCGACGACGCTGGTCGTCGTCGCGGGCGTCGTCGGGGTGCTGCTCGCGGTGTCGCTCGTCCTGGCGTCCGCTCGCCCCGCCGCGGAGGACGCGAGCGCGTGATCCCGGGCGGGTCCGCCCGAGCCGGGCGCCCTCGGGTGCTCGTCTCCCGCGGACCCGCCTCGCCGCCCTGGCCGTCGAGTGGTCCGACGATGCTCTTCGTGGCGCCGGGAAGAGCATGTTCCGACCAGTCGATCCCCGGGGCCGACGCGGTCAGACGGAGAGCGGCTCGCCGTCCCACTCGGCGGCGCGCCAGCCGTCGACGCTCGAGCCCTCGAGCACGACGACGCCCGTGTTCGCGACGCCATGCGTGCGGCTGAACTCCGCGTCGAGGTTGGTCGCCGTGCTCGACGCCCAGACGCAGATCGCGGCCTCGTGCGAGACGATCGCGACCGTCGCGTCGGGCGACCCGGCGGCGGCCTCGACGGCGGCGACGGCCCGGTCGAAGCGCGCCATGAACCCGACGCCGCTCTCGCCGCCCGGGATCCGCGCTTCGGGGTCGACCCACCAGCGCTGCATCGTGCCGGCGTAACCCTGCATCGCCTCGGCGTAGGGGAGGCCCTCGAGGTCGCCGGCGTCGATCTCGAGCAGACCGTCGAGCTCGACGTGCGGCACGTCGAGCGCCTCGGCCACGACCGACGCCGTCTGCACCGCCCGCAGGGCCCGCGACGAGTGCACGGCGGCGAGCGGCGTCCCGGCGAGCGAGGCGGCGAGGGCCGTGGCCTGCTCGAGGCCACGCTCGGAGAGGGGCGGGCCGGGAGGCCGCGACCCGATCGTGCGGGCGACGTTGTCGGCGGTCTCGCCGTGGCGGATCAGCAGGAGTCTCATGAGGTGACGCACGTTACCGCAGCCCCGCGCCTCCTCGGCGTCCGGCCGGTGCCCGGCAGATGGGGAGCCGTGCCGAGGATGCGCGGGGTCAGGAGCCCAGGAGGCGCGGGGTGCGTCGGGCGGTGTAACGAGTGCGTAAAAGGTGGGGCCCGGGTTCGTGGTCGTCACGGATCTGCCTTATCGTTCAGCGGAACGATAAACGGAAGGCCATTCCCGAATGACACCGCTCGTCCCCTCCTCCGACCACCGGTCGCAGCCGAGTCGCCGCACCGTGCTGGCCGGCGCCGCCGGCCTCGCGAGCCTGGCCGGGCTCCTCACGCTCGCCGGATGCGCGCCGGCCCGCAGCACGCCGACCATCCCCGAGGCCGCCGCGACGGGCACCGCCGCCCGGGGCGGGCGCCTCCGCATCGCCCGGCCCGCCGCATCCGCGGCCGAGACCCTCGACTCCGCCAGCTCGCTCTCGGCCTACGAGTACCTCGGCGCGCTCTACAACCGCCTGGTCAAGCTCGACGACGCGGGCGTCACCGTGCCCGACCTCGCCGCCGACTGGTCCGCGAACGCCGACGGCACGAGCTGGACCTTCCGGCTGCGCGAGGGCGTGCGGTTCCACGACGGACGCCGCTTCACCGCCGCCGACGCGATCTACTCGATCGAGCACATCCTCGACCCCGACACGGCCTCGCCCCAGGGGGAGGTGCTCGCCGCCATGATCGGCCCCGGCGGCATGAGCGCCCCCGATCCTCTCACCCTGCGCATCGACCTGCTGACGCCGAACGCCGAGTTCCCCTCGCTGCTGACCGCGTACCAGTGCTACATCATCCCCGAGGGCAGCGCCGACCCCGCCGAGGGCGGCGGCATCGGACGCACCGGCATCGGAACCGGGCCGTTCCGGCTGTCGGGCTTCGAGCCCGCGGGCACCGGCAGCGTCGAGGCGTTCGAGGACCACTTCGCCGGCCGCCCGGTGCTCGACGGCATCGACTTCTACTCGATCCAGGACACGACGGCGCGGGTCAACGCCCTGCTCGCCGGCCAGATCGACCTGATCAGCCAGACCAACCTCGACTTCGCCACCGCCCAGGTCGTCAGCGCCTCGGCCGGGGCGACCGTCGCCCGGGCCCCGGACGCGCAGTGGTACACGATCCCGATGCTCGCCACGAGCGACGAGTTCAGCGACCCGCTCGTGCGCCAGGCGATGAAGCTGGCCTACGACCCGACGGCGGTCGTCGCGACCGCCCTGCAGGGCACCGGCTCGCCCGGCTGGGACAACCCCGTGCCTCCCTCGCAGGCCGTCTGGCTCGACGAGCAGCGCGAGTACGACCCCGACAAGGCGCGCGCCCTGCTGAAGCGGGCCGGCCGGGAGGGGCTCCGCACCGAGATCTACACGTCCAGCTACGAGTCGGTCTTCACCCCGATGGCCGTCGCCTACCGCGACGCCGTCCGCGACGCCGGCGTCGACCTGACCGTGCGGAACGCCTCGTCCGACTCGTACTACACGCAGATCTGGATGCAGAAGCCGCTGATGGTCAGCTACTGGTTCACCGGTCGCCCGATCGATCAGCTGCTCAACCAGATCTTCCGCACGGGCTCGTCGTACAACGAGAGCGCCTGGTCGAACCCGACCTTCGACGGCCTGCTCGACGACGCCCGCGCCGAGATGGACGACGACCGCCGCCGCACCCTCTACCAGGACGCCCAGCGCATCGTCGTCGAGGACAGCGCCGACATGACCCCGATGTTCGGCGACCGCCTCGTCGGGCTGTCACGCGAGGTCGTCAACTACCGCGAGTACGGCTTCGAGTTCGACTACCTGCAGATCGGACTGCGCGCATGAGCCCCACGACCGACGCGGACCGCACGACCCCGCCGACCCCGCGCTCCGCCGCCACGCGCGGCCGCGACGCGATGCGGGCCGTCGAGAGCGAGACGGCGGAGCCCGGCCCGACCCGCACCTCCTCGACCGGCCCCGCGGTCGCGGCGACGCTGATCGTCGTCGCCCGCCGCGTCGGCACCGCCCTCCTGACGGTGCTGCTCGCGTCGTTCTTCGTCTTCTTCGCCGTGCAGGCGCTGCCCGGCGACGTCGCCCAGCAGCTGCTCGGGCAGGACGCCACGCCCGACGCGCTCGCCGCGCTCCGCGAGACGCTCGGCCTCGACCAGAACGTCTGGGCCCGCTACGGCGAGTGGCTGCTCGGCGCCGTGCGCGGCGACTTCGGGCTCTCGCTGGTCAGCGGCGCCCCGGTGGGCCCCGACCTGCTGATCGCGTTCCGCAACAGCATGCTGATCGCGCTGCCGGCGATGATCGTCGGAGTCACCCTGTCACTGACCCTCGGCGTGATCGCCGGGGTCCGCCGCGGACGCCCGAGCGATCACGCGATCTCGCTGATCAGCCTGGTCGTGATGAGCGTGCCCGAGTTCATGGTCGCGACGATCCTCGTGCTGCTGTTCGCGATCGCCATCCCGATCTTCCCGGCCGTCGTGCTCCGCGGCGACAGCGCCACCGTCGCCGAGCTGCTGCCGAGCGTCTGGCTGCCCGTGATCGTGCTGACCCTCGCGATGGCCGCCTACATCGTGCGCACCGCGCGGTCGTCGACGATCGACGTGATGGCGAGCGAGTTCGTCACCACGGCCGAGCTCAAGGGCCTGTCGACGCGTCAGGTGGTCTGGCGACACGCGGTGCCGAGCGCGCTGCTGCCGACGCTCAACGTGGTCGCGCTGAACGTCGCCTGGCTGCTCGGGGGAGTCGTGGTCGTCGAGAACGTCTTCAACTACCCGGGCATGGGCAAGCTCATGCTCGAGTCCGTCTTCAACCGCGACCTGCCGACGATCCAGGCGATCGCCGTGGTCAGCGCCCTGGTCTACGTCGTCTGCAACCTGGCCGCCGACCTCATCGCCCTCGCGCTCGATCCGAGACTGCGCACCCGACGGAAGGCCCGCTCATGAGCACGACGGACAGCGGAGGCACCGGCGGCCGCGGCGGCGTCGGGACCGAGGAGGCGCGCGTCGCCCCCACGGGACGGCCCGGCGGACCGCAGACCCCCGGCGGCCTGCCCCGGCGACTGCACGGGATGGCGACCGGTCTGACCAGCAGCCTCCGCGCCTCCTCGGCCCTGCGCATCGGACTCGGCCTGATCGCCCTGCACGTGCTGCTGGCCGTGCTCGCCCCCGTGATCTCGGGGCACGACCCGGTCGCCACCGACTCGACCGCCGCCCTGACCGGATCGAGCGGGGCGCACTGGCTCGGCACCGACCAGTACGGGCGCGACATCCTGTCGCGCACCCTGAACGGAGGGCGCTACGCCCTCGTCGTGACGTTCCTCGCCACGACCATCGCCGTCGCGATCGGCACGGTGCTCGGCTGCGTGACCGCGTACGCCGACGACTGGTTCGACGAGGTCGTCATGCGCATCGTCGACGCGCTGCTCAGCGTGCCGTCGATCCTCGCGCTGCTGGTCGTCGTCACCGTGTTCGACTCCGGGCTCTGGGTGATCGTGCTCGCCGTCACGGTGATCTACGCGCCCGCCGTGACCCGCGTCGTGCGCGGAGCGGCGCGCACCGTCATCACGCAGGACTACGTGACCGCCGCCCGCGCCCGCGGCGAGAAGCCGCTGAGCGTCGTGTTCCGCGAGATCCTGCCGAACGTGACCGACGTGGTGCTCGTGGAGTACGCGATGCGCGCCTCCTGGATCGTGCTGCTGATCTCGACCCTGTCGTTCCTCGGGTTCGGCGCCAACCCGCCGACGCCCGACTGGGGGCTGATGGTGCAGGAGAACCGCACCGCCCTGACCGTCGTCCCGTGGGGCACGCTCGCCCCCGTCGTCGCCCTCGCCACGCTCGTGATCGGGCTCAACCTCAGCGCGGACGGGCTCAGCAAGTCGCTGGGCGTCGACCGCGCGCAGAAAGGGGCGGTCTCGTGAGCGCTCGTGTGAACGACGGTCCGGGAGGCGCGGATCGCGTCAGCGGATCGGCCTCGGCCTCGGACGGTGCGGTGGCGGTCGCCGACCGCGGCGCCGACGTCGTCGTGCGGGTCTCCGACCTGGCGATCTCGTACGCCGCCGGTCGCCGTGAGGTGCCCGTCGTGCGCGGGGTGAGCTTCGACGTGCGGGCCGGGCGCGCCCTCGGTCTCGTCGGCGAGAGCGGCAGCGGCAAGTCCACCGTCGCCCGCACCCTCATCGCCCACCTGCGACGCGGATCCCGGATCGTCGGCGGCAGCGTGACCGTGGCGGGCGACGACGTGTTCGCCCTCGACGAGCGCTCCCGCCGGGCGCTGCGCGGCGGGACCGCCGCCCTCGTCGCCCAGAACGCCGGTCAGGCGCTCACCCCGTCGATGCGCGTCGGCCGCCAGCTGCGCGAGGCGCTCGAGAGCCACGGCCTGCCGGGCGGCGACGACCGCGTGCTCGAGCTCGTGCGCCACGTCAGGCTGCCCGACCCCGAGACCATCGTGCGGCGCTACCCGCACCAGCTGTCGGGCGGTCAGCAGCAGCGCGTCGCGATCGCCATGGCCATCGCGGCGCGACCGAGGCTGCTCGTGCTCGACGAGCCGACCACCGCGCTCGACGTCGTGACGCAGTCGGCGGTGCTCGAGCTGATCCGCGACCTCGCCGTCGAGCTCGAGATGGCGATCGTGCTGGTCAGCCACGACATGGGCGTCGTCTCGACCATGGTCGACGAGATCGCCGTCATGCACGACGGGCGCATCGTCGAGCACGCCCCGACCGCCTCGCTGTTCGCCGAGCCGCAGCACGAGTACACCCGCGAGCTGCTCGCGAGCATCCCGCGCGTGCGGTCCGCCGACGCCGCGCCGCCGGCGGCCGCCGCGGCCCCGTCGGCCGCCGCGGCCACCGCACCGGGTTCCGAGCACCGCACCGGGTCGAGACGCGGTGCGCTGCACGAGACGCGGCGCGCTGCGGCCGCCGCCTCGCCCGCGCCCGCGGCCGCGTCCGCGGCCTCGCCCGAACCGCCGATCGTGTCGGCCCGCGACCTCGTCGTCCGCTACGGCCGCGGCCTCCCGGCCGCCGTCGACGGCATCTCGTTCGACATCGCCCCGCGGGAGACGCTCGCCGTCGTGGGGGAGTCCGGCAGCGGCAAGTCGACCCTCGCGACGGCGCTGGCCGGACTGATCCCCGCCGAGTCGGGCACCTTCGCCTTCCGCGGCTCGGACGGCGTCGACAGCGACCTCGCCCAGCCGGTCGCCGCCCGGTCGGCGGCTCTGCGACGGTCGATCCAGCTCGTCTTCCAGAACGCCGACACGTCGCTCAACCCGCGTCGCACCGTCGGCGCGGCGATCGCCCGTCCGCTGCGGCTCTTCACGGGCGAGGCGAGCCCGGCCCGCGTCGCGGAGCTGCTGGTCGAGGTCGGATTGCCCGCCGAGTTCGCCTCGCGTCTGCCCGCCCAGCTCTCGGGCGGCCAGCGTCAGCGCGTCGGCATCGCCCGGGCGCTGGCCGCCGGCCCCGACCTGATCATCGCCGACGAGATCACGACCGCCCTCGACGTCCGGGTGCAGGCCGACGTGCTCGATCTGCTCACCGGCCTGCGCGACGAGAAGGGCCTGAGCTGCCTGTTCATCAGCCACGATCTCGCCGTCGTGCGCGGGGTCGCCGACCGGGTGGCCGTGATGACCGGTGGTGCGATCGTCGAGATCGGCCCGACCGACCGCGTCTTCGCCGGCCCGAACCACCCCTACACGCGCACGCTGCTCGACGCGACGCTCGACCCCGGCAGCACCGAGCTGCCCGGCGTCGGCGACGCCCGACCGCGCTGGCGCGACGCCGACGGCTGGGACGACCTCGGCGACGGACACCGCGTCAAGCACTGGGAGGCCCTGTGACCCACGACGCCACGAGCACGGACGAACGAGCCGAGGAGGCGCGGGTCGAGAACTCAGGACGCCCGGACCCGTCGCGGGTCGGCGACTCCGGAGATCCGGCGGCGGATCGCGTGGGCGGCACCGAGCGGCGGCAGGAGTCCGGAGCAGCCGACGGCGGCGGCGGCGACGGGACGGGCGACCGGGTCCTCCGTGAGCTCCCGTTCCCCGACCGGGCCGAGGTCGAGGCCGATCGCGAGCGGCGTCGACGAGCCGAGGCGCGCCTCCTCGACGACGCCCGGGTCCAGGCCGGCGCCCGCGAGCTGAACGCGCAGGGCGTCCTGCCGGTCGCCGTCCGCGACGAGTGGGTGCCGATGCCCGACGGCACCCGGCTGCACGCCCGCATCTGGGCGCCGATCACCGACGAGCCGGTGCCCGTGCTGCTCGAGTACCTGCCCTACCGCCTCGACGACTGGACCGCCCCGCGGGACAGCGAGCGGCACCCCTGGTACGCCGCCCGCGGCTATGCCTCGGTCCGGGTCGACATCCGCGGCACCGGGTCGAGCGACGGGCTGTTCGACGACGAGTACTCCGAGCAGGAGCTCGCCGACGGCGTCGCCCTGATCGAGTGGCTCGCCGCGCGACCCTGGTCGACCGGCGCCGTCGGCGCGTTCGGCATCTCGTGGGGCGGGTTCAACGCCCTCCAGCTCGCCGGCCGCGCCCCCGCCGCGCTCAAGGCGATCGTCACCGTCTGCTCGACCGACGACCGCTACGACAACGACGTGCACTACATGGGCGGCGCCGTGCTCGGCATCGACATGGCCTCGTGGGGCGGCACCATGTTCGCCTTCAACTCGCGACCCCCGCGGCCGGAGGTCGTCGGGGCCGACTGGATCGCCCGCTGGCGCGAGCGCCTCGAGCACAACCGCCCGATGACGACCACCTGGCTCTCGCACCAGGAGCGCGACGACTACTGGCGTCACGGCAGCGTCTGCGAGGACCACTCGTCGATCCGCGCCGCCGTGCTCGCCGTCGGCGGCTGGGCCGACCCGTACCGCGACGCGGTCCTTCGTCTGGTCGAGAACGTCGACGCCCCGGTCAAGGGCATCATCGGACCCTGGTCGCACCAGTACCCGGACCGCGGGCTCGCTCCCGGACCGGGCATCGGGTTCCTGCAGGAGACCCTGCGCTGGTGGGACCGCTGGCTGCAGGGCATCCCCACCGGCGTCGACGAGGAGCCCGCCCTCCGCGCCTGGATCAACGACTCCGAGCCGCCGGCGACCTACTACGCGAACCGCACGGGGCGCTGGGTCGCGGCGTCGTCCTGGCCGGCACGGGAGACCGACGCCCGCACCGTGCCGCTGAGCGCGCTGCGCGGCGGCGGGCACGGCGACGTCGTCGTCCGCTCGCCGCAGAGCACCGGGCTCGATGCGGGCCGGTTCTTCCCGTTCGGCAACGCCACCGACCTGCCGCCGGATCAGCGCGCGGAGGACGGCCGCTCGGTCTGCTTCGACCTGGTGGTCGGCGACGGCGGCGACGCGCCCCTCGACCTGCTCGGCCGGGTCGTCGTCGACCTCGCCGTGACGAGCGACGTGCCCGACGCCACCGTCATCGTGCGGCTCTGCGACGTCGCCCCCGACGGCGCCTCCACCCTCGTGACCCGGGGAGTGCTCAACCTGAACAAGAGGAACGGGCGCGATCGCGCCGACGACCCGATGGAGGCGCGGGTCGAGCAGACCGTGCGGGTCGAGCTGGTCTCGACCGGGCACTCCCTCCCGGCCGGCCACCGCCTCCGGATCGCCGTCTCGTCGGCCTACTGGCCGTGGGTCTGGCCGCACCCCGTCGAGGCGACCCTGACCGTCGCACCCGAGCGCAGCAGCGTGACCCTGCCCGTCTGGACCCGGGGGCGCGACGAGGGGCCGGTCGACGACGGCATCGTCTTCGAGGCCCCTCAGCGGGCGGAGCCCCTGGCGATCCGCGCCCTGCCGGCGACCTCGGACCTGCCGCAGCGCAGCGTGTCGCACGACGTGGGCACGGGCGAGTGGGTGCTCGACGTCGATCCCGGCTACGGCGGCGGGCGCGTCTACCCCGACGGGCTCGTCTTCACCGAGGACAGCCGTGAGACCTACCGCATCGTCGACGGCGACCCGCTGTCGGCGTCCGCCGAGTCGCGCTGGGCGATCGGGCTCGAGAAGCCCGATTGGCGGGCCTGGCTCGAGACGAGCTCGCGGGTGACGGCGTCGGCCGCCGAGTTCCGGGTCGAGAACACCGTCACGGCGTGGGCGCGCGACGGCGGGCCCGAGGCCGAGGTCGTGCTGGTCGCCGAGCGCTCGTTCGACGAGCGCGTGCCGCGGACGTCGGCGTGAGCGCGGCGGCGGCGACACCGCCCCCGGGCACGCGGCAGAAGCCGGCCGTGCGCCGGGCGCTGATCGTCGAGGCCGCGCGCGGGGTCATCCTGCGCGACGGGCTCGGGGCCACCCGCCTGCGGGACATCGCGGCCGGGGCCGGCGTGTCGATCGGCACGGTCACCTACCACTTCGCGAGCGTCGCCGAGATCCTGAACGAGGTCGTCGTGCTCGAGACGGCGCGGTTCTACTCCTCGATCATCGAGGCCGTCGACGCCGAGCCCGACCCCGTGGTCGGCGTCCGGATGCTGGTCGATCCGCTCTTCGCGGCGACGGACGAGACGGACGAGCACTGGCGGCTCTGGTCGGACTACTGGACGGCCGTGGCCCGCAAGCCCGCCGTCGCCGCCGAGTACGTCGAGCGGATCCGGGTCTGGGAGGCCTGCCTGACCCGCACCCTGCGGCGCGGCGTCGCGGACGGCCGCTTCACCACCGCCGATCCCTCCGCCCTCGCCCTCAAGCTGGCCGCCTACAGCGACGGCCTCGCCACGCAGCTCGCGCAGAAGGCTCCCGGGCTGACGAGCGAGCTGGCGCTGCAGTGGATGTGCACGTTCCTCGAGCACGAGACCGGCGCCTCCTTCACGGGCTGACCCGCGCCTCCTGAGCGGGCCGGGGAGGCGCGGGCCGGGGAGGCGCGGATCAGTCGAGCGCGGCGGGGTCGAGACCGTGCCGCTCGACCTCCATCGCCTGGCGGATCGTGAGGGGGTAGATGCGCGACAGCTCGGGGTCCGACGGGTCGCTCGAGATGTACGCGACGCTCTCGACGTGCTGCTCGAACGCGTTGACCTTGTCGCGCGGCGCGCCGACGACGAGCTGGAACCCCAACGACCGGAAGGCCGCCAACGACCGACCGGTGTATTCGTTGTCGGCCTTGACGAAGCCCTCGTCGAGCACGATCGGCGCGTAGGTCGGCACCCGGTCGGTGCCGTCGCCCAGCCGGAACCTCAGGGCCGCGCCGAGCACGAACGCGATCAGCTCCTGCCCCTCGCCGCCCGATTTGCCGGCCACGCCCTCGTGCACGATCTGCGTGCCGTCCCGACGCGTCTCGATCGCCCGGAACTGGTAGTGCTCGCGCGCGTCGAGGACCCGGCGGCGCCACGCCTCGCCCGCCCGCGAGCGCTCCTCGAGGTGCGCGAGGTCGTGCCGCAGGGCGAGGAACCGCCGCTCGACGACGTCGGGATCCGAGGAGGCGCGGGTCGCGTCGCCGGCGGCCCCCGACGTGTGCTCGCGCAGCGTCCGCCGGAACTCCTGCAGGTCGCCGTTCGACACCGGCCGGGGCTCGATGTCGAGCGTCGACCCCTGACGGAACTCGATGGCCCGCAGCGCCTGCGAGATCGGCCGGACGCCGCGCCTGATCACGTGGCCGTCCTCCTCGATCTGCACGAGGAGCGCCCGGAGGCTGTCGCCCATGTCGCTGCCGGCCTTCTCCAGCCAGCGCTGCTTCGCCTGGGGCAGGTCGTCGTCGAGCAGGGTCCGATGGATCGCCCGCACGGCGGGCAGGCTGTCGATCGTGGCGTCGATGCCGGCCGAGCGGTCGAGCTCGAGGTAGCGCTCGAAGACCACGACCAGCGTGTTCTCGGTCTGGCTCCGCTCCCGATCGTGGGCGTCGACCTGGGAGCGCAGCTGGGCGGCGGCGTCGCGGTAGGCGCGCTCGACGTCGGCGACCTCGCGGGGTGCCGCGAACGGCAGCGGGGCGAGCAGCGCGCGCTCGTCGTCGGTGAGCGGCTCGGCCTCGGCCAGCGCCAGGGCGTCGCTGAAGGCGTCCTCGATGTCGACGAGGGTGGCGTGCGTCGCCTCGAGCTGGTCGAGCAGCTGCTGCACGGCCGAGCCGCGTCGCACGGCGGCGAGCCGGTCGTCGTCGTGCTTCGCCGCCTCCGCCTGCAGCGTGCCGATCTCGGGCCGCTCGGTGGCGAGACGGTCGAGCTGCGCGGTCAGCTCGTCGAGGCGCCGCCGGGCGGGGGCGGCGTCGAGGTCGGCCCAGGTGAACTCCGTCGACCGCGCCACGGCCTGCTGCACGCGGCGACGCTCGGTCGCCTCGGCCTCGGCGGCGTCCCAGGCGGCGCGGGCCTCGGCCAGGTCGCGGTCGAGGGTCGCGATCTCGTCGGACAACTCGGAGATGCGCGAGCCGTTGTCGAAGCCGATCCACGAGCGCGTGCGCCGGTCGTCCTTGACCACGCGACGGCGCGCCCCGGTGCGGAGGCCCGTGCGGGTCACGGCGCCCGTGACCCCGGAGGGCAGCGGCTCGTCGAGCTGATCGGCCTCCTCGACGCAGAGCACGCTGCGGTCGCCGACCAGCTCGTCGTGCAGCCAGCCGGCGAACGGGCTCGACTCGTCGAGCTGCACCATCGCCGGCACGGTCCGCTCGATCGCCTCGCGCTGCGGGCGGACGCCGGTCGTCGCGGGCACGAGCGTGAGGCGCCCCCGCATGTCGTTGTCGTTGACGAAGCGGCGCACCGCGTCGAACCGCGCACGGTCGACCAGGAGGTGCGTGGCCAGATCGCCGAGCACCCGCTCGATCGCCACCGACCAGCCCTCGTGCTCCGGGGCGACCTCGAACAGCTCGCCGGCGTAGGGCAGGCTCGAGACCGGCACGCCGGCCCCCTGAGCGATCCGCAGGCGTCGCTCGACGGCGTCGTCGGGCACGTTGCTGCGTCGCTGCTCGAAGGACTGCTTCTGCTTCCGACGTGCGGCGAGGGCGCGTTTCGCCTCGCTGATGCGCGCGGCCAGCTCGGTTCGCTCGTCGGCGCCGGCCCGGCGGGCGACGGCGTCGTCGTCGGCGAGCCGGTCGGCCCGCTGCTGCAGGGCGGCGAGCTCGTCGGCGGACCGCGGCAGGGCCTCGCCGGTGCCGTCGAGCACGGCGGCCAGCCGGCCGCGCTCGCGCTCGATCTGCGCGAGCCCTCGCTCGGCGTGCGCCACGTGCTCGCGGAGCGACTGCGACGGGTCGCCCCCGAGATCGGCGATCTGGGCCAGGGCGCTCTCGCGGCCCCGGAACGCGGCGTCCTCGTCCGCCGCGGCGCTCCTCCTCGCCTCGGTCTGCCGGCGCTTGTCGGCCGTCACCCGGTCGACCTCGCCGCTGACCCAGGTGCCGACCCTCTCGGCCAGCCAGACGCGCAGCCGGCTGGGGCCGGCGTCGTCGACCAGGAGGCGGCGCTTCGCCGAGGCGTCGTGCCCGGCGAGCTCGTACCGGTCGGCGAGCGCGGGCACGTTCTCGAGCACGCCGAGCTTCTTGCGCGTGGTCTCGAAGACGTCGTAGAGCGCGGAGGCCTCCCGGTAGGTGCCGAGCGTGGTCTCCCACCGGCTGAGCGCCTTGGGCTGCGTCAGCACGAACTGCTTGAACAGCTCGTCGATCGAGAAGACGCCCTTCGACGCCTGGGCCCGGCGCAGGAGGGTGAGGGCCTTCAGCTGCGACTCGTCGCTGCCGCCGATGCCGAGCTCGGCGCAGAGCTGCACCCGCAGCTCCGGCTGCGAGTAGGTGACCAGGTCGCGGGTCGGGTCGACCAGGCGGCCGAGGGAGCCCTTGGTCAGCGGACTGGTGCTCGTGCCGTCGCGCTGGACGTCGTTCAGCCGGCTCAGGTCGAAGCGGCCGCGCACGAGCAGGTAGACGCTCGCCTGGGTCACGTCGTCCTGGCTCGAGGTGTCGGCGGCGATCCAGGCCAGGCGCACCGCGGTGACGGTCTGACCGAGCTCGGTGCTGTACGTGATCGCGGCCCCGCTGGCGAACGCCTGACCGAGCGGACGGAGGAACCGGGTCGTCGTCCGGTCCGTGCCGGCGTCGCGGACCTCGTCGGTCTTGCCGCGGGCGTAGCTGTAGACGGTGCGCTCGGAGCGCTGACGGGTGTCGTCGCGGGCGGCGCG
Source organism: Frigoribacterium faeni (assembly GCF_007988805.1). Classification (GTDB taxonomy): domain Bacteria; phylum Actinomycetota; class Actinomycetes; order Actinomycetales; family Microbacteriaceae; genus Frigoribacterium; species Frigoribacterium faeni. The sequence goes on along the minus strand of NZ_BJUV01000015.1, from coordinate 26,556 downwards.
GTTGAACTCCTGCGGGTTCGGCATGATGACCGCGGCCATCGCGTCGAGCACGGTCGACTTGCCCCGTCCGGTCGGTCCGAGGATCGCGATGCCGCCCCGGCCGACGGGCATGCGGTGCAGCCCCGCGTAGCCGCCCCAGTTGAGCAGCTGGACGAGCTCGATGCGGTACTGGCCCGAGTGGAACATGCCGAGATCCGGGGAGGCGCCGGTCTCGTCGGCGAGAGGCGTGGTGGGGTCGGCCGGGGTCATGCCTGGTCTGCTTCCGGGTCGAGGGGGAGGTCGAGGGCGACGGCGGTGGGGTCGGGCTCGGCGGTGTCGTCGGGGTCGCCGGAGTCGGAGTCGGCGCCGTCGTCGGCGTGCCCGGGTTCGTCGCCGGCGTCGTCGTCGAGGGCGTCGGGTTCGGCTGCGCCGTCGATCGAGGCGTCGGGCTCGTCGGCCGGCGCCTCCGCCCCCGCCGCCTCGAGGAACACCCGCTCGACGTGCGCGAGCTGCTCGACGGTGATCAGCGGGACGATCGCCGGGGCGACGACGAACAGGCTCGGGTCGTCGGGCTCGGGCTCGAGGAGGTCGCGGTGCACCATCGCGGCGATGGCCGCGTCGACCCGTCGCATCGAGCGGATCTCGTCCTGCCCGGCGTCGTCGTGGTACCGGCTCAGGAACTCGGCGACCTGGTCGCGGGACACCACGACGGCCTCGTCCCGCGCGTCGCTGTACGCGTGCTCGCGGCGCAGGAAGACCATCAGCAGCGACGCGTCGCGCGACAGCGGCTTCTCCCGTCGCAGCAGCACGGGGACGTCGTCCCGCCCGCTCTGGCGCTTGAAGGCCACCTCGTACTCGTGGTCGACCGTCAGCACGAGGAACATCTCGTCGAGTCGCGCCCGGATCTCGGGCTCGTAGGCCAGCAGGCCGGCCCAGGCCTCGCCCTGCTTCGCCCGGGAGACGAAGCGGTGCGTCAGCAGGGTGACGAGCGCCTTCCGGCCGGCGAGCGGCAGCTCGTCCGGTGCGCGCAGCCCGGCGTCGGCGCGGGCGTCGAGGTCGCCGACGTCGGTCCCGGCCCCGGGCGGGTCCGAGGCCTCGAAGGCGGAGGAGGCGCGGGTCTCGTCCGACCCCGGGGACTCGTCGAGCGGCGATGCGGGGGTCATGCGGGGTCCTTCGGGTCGTGCGGCGCGAGAGCGGGGGTGGGGGCGGGAGCGGGCGCGGCCGCGTCGTCGGGCGCGGCGTGGCGACGGAAGACCAGGCGGGGCAGCGTGACCCGCCGACCCGCGCCTCCGGGGCTCGCGTCGTCCGCCGACAGCGTGACCGTCTCGGTCTCGTCGTCGACGGCGCCCCGGTCGAGTGCGAGGTCGAGCATGCTCAGCACGAGCCCGAGGCGGCGGAACTCGGGCTCGGTGGCCTCGTAGACGTCGGCGCTGGTGACCTCGTCGCGCTCGAGCAGCAGCCGGTCGAGCGTCGCCGAGACGGCCGCGGTGCTCGTGCCGGAGGTGAGGCGCAACGCGGCGCGGTCGGCGGCGGGCAGGCTCGCCCCGGCGTCGGAGACCGTCACGTCGACCGTCGGACGGCCGCGATCGCTGTGGAGCTGCGCCTGGCTGATGTCGACCACGTCGAGGGCGCCGAGACCGAGGACGTCCTCGGGCATCGTCGCGGGACCGGGGCGGCGCTCGGCCCAGACGCCGCCGGCGTGCAGGGCGCGCTCGGCGAGGGTGAGCAGCCGCTGGTGCCTCTCGGCGCTCGTGCGACTGAGGAACCGGCGGAGCGACGACGTCCAGCGCCCGTACGTCTCCTGGACGGACTGCTCCTCGGCGAGCAGCGACGAGATGAGCGACTCGAGCTGCGTGCGCTGCCGGTCCGTCAGGTGCCGGGCGGCGGCCGGGTGCGAGAGGATCGCGTCGATGTCGGCCCGCATCACGTCGATCTCGCGTGACGACAGCATCTGCGCGAAGCCGCGGTAGGCCCGGCCCTCGGGGGTCTGCTCGAGCAGGTCGTTCTCGCGGAGGTACTGCTCGACCAGGGCGCCCTTGCCGACGTGGTCCATCGACGCGCTGCGGGCGACGAGCCGGTGCCGCTGCTCGACCATCTGGCTGAGCTGACGGAAGTCCTCGGGCAGCGACGCGGTCAGCCGGACGACCTCGCGCACCTGGCGCTTGAGCACGTCCGGGCTGACCGGCTCGGTGCCATGCTGCTCGATCTGGTCACGACGGCGCTGCAGCTCGGCGATCTGCTCGTCGAGGCGGGCGACCTGGGCGTCGCGGCTCGGGTCGGCGAGGCCGGCCAGCTGGCCGACGGCGTGCGCGATGCTGCCGAGGCGGGCCTCGCTGACCGCGTTGTCCTGCTCGACGAGCTCGCGGACGATCCGCAGCGCCTTGAGCGCGTGCGGCGAGAGACGGTAGCGGGCACGGGAGTCGCCGCCGGTGCGGTCGCGACCGCCGTCGTCGCCGCGCCCGTCGCCGTCCTCCGAGGAGGCGCGGGTGCGGATCAGCCAGCGGCTGTCGACCCAGCTCCGGCAGTAGTCGGCGGGCGTCGTGCGGGCGTCGGGGGCGGCGGCCGGATCGGGGGCGGCCGCGTCGGGAGAGTGCGGGGCCGGGGCGCCCGGAGCGGCGGGGTCCGCGGTCGACGCGACCCGCGCCTCCTCCGGGAGCGTGCCGTGCTCTCCCGCCTGCGCGGCGGACGCCTGCTGCTCGGCCTGCTCGGCCGCGTTCCGCTCCAGGGCGACGGCGACCCGCTGGTGGAACCAGTCGGCCGAGACGGGCCCCTCGGCGTGCTCGAGGTGGCGGGAGAACAGCGGCAGCATCCAGCGGCTGTTGTAGCTGCGGAGCAGAGCCCAGGTGGGGTCGTCCTCGTACGCCGCGCGCACGTCGTCGCGGCTCAGGGCGTCGTCGTGCCCTGACGATTCGTTCACCAAGCGGACCTCCGGCAGTCGTCGGACGAGGATACCAACTGGCCGCCTCCCGTCCGGCCGCGTGCGCCGCCTCGCCGCGCGTCACGCGTCACGCGTCGACATGTGGAGGATCGACGGAGGCGGGTGGTGCAGTCTCGAGGGATGACCTCCCGCTCCGACGTCACCGACCCGACACCCGTCGTCCACATCCTGCACGACAACGCCGAGTGGCTGCCCCCGCTCGTCGCCGCCCTCGACGCCGCGGGCGTCCCGCATCGCGAGCACCTGCTCGACGGGTACGCGTTCGATCTGTCCGCCGCGCCTCCTGCCGGGGTGTTCTGGTCCCGCCTCAGCGGGTCCGCTCACACGCGGGGCCGGTCGACGGCCAAGGAGGTGGCGAGGGCGACGCTCCGCTGGGCCGAGCGACACGGTCGGCGGACGATCAACGGCAGCGGCGTCGTCGAGCTCGAGGTGAGCAAGGTCGCCCAGTACCTGGCGCTGGCGCAGGCGGGCTTCGACGTGCCGGCCACGACGGCGGTGTTCGGCACCGACGACCTGAAGGCGCGCGCCCGCGAGCAGACGCTGCCGTTCATCACGAAGCACAACCAGGGCGGGAAGGGCCTCGGTGTGCGCCGGTTCGACGACCTCGCCTCCTTCGACGCCTACGTGGACGGCCCGGACTTCGAGGTGCCCATCGACGGGATCACGCTGCTGCAGGAGTTCCTCGAGGCGGAGGAGCCGTTCAACACGCGCGTCGAGTTCGTCGGCGGACGGTTCGTCTACGCCGTGCGGGTCGACACGTCGGCGGGGAGCTTCGAGCTCTGCCCGGCCGACGCCTGCGTCGTGCCCGACGGCGCCGACCCGGCCACCTTCGCGCCGTTCGCGGTGCGCGCCTCGGTGACGGCCGAGCACCCGCTCGTCCGTCGGCTCGAGGCGTTCGTCGCCGAGCAGGGCATCGAGGTCGCGGGGATCGAGTTCATCGAGACCGCCGACGGCCGGTCCGTCCCGTACGACGTCAACACGAACACCAACTACAACCCCGACGTCGAGCGCGCGTCGTCGGTGTCGGCGGCGGCCACGCTCGCCGCGTGGCTCGGGCGGGTGCTCGCGGACGAGGCGTAGCCCGCGCGTCGTCGTTCTCCCGCCCGCGTCGAGCCCGCGTCGAGCCCGCGTCGAGCTCGCTCGTGCGGTAGCGATCGAGTGGTCCGAAGATGCTCGTCGCTCGCGCGGGACGAGCATCTTCGGACCACTCGATCACCAGGTTGGCCCGGATGCGGGCGCGCGACGAGCGTCGGGGCCCGAGGAGGCGCGGGTCAGGCGGTCGGGAGGCTCCCGGCCACGACGCGCCCTCGCGCCACCACGGCCACGATGTTCGCCGGATCGAGCGCGTCGACGTCGAGCCAGGGGCGCCCGCGCAGCAGCACGAAGTCCGCGGCGGCGCCGACGGCGATGCGCCCGAGCACGGGCCCGCCCGAGGCCGAGACCACGGTCGAGCCCGAGCCCGAGCCCGATCCCGAGCCCGGTTTCGCGGACTCCGAACCCGCGCGGGCCCCGCGCCCGATCGCGACGGCCGCCCGCGACGTGCCGGCCTCGAGCACCCGCGCAGCCGACCAGCCGAGCACCTCGCCCATCCGCCGCAGCTCGGCCATCTGATCGCCGAACCGCACGTGGAACCCGTTGGCGTCGGTGCCGAGCACGAAGTCGACCCCGGCGTCGGCGGCCGCGCGGAAGCCCGCGTCGCGGTCGACGACGAGCGCCCGGGCCGCCTCCTGCTGCTCGGCCGTGACCGGCACCGAGCCGTCGGCGATCGCGTCGTTGATGAGCAGGGTCGGCGCCACCGGCAGACCGGCCTCGACGACCTCGCCGGCCAGCACGCCGTCGAGCTGCGTGGCGTGCTCGAGCGAGTCGACCCCGGCGCGCAGCGCGATCCGGATGCCCTCGTCGGTGTGCGCGTGAGCGGCGACGAGGAGGCCGAGCGCGTGCGCCTCGTCGACGATGGCGTCGATCTCGGCCGTGGTGTGGTTCCGCCACGACGGCTTGTCGCCGTCGGAGAGCAGCCCGCCGCTCGTCGCGATCTTGATGCCGGTCGCCCCGGCCCGGGCGTGCGCGCGGACGAGCGCACGGCAGGCGTCGACGCCGTCGGCGGTCGGCTTGCGCAGCCGGGGGTCGACGCCCGGCGGCACGAACATGTCGCCGTGTCCTCCGGTCATGCTCACCATGCCGTGCGCGAGCAGCCGCGGCGCCTCGACCAGCCCGGCCTCGACCGCGCGGGCCAGGGAGAACTGGACCTCGTCGGCCGAGAGGTCGCGCAGCGTCGTGACTCCGCCGGCCAGCGCGCGGCGGGCGTGCGCGAGTCCGTGCAGCACCTGCTCGGTGGGGGGAGTGACCAGCGGCCAGGTCAGGAATCCCGACGCCGCGCCTCCTGCGTTGCCGATCAGGTGCACGTGCGTGTCGATCAGCCCGGGGATCAGCGACAGCCCCGCGAACGCGGCCGACGGGCCGACGGCGCCGAGCTCGGTGACGACGGCGTCGGGCGCCGAGCCCGACCCGTGCGGACCCCAGGTCACCTCGTGCGGGCCGAGGTGGTCGTGGCCGTCCCAGACGTCGACGCCGACGAGGGTGGTGGGGGAGGAGAGGCGGTGCACGGGGTTCCTAGCGGATCGGTGGAGGGCGGGAGTCGAGGAGGCGCGGGTCGGCCGACCGGGTCAGCTGCGGCGCGTCCGGCGGGGCACGAGCCTGCCGAGTGCGGCGGGCGGCCGCATCCGGGTGCCCGCCACCACCAGCACCGCCAGCGTCACGACGTACGGCGTCGCGCTCGAGATCGCGGCCGGCAGCGGGACGGCGACGAAGACGACCAGCAGCACGACGCCGACGACGAGCGGCGGCAGCCCCTCGCGCAGGCGCCGCCCGGGGACGACGCGCCGCAGACGCACGAGCCCGAGCACGGCGAAGACGACGGCGAGCACGAAGACGAGGGCGCGCAGCGTCTCGGGTCGCCCGATCCCGACGGCGTCGCTGATGCCGAAGAGGGAGGCGCCGAAGAACACGCCGGACGGCGTCCAGTTGCCGAAGATCAGCGTCGCGAGGCCGATGAACCCCCGGCCCGCGGTCTGGTTCTCGATGTAGCCCTGCGAGATCAGGGTCAGATAGCCGCCCGCGAACCCGGCGAGGCCGGAGCCGACCAGCACCGCGATCCAGCGGGTGCGGTGCACGCTGCCGCCAAGGGCCTGGAGCGCGGCCGGCTCCTCGCCCGCCGCGCGCCAGCGCAGACCGAACGGCGTCTTCCAGAGGATCCACGCCACGATCGGGATGACCAGCAGGCCGATCACGGCGGCGAGCGACACGTCGCGGGTGAGTCCGCCGAGCAGGCCGCCGATCTGCGCCACGACCGGGAGGTCGGAGCCCTCCATCGTGCGGCTGAGGTCGGGGGTGCCGAGGCCGCCGCTGACGAACGGCAGCGAGAGGTGCGGCACGTCGGCCCCGATGCGCGGCGACCGCGCGATGGTGCCGCCCTCCATGCCCGAGAAGACGATGTCCGAGAAGAACCGGGCGACGGCGGCCGCGATCACGTTGATCGAGACGCCGACGATCAGCTGGTTGATGCCCATCTCGATGCAGAGCACCGCCATCAGCACGCCGAACACGAGACCGCCGACGACGCCGCCGGCGAGGGCCGCCCACGGCCCGGCGATCGCTCCGAAGAGGCCCGCCGTCCAGGTGCCGCCGATCATCATGCCCTCGAGGCCGACGTTGATCACGCCCGCGCGCTCCGAGAACAGGCCGCCCATCGCCACCAGGGCGATCGGCACGGTGAGCCGCAGGGCCGAGCCCCAGGTCGACGACGCCGTGATGCCGGGGGCGTCGGCGAGGTACCGGGCGAGGATCAGCAGACCGAGGCCGAGCAGGGTCCAGCGGAGCGCGGCCCGCACGTGCCGGACGGACGGCCGGAGGCGCGCGACCGACGCGCGGGGAGGCTCGGCGCCCGAGGGCGTCACGGTGGTCAGCGGTTCGGGCCCGGTCGTCATCGTGCTGCTCCTTCGGTGGCGGCCGGCGGCGTGCTCTCGCCGGATCGGAGGCGACGGCGCAGGGCCGTGGCCAGCGCGATGCGCTGGTCGGCCCGCTCGGTGAGCCAGTAGCCCACCGCCGACGACAGCAGCACGACGGCGAGGAACACCTGGCCGACCTCGGTCGGCAGCTGCACCAGCCCGAGCACCTGGGCGCTGCGTTCGACGAAGGCGAGCACGAAGGCGCCGAGGGCCATGCCGATCGGGTGCTGACGCCCGAGCAGGGTGGCCGCGAGCCCGGTGAACATGAGGTCGGTGGGGAGCGTGCCGTCGAACCGGCCGGCGACCGAGAGGATGTGCGGCAGCCCGACGAGACCGGCGACGGCCCCGCTGATCAGCATCGCCTGCACGATCTTGCGGTCGACGCGGATGCCGGCCGACTCGGCCGCCTCGGGCGACCGGGCCGCGACGCGCAGCGAGTAGCCGAACACGCTGCGGTCGATGACGAGGTGGTAGACGATGCCGACGACCAGCGCGACGATCACGAAGCTCGAGACCGAGCCCTGGCCCGAGCCGGTGCCGGGCAGCGTCGGCATCAGGCCCGACGGGTCGATGACCGCCGTGCCGGTGTTCTGTCCGCCGCCCGAGCGGAAGACGTCGCTCAGCAGCACGGCCACCACCGTCGTCGCGATGGCGTTCAGCAGGATCGACGTGATGACCTCGTTCACACCGCGGTGGATCTTGAGCAGCGCCGGGATCAGCGCCCAGAGCGCGCCCACGGCGCAGGCGATCAGCAGCGTCAGCGGCAGGCGGATGGCGAGGGGGAACGGCAGGGACGCCGCGGCGACCGCGCCGGCGAGGGCCGCCATGCGGTACTGGCCGTCGACGCCGATGTTGAACAGGCCCATCCGCACCGCGAAGGCGCCCGCGACGGCCGCGAGGTAGAGCGGCACGGCGTCGTTCAGGCTCGACACGAGCGAGTTCGGTTCGATGCCGTACGACCACATGACCGAGAAGGCGCTGGAGGCGCTGTAGCCGCCGGCGGTCAGGAACAGCGCGGTGACGCCGAGGGCGAGCAGCACCGAGACGACGGGACCCGCGGTGGTGACCGCGACCCGGCGGATCACGCCGCGCCTCCTCGGGGTGCCCGATCGGACGGCGGCGCGTCGCCGGGGGACGGGGCGTGGGCGCCGGTCATGTGCTCTCCGAGGTCGATGGCGGTCACGGTGCGGGGATCGAGCTCGGCGACGACGCGACCGCCGTACATCACGAGCAGCCGGTCGCTCAGGGCGAGCAGCTCGTCGAGGTCGGCCGACACGAGCAGCGTGCCGAGACCCGTGTCGCGGGCGGTGACGAGCTCGCGCCAGACGGCGCTCTGCGCCCCGACGTCGACGCCGCGCGTCGGATGCGCCGCGACCAGCACGGTCGGGTCGCTGCCGAGCTCGCGCCCGATGATGAACTTCTGCTGGTTGCCGCCCGACAGAGCGCGGGCGCGCGTGCCGGGTCCGCCGCCGCGGACGTCGAAGCGCCGGATGACGGCCGAGGCCGTCGACGACGCGGCCGACCGGCTGAACCACCAGCCGCGCCGGATCGGGGCGCGCTGCTGATAGCCGAGGGCGGCGTTCTCGGCCAGCGTGAAGTCGAGCACGACGCCGTCGCGATGCCGGTCCTCGGGGATGTACGCCAGCCCGAGCGCCCGGCGCTCGCGCGTCGACAGGGCGTCGATCGACCGACCGCCCATCGAGACGGCCCCGTCGTACTCGACCCGGCCGAGCAGAGCCGCGAGCAGCTCGGACTGGCCGTTGCCCTCGACCCCGGCGACGCCGACGATCTCGCCGGAACGCACCGAGAGCGACACGGCGTCGAGCAGGGGGCGCTCGCCGGGGCGGCCGACGGTGAGATCGGCGACGGCGAGCACGAGGTCGTCGCCGGGGGGAGTCGTGCGCGGCTCGACGGTCGGCATGGCGACCTCGACCATGAGCCCGGCCAGCTCGCGCGGCGTCGTCTCGGCCGGCGTCGTGCGACCGACCACCCGGCCGGCGCGGATCACGGTGATCTCGTCGGCGAACGCGAGGACCTCGTCGAGCTTGTGCGAGATGAAGACGACGGAGGCGCCCCGTGCGGTGAGGGCGCGGATCGAGCGGAACAGCGCGGTCGCCTCGGTCGGCACCAGCACCGCGGTGGGCTCGTCGAGGATGATGACGCGCGCCTCGCGGTACAGGACCTTGAGGATCTCGACGCGCTGCCGGTCGCCGACCCCGAGGTCGGACACGAACGCGTCGACGTCGACCTCGAAGCCGTTCTCGGCCGCGAGGGCCGAGACCCGCTCGCGGGCGGCCGACGAGTCGAGGCGCCACGGGGTCCCCGGCTCGTCCGCCAGCACGACGTTCTCCCACACGCGGAGGGCGTCGGCGAGCAGGAAGTGCTGGTGCACGATGCCGACGCCGGCCTGCTGGGCCTGACGGGGCGACCGGAACTCGTGCGTGATGCCGTCGACCTCGACCGTGCCCTCGTCGGGGCGCTCCTCGCCGGCCAGCACCTTCATCAGGGTGGACTTGCCGGCGCCGTTCTCGCCGACGATCGCGTGGACGGTGCCGGGGCGCACGACGACGTCGATCCGGTCGTTGGCCGTGAACGTCCCGAAACGCTTGACGATCCCGGTCAGCCGGACCGACGCCTCGTGCACCGTCATCGGGTCAGAGCGCCGTCGGGACGGTGACGTCGCCGGCCACGATGGCGGCCTCGGCGTCGTCGAGCTGGTCGGAGATGGCGTCGACGAACCCTCCGCTGGTCGAGTAGCCGACGCCGCCGGTCTCGAGGTCGAAGACCTGCTCGCCGGTCTCGAGGGTGCCCGCGTCGAACGAGGTGATGACGTCTTCGACCGCGACGTCGACGTTCTTCAGCGCGGAGGTGAGGATGAACGGCTTGATGTCGTCGTCGACCTGCTCGTAGGCGTCGCCGTCGACGCCGATGGCCCAGACCTTGGCGTCGTCGGTGCTCGATGCGGCCGCCTGCTCGTAGACGCCCTGGCCGGAGCCGCCCGCCGCCGCGTAGACGACGTCGGCGCCGCCGGCGTACATCGAGGCGGCGGCCTCCTTGCCCTTGGTCGGGTCGGAGAAGCCGGTGAAGTCGCCGAGCGGCGAGAGGTAGGTCGAGTCGATCGTGATCGACGGGTCGACGGACTTGGCGCCCGCCTCGTAGCCGACGAAGAAGTTCTGGATCGAGGGCTGGTCGACGCCGCCGACGAAGCCGATGTGGCCGGTGGTCGAGGTCAGCGCCGCGGCGACGCCCACCAGGTACGAGGACTCGTTCGCCGCGAACGAGATCGTCGTCACGCCGTCGATCTCGGTCCCGATGTCGGTGTCGACGTCGACGAAGGCCGTGTCGGGGTGGTCGGTGGTCTCCATGGGCTGGGCGAACTGGAACCCGATGCCGACCGCGAGGTCGGCGCCCTGCGACACGGCCAGGTCGAGGCGGTCCTGGTAGTCGTCGGTGTTCGGGCTCGACAGCTCGAGGGGCGAGAAGCCGAGCTTCTCCTCCGCCGCGGTGAAGCCGGCGTAGCCGCCGTCCATGATCGAGTAGTCGCCGGTCGTCCCGTAGAGCAGGGCGACGGTGGCGGCGTCGGGGTCGGCGGACGGCGCGGTGGCGGCCGTCTGGCCGGCGCACGAGGCGAGCAGCAGGGTGGCCGTCAGGGTGGTCGCGGAGGCGAGCAGGAGGCGGCGGGGACGCAGTGTGGGCACGGGGACTCCAAGAAGTAAACGATTACCTGATCGAGGACGAGGGGCCGGGTTCTCGAGGGATCGGAGGGATGGTGAGGGTGCGACAACCGTAACCGGGGGCGTGTTACGGCTGTGTTTCGAACAGGTAAGGAGTGGAGTAAACGTTTTCATCGGAGTGACTCGCTGTGTCAGCCTGACGTCATGACGACCGATCCCTCCGCCCCCGCCGTCGATCCGGCGCCCGCCGTCGATCTCGTGATCCGGAGGGTGACCGTGCTGGCGCCGACCCGGCGTCCGGTCGCCGCCTACCCCGACCTCGCGCCCGACGACGCGGCCCGGCCCGGTCCTGCGACGTTCCTCGCCGACCAGGCGATCGGCGTGGTCGGCTCCGTGATCGCCTGGATCCGTCCCGACGCCGACCTGACGGCCGCCGACCTGGGCGCGGCGCGGGTCGTCGACGCACCCGGACGCGTCGCCGTCCCGGGCCTGATCAACACGCACAGCCACTCGTCGATGACCTACTTCCGGGGCTCCGCGGAGGACGTGCCCACCGCCTCCTGGTTCAACGACCACATCTGGCCGATGGAGGTGAACCTGACCGACCGGGACGTCCTGCTCGGCGCCCGCCTGGCCGTCGCCGAGATGCTGCTCGGCGGGGTCACGACGGTCGCCGACCACTACTTCTCGATGACGCAGATCGCCCGCGCCGTCGACGAGGGCGGCATGCGGGCGGTGCTCGCCGAGACGTACTTCTCGTCGCAGGGCGCCGAGGGCCTGGAGCGCAGCGCCGCGTTCGCCGCCGAGCACGACGGCGCCGCGGGCGGCCGCATCACCACGATGCTCGGGCCGCACGCGGTCTACACGGTCGACGACGCCGACCTGGTCCGCACGGCGGAGCTCGCCCGCTCGATCGGCGTGCGCAGTCACGTGCACGCCGCCGAGACGATGCACCAGACCGAGTCCTCGCTCGCGCGACGGGGCGCGACGCCGATCCAGGTGCTGCACGACACCGGCATGCTCGAGGCCGGCGCGTTGATCGCGCACGGCACGGGGATCGTCGAGAGCGACCTGGCGTGGCTGACCCCGTACGCCGACCGCGTCGGCGTCGCGTGCTGCGCCAAGGTCTACCAGAAGCACACGCACACCTCCACGCCGATCCGACTGCTGCACGACGCCGGCATCGCGGTCGGGATCGGAACCGACGGCTGCGCCTCGAACAACACGCTCGACATGTTCGAGAGCGTGCGCGCGACCGCCCTCGTGCAGAAGGCGGCCTCGCGCGACGCGACCTGGCTGACCAGCTCGCACGCGCTCGACCTCCTCACCCGGCAGAGCGCGCAGGCGATCGGCCGCGAGCACGACCTCGGCGCCCTCGCCCCCGGGTACACGGCCGACATCGTGCTGATCGACCCCTGGAAGCCCCACCTGCAGCCGATGAACGACCTCGCCGCAGCCCTGGTGCTGAGCATCCGGGCGAGCGACGTCGAGACGGTGATCGTCGACGGCCGCATCGTGGTCGACGGCGGCCGGCTGGTCGACACCGACCTCGACGCGCTGATGACCGAGATGAACGCGAGACTGCCCGGCCTCACCGACCGGTCGCACGGGAGCACCATTCAGACCTACGCTCCTTGATGATGATCGACGCAGACCGCACGCCCTGGCCCGACGTGGCCGCCGCCTTCGACCGGGGCGCGGGTCTCGCCGTGCTGCCGTTCGGCGCGTTCGAGCAGCACGGCCCGCACCTGCCGCTCGGCACCGACACCGCCACGGCGGCCGAGGTCGCCCGCCGTCTCGCCGAGCGCCTCGACGCCGTGCTGCTGCCTCCGGTGCACTACGGCGACACCTGGAACACCGCCGGCTACCGCGGCACCCTGTCGCTCTCATCGGCGACCGTCACGGCGATCGTGGTCGACCTGGGTCGCGCCCTCGCGCGCTCCGGGGCGGGCGGGCTCGTCGTGGTGAACGGGGACTGGGGGAACCGCGGGCCGCTGTACACGGCCACGCGCCTCCTGCTCGACGAGGGTGTGCTGCCCGCGATCACGCTCGACCACCCCGGGATGGACGCCGCGATCGACGAGGTCCGCGAGAGTCGCCCCGCGGCCGCGGGTCTCGCGCACGCGGAGGAGATCGAGACCTCGATCATGCTGCGGCTCGCCCCCGACGACGTGCGGACCGACCGTTACGGGGCCTGCTACCCGGCGTTCCCCTCCGACTTCGGCACGCGTCCGATGCAGCTGCACCCGTTCTCGCCGTCCGGGGTGTTCGGCGACCCGTCGCCGGCCACCGCCGACAAGGGCGAGCGACTGCTCGACGCGACCGTCGAGGGGTCGATGGCCGTGCTCGCCGACTTCGTCGCCGACGTGCTCCGCGGCCGAGCCGAGGAGGCGCGGTGAACCAGACCACGGAGCCCACCCTGGTCGACGTGGCCCAGAGGGCGGGGGTCTCGATCGCCACGGCGTCGCGCGTGCTCTCCGGCGCCCAGCACGTCTCGGAGTCGCGATCGCGGGCCGTGCGCAAGGCGATCGCCGACCTCGGCTACCGGCACAACGCGGTGGCGAGCGCCCTGCGCAGCCAACGCACCGAGACCGTCGGGCTCATCCTGCCCCGGTACACCACGGGGTTCCTCTCGGCGCTGATCGAGTCGGTCAGCGCCGCCCTCGACGACGCGGGGCTGTCGCTCGTGCTGCGCTACTCGGCCGAGGGCGACGACCACGACGTGGAGACCGTCGAGTCGCTGCTCAACCGCCGCGTCGACGGGCTGATCGTCTGCCCGCCCTCCGAGGACGTCAGCCGGGACGCCATCGCCGCCGCCGCCCGCGTGCCGGTGGTGCAGGTCGGCCGGCACATCTTCGGCGACGGCACCGACTCGGTGGGTCTCGACGACAACCGGGCCACCGACCTGCTCGTCGGCTCGCTGGCCGACGGCGGGGCCCGGTCGTTCGCGACGGTCGGCCTGTCGCCGGCCGACCACGCCGACGCCCGACGCATCGCGGCCGTGCGCGCCTCGTGCGACTCGCGGGGCACGGCCTTCGTCGCGGCGCTCCCGGCGGACGCGGTCCTGGCCGGCGGGGTGGCCGCCGCCAACCGGCTGCTCGCCTCCCGCGACCCGGCCGGGCCGGACGGAGGCGCGGGGCTCGTGGTGGACGGCCGCCGCGTCGACGCGATCGTCTGCGCCAACGACGACGTCGCGCACGGTCTCGTCACCGTGCTCCGGCTCGGCGACGTCGCCGTCCCCGACGACGTCCAGGTGGCGAGCCTGCTCGACGTCTCGTTCGGTGAGGGCGACGACCGCGACATCACGACGCTCCGACACCCCTGGCCCGCCATGGGGCGCGAGGCCGTCCGGCTGCTGCTCGACGCGCTCGGGTCGACGGGCGGGGGCGATGCGGGAGGCGCGCGGCGGGTCACGCTCGCACCGCGCCTCCTGAAGGGCCGTTCGTCGCGCTGACGGTGGTCGACGCTAGCGTGACTCGCACGGGCCGACACCCGTGCGAGGCGCGATCGAGAGGCACACCATCTACATCGACGACGAGACCGTGGTCACGAGCCCGTCCGACCTCAGCACCTGGGCGGCGTGCGAGTGGGCGTTCCTCCGGCGTCTCGACGCGAAGCTCGGCCGCATCGACCCGATCGCCGACGCGGCCGACTCGATGCTCGACCGCACGGCCCGCCTGGGCGACGACCACGAGATCCGGTTCCTCGAGCAGCTGCGCCGCACGCACGAGGTGGTCGAGTTCGAGCGCCCCGATCGGGCCGACTACCCGGCGGCCGCCGACGCCGCCGAGCGCGCCCTGCGCGACGGAGCCCCCGTGCTGTACCAGGCCACGTTCTTCGACGGCACGTTCATCGGGTTCTCCGACTTCCTGATCCGCACCGACGACGGCGCGTACGAGGTCTACGACACCAAGCTCGCCCGGCACGCGAAGATCCCCGCCCTGCTGCAGCTGGCCGCCTACGCCGAGCAGATCGCCGCGCGCGGCGTCGCGGTCGGGCCTCTGGTCCATCTCGTTCTCGGAGACGGGGCCACCTCGAGCCACGAGCTCGCCGACATCGCGCCCGTCTACCGGGCCCAACGCGACCGGCTGCGGGCCGCCGTGGAGGAACGTCGGCGGGCCGAGGGCGCGCTCGCCTGGGGCGCACCCGGCGTCCGCGCCTGCGGCAGGTGCGGCCCCTGCGCCGAGCAGGTCGACGAGCACCGCGACCTCGTGCTCGTCGCCGGGCTGACCCTCGGCCAGCGGACCAGCCTCATCGACGCCGGCATCGCCAGCATCGATGCCCTCGCCGCGAGCACCGGGCCGGTGGCGGGCGTGGGGTCGACCGCCCTGGCGCGCCTCCGGGGTCAGGCGGAGCTGCAGATCGCCAGCGAGCACGGCTCGGCGCCCGAGATCCGCCTGGTCGACGCGGGGGCCCTCGCGGCGATCCCCGCCCCCGACCCGGGCGACGTCTTCTTCGACTTCGAGGGCGATCCGCTCTACACCGAGGGCGACGGCACGGTGTGGGGGCTCGACTACCTCTTCGGCCTGGTCGACGACCAGGCGCGATTCACCGCGTTCTGGGCGCACGACCTCCGCGACGAGCGCCGGGCGCTGATCGACTTCCTCGCCTACGTCCGCGAGCGACGCGCCGCCCATCCGGGCATGCACGTCTACCACTACGCCTCGTACGAGCGCAGTCATCTGCTCTCGCTGGCCGCACGGCACGGCGTCGGCGAAGACGACGTCGACGACCTGCTGCGAGACGGGGTGCTCGTCGACCTCTACCCGATCGTCCGCAAGGCGCTGCTCGTCGGATCGCGCAGCTACTCGATCAAGAAGCTCGAGCCGCTCTACATGGGCGCCGACCTCCGCGACGACGGCGGGGTCGTCACCGCGACCGACAGCATCGACGCCTACGTCGAGGCCGCCGCGGCGCTGCGGGCGGGCGACCCCTCCGGGCAGGCCCGCCTCGATCAGGTCGCCGACTACAACGAGTACGACTGCCGCTCGACCCTGCGCCTGCGCGACTGGCTGCTCGCGTTCGCTCCGGCCGGCTCGTCGACCGACGGCACCCTCGACCTCGTCGACGACGAGCGCGTCCGTGCCGAGCCCGATCCCGTCTTCGTCGAGCTCTCGGCTCAGCTCGCCGACGTCGACCCTCTCGACCGCACACCCGACCAGACGGCGCTCGCCCTCGCGGCGGCCGCCATCGACTATCACCGTCGCGAGGCCAAGACCTTCTGGCAGGAGCACTTCGACCGGCTCCGCAACCCGATCGACGAGTGGGCCGACGCCCGCGACGTCTTCGTCGTCGACCGCGCGGAGGTGGTGCGCGACTGGCAGAGACCGCCGCGCAAGCGGACGCTCTCCCGCGACCTCCGACTGGTCGGCTCGCTCGCCCCGGGCAGCCGCCTGCCGATCGGCGCGAGTCCGATGGTCGTCTACGACACGCCTCTGCCCGCCTCGGCGAACCGGGCCGGCCCCGGATCCCGGGGCTGGGCCGCCCGGGGCACGGTCGTCGACGCCGAGACCGACGGCCGCCGGGTCGTGCTGCTGCTGACCGAGACCGTGCCGGTCGGTGCGGAGACGCACGACGCGTTCCCGGTGGCTCTGACGCCCGCCGCGCCTCCTCGGGCCGCTCCGCAGCCGGCGGCCATCTCGGAGTGGGGGCGCCGGGTGCTCGACGGCCTGCCGGGCCTCGTCGCCGACGCCGCGCTCGACCTGCTCCGCCGGGTGCCGCCCCGGGGCCGGGTGGTGCCGGTCGAGGGCGACGACACCGTGGCCGCGGTCACCGCGACCCTGCTCGGGCTCGACCGGTCGTATCTCGCGGTGCAGGGGCCTCCCGGCACAGGCAAGACCTTCGTCGGGTCGACCGTCGTCGCCCGGCTCGTCCGCGAGCACGGCTGGCGGGTCGGCGTCGTCGGCCAGTCGCACGCGGTCGTCGAGAACTTCCTCGAGGCCGTGGTCGGCAAGGGGGTCGACCCCGAGCGCGTGGTCAAGGTGCCGAAGAGCGGCGCCGACCCCGAGGCGGTCGAGGCGGCCGCCTGGACGGCCGTCAGGAACGGCGCCGAGCTCGCCGGGTTCCTCACCGGACCGGGCGGGACCGGGGGAGTCGTCGGCGGCACGGCGTGGACCTTCGCCAACGCCGACACCATCGCGCGCGGATCGCTCGATCTGCTCGTGATCGACGAGGCCGGGCAGTTCTCGCTCGCCCCGACCATCGCGTCGTCGGTCGCCGCCCAGCGGCTGCTGCTGCTCGGCGACCCGCAGCAGCTGCCGCAGGTGAGCCAGGGCTCGCATCCCGAACCCGTCGACCGGTCCGCGCTCGGCTGGCTCGCCGACGGACACGACGTGCTGCCGCCCGAGCTCGGGTACTTCCTCTCGCGCACCTACCGCATGCACCCGGCCCTGACCGCCCCCGTCTCGCGACTGTCGTACGACGGCGCCCTCGCATCGCGGGCGCCCGAGCGGCATCTCGAGGGCATCGCCCCCGGCCTGCACGTCGAGGCGGTGCGTCACCACGGCAACACGACGTCGTCGCCGGAGGAGGCCGAGCGCGTCGTCGCGCTCGTCGCCGACGTGGTCGGTCGTCGCTGGACCGACGGCGACGGGCGGACCCGGGCTCTGACCGACGACGACGTGATCGTGGTCGCGCCCTACAACGCGCACGGAGCCGTCGTCCGCGCGGCGCTCGACGCGGCCGGGTTCCGCGGCACGACCGTCGGCACCGTCGATCTCTTCCAGGGGAGGGAGGCCGTCGTCGCGATCCTCTCGCTGGCCGCGTCGAGCGCCGCCGACATCCCCCGGGGGCTCGAGTTCCTGCTCCTGCCGAACCGGCTCAACGTCGGGATCTCGCGCGCCCAGTGGGCGGCATACCTGGTGCACTCGCCCGCGCTGGCCGCCTCGATGCCGACGACGATCGCCGGTCTCGGCCTGCTCTCGCGGTTCATCGACCTCGTCGCGCCCGTCGAGCACCCCGCTTCGCCCTAGGCTCGACGCATGGGGATCTTCTCGCGCAAGAAGCACACGTCCGCCGCCGACACCGGAGAGGCACGGGGCGACACCCCGACGCCGTCCCCGGGCCCGCAGCCGATCGCCCCGGAGGCCCCCGGCGCGCCCGACGGAGTCGCGTCCGCACCCGCGGTGCCCGCCCCCGCGACCCCCGCCGCGCCGGAGACGCCCGCGACCGACGCCTCCGCCCCGCCCGTGCCCGAGCACCGTGCGGCGGCACCCGTCGTGCACACGTCCCTGCAGGAGGCGCTGGCCGGCTGGGGAGAGAAGAAGAACATCCAGACCATGTACTCGGTCATCAAGGAGCTCGCGGCGGGCGATCTGCTGCTCGACATCGGGTCGTCGTCGATCGCCGACCCCACGGTCGGACCGCAGAAGGGCGACACGATCTCGATCGCCCACCAGGTCGACAACAACGGCAAGAAGGTGCTGCTCGCCTTCACCAGCGGCGACCGGCTGGGCTTCTACCGCAAGACCCCCGACCCCGTCTCGCTGGTGGAGTCGGCGCCGGCGGTCGTCGCGATGGCGACCTCGAAGTACGACGGCCTCGTGCTCGACCCCGGCTCGCCCGAGACCCAGTGGATCGGCTACACCGACGAGCTCGTCACCGGCCTCACGGACGACCCGGCCGAGAACACGCGGGTCAAGCGCGCCATGGCCGAGAGGCGGATCCCGTGGATCACGATGCTCGAGATGCTGCGCGACGCCCCGGCGCTCTACATCGCGGCCCTCGAAGAGGAGGACGACGAGGGCGTCCTGACGTCCGCCGGCGTCGCCACGGTGACGTCGAACGGAGGCGACACCTACTCGGTGCTGCTCACCTCCCCGGCCGAGGTCGGCGCCTGGGCCCCGACGGCCCGAGCCCGGGCGACGCGCCTCGATCTCATCGCGAAGGTCGCGATCGATCGCGGGCACGCGGGCATCGTCGTCAACCCCGCCGGATCCATGCTGACCGTCACGGTCGACGAGCTGCGCGCCCTCCTCGCCTCGGCCTAGCCCCGCCGCCTCGAGGAGCCACCGGAGGCCGTCTCCCCCGGAGACGGGCGGCATGTCGCGACACTCGGTGCGGTCGGGGCTTTCGGCTGAGGGTCAGCGACCCGGGGCGGGGGATGCCGCGTACGCGGCCGCGGCCACGACCGTGAGCGCGATCGCCCCGATGTTCGCCGGCACGAGCGGCCCGGCGAACGCCGCCACCAGGCCGATGCTCGTCCCCAGTCCGACGATCAGCTGTCCGACCAGCAGCAGGGCGAGACCGAACGCCGAGCCGAGCAACGACACCCGGGCCAGGTCGTGCAGGCGTCGTGCGTGCTCCGACGACCGGTCCGGTGTCGAGCCCGCACCGCCCGCCGCACGCCGGGTGCGCACGAGGATCACCAGCGCGACGACCGCGAGCACCAGCGGGATGACGCTGCCGATCGTCAGCGCCGTCTGCACCACCCCGAACAGGGCGTCGGTTCCGGTGGGGGCGGTCGTCGCGCTCATGAGCGGTCTCCTCGGCGATCGGGGCGGCGGGGGCGCCTGGCGGTGGCCGCCGGACGACGAGCGCCGGGCGGCCGGGGGACGGGTGGGCCGACGCGACGACGCCGACCCGCGCGGTGTGCGGGGTCGGCGTCGAAGCGGAGCGGGGTCTCGCTAGTGGCGGGGTTTCCGGGCCGGACGGTCGGAGCCGTACGAGCGCTCGGGGCGGTCGCCGCGGTCGGGCCGGTCACCGCGGTCGTCGCGACGGGCGGCACCGCCGCCGCCACGACGGTCGGGCTTGATCTCGATGAGCTTGCCGCTGATGCGGGTGTCGCTCAGTCGGTCGAGCATGTCGCGGCTCACATCGGACGCCAGCTCGACGATGGAGAAGTCGGGCCGGATCGCGATGGCGCCGAAGTCGTCGCGGCTGAGGCCGCCCTCGTTGGCGAGGGCGCCGACGATCTGACGGGGCTCGACGCGGTGACGGCGACCGACCTCGATGCGGTACGAGGTCATCGGCTTCGACGTGCGCGGGCCGCGTTCGCGACGCTCACCGCGGTCGTCGTCGCGACCGGCGCGCGGGGCGCGGTCGTCACGCTCGCGGATCGGGCGCTCGTCGCGCTGCGGGCGCTCGTCCTTCGGGTCGAGCAGCAACGGCGTCTCGCCCTGGGCGACGACCGCGAGGGCGGCGGCGACGTCGGCCTCGGGAACGTCGTGGTGCTCGACGTAGTGGCTGATGATGTCGCGGAACGCCGAGATGCGCGCCTCCTGCGACAGGGCTTCGGTGATGGCGTCGTCGAAGCGGGTCAGGCGCGTGCTGTTGACGTCGTCGACCGACGGGAGCTGCATCTGCGTCAGCGGCTGACGGGTGGCCTTCTCGATCGCGCCGAGGAGACGTCGCTCGCGCGGCGTGACGAAGCTGATCGCGGCACCGCTGCGACCGGCACGACCGGTCCGGCCGATGCGGTGCACGTACGACTCGGTGTCGATCGGGATGTCGTAGTTGACCACGTGGCTGATGCGGTCGACGTCGAGACCGCGGGCGGCGACGTCGGTCGCGACGAGGATGTCGAGCTTGCCGCTCTTCAGCTGGTTGACCGTGCGCTCGCGCTGAGCCTGCGCGACGTCGCCGCTGATGGCGGCGGCCGAGTAGCCGCGGGCGCGGAGCTTCTCCGCGAGCGTCTCGGTCTCGCTCTTGGTGCGGACGAAGATGATCATGCCCTCGAAGTTCTCGACCTCGAGGATGCGCGTGAGGGCGTCGACCTTCTGCGGGTACGACACCATCAGGTAGCGCTGCGTCGTGTTGACCGACGTGGTGGTCTTCTGCTTGACCGTGATCTCTTCGGCGTCGTTCAGGTACTGCTTCGAGATGCGGCGGATCTGCGCGGGCATCGTCGCCGAGAAGAGGGCGACCTGCTTGTCATCGGGGGTGTCGGCGAGGATCGTCTCGACGTCCTCGGCGAAGCCCATCTTGAGCATCTCGTCGGCCTCGTCGAGCACGAGGTACTTGAGCTCGGAGAGGTCGAGGGTGCCCTTGGCGAGGTGGTCCATGATGCGACCGGGCGTGCCGACGACCACGTGGACGCCACGGCGCAGGGCGCTGAGCTGGACGCCGTAGGCCTGTCCGCCGTAGACCGGGAGCACGTGCACGCCGCGCATGCCGGACGCGAACTGCTCGAACGCCTCGCAGACCTGCAGGGCGAGCTCCCGGGTGGGCGAGAGGACGAGGGCCTGCGGCTTCTTCGCGCTCACGTCGAGGCGCGAGAGGATCGGGAGCGCGAAGGCGGCCGTCTTGCCGGTGCCGGTCTGGGCGAGCCCGACGACGTCGCGGCCGTCGAGCAGAGTGGGGATGGTGGCGGCCTGGATGGCCGAAGGGGTCTCGTATCCGATGTCCTTGATCGCCTTGAGCACCTGGTCGCTCAAGCCCAGATCGGCGAACGTCGGCGGCGTGTCGGCTTGCTCGGTGGCGTCGCTCGGGGCTTGTTCGGTGGTGTGGCTCATGGTGCAACGGTAGCCGGTCCGGGAGCATACGCCGTGCTGACATGGCTGGTTGCGCGAATCGGGCGACCCGCGCCTCTCCGTCGGGCGACCCGCGCCTCCCCGTCAGTCGGCCTGTCGCCGCTCCGGGTCGGGGGCGGCCGGGTCGACGGTCGGCTCGGGCACGATGACGTTGATCGGCGTCGTGTCGCTGTGCAGCGACTGCACCCAGACCTTCTTGCGCCGTCGCAGCCAGCGTCGCGCGCCGGGCGTCGCGAGCAGGCTGCCGAGCACGAGCCCGGCGCCGATGGCGAGGGTCGTGAGCATCGAGAAGACGAAGTCGACCTCGGCGCCGTCGGTGCCCGACATGACGTTCAGCAGCGCCGAGGCGACCGCGAGCGACGGCAGCAGGGATCCGCAGAACGCCGGGACGGCGATCACGGTGGCGGCCGTCCGGAGGCGCGCGGCCGCGATCGTGGACAGCGCGCCGAGCAGCGTGGCGGCCAGGAAGGTCGCCCCCATCAGCGGCAGACCGAGGGTGCGCAGCGTGAAGAGCGAGAGGTTGCCGACCAGCGCCACGCCGATCGTCACCGGGATCACGCGCGCGCTCGACCCCTGGGCCACGGCGTTGGCCGACGCGGCGACGAAGCTGGAGATCAGCGACAGCCACAGCGGCAGGGCCTGCAGCGTGATGTCGGTCGGGTCGACCTCGATGTCGACGAACCCCGTCACCGCCAGGCCGGCGGGGATCCCGCAGACGATGCCCGCCACGATGAGGCCGATGACGAGCGCGCGGCCGAGAGCCATCGCCCGGAACCCGGAGATGGCGTCCTGCGCCCAGGTGACGATGGTCGGGTGCGGGAGGACGAGCACGACCACCGCCGCGACCATGGCGGCCGCGCCTCCTGCCGACAGGGCGTCGAGCGAGATCGCGACCGTGCCGAGGGCGGCGGTGGCGCCGGCCTGGACGCCGACGACGAAGAACGGGGGGATGCCCCGGGCCGCCAGCCCGCGTCCGGTCATCATGACGCCGATCATCAGCACGAACGCGCCGAGGGCGGCCTGCCAGGTCCCGCCGGCCTGCAGGGTGACCGAGACGCCGAGCAGTCCCATCGCGAGATCGGTGATCCACGAGGGCCAGCGCGGGGGAGACCGCAGCACGTCGACCAGCCCGGCGACGGCGGTCGTCATGTCGCGGTCGTCGTGCAGCAGGTCGTCGACGATCTGGTACACCCGCGACAGGCGGTGCAGGTTCGACCCCTCGGCGTAGATGACCCGGGTCTTGATCAGGGGCGGGCCCTCGACGGGCGTGTACTGCACGGTGATGGCGGTTCCGGTGATGTCGAGCTCGAGCGGGGCGAGGTTCCACTTCGTGCTGACCGCGACGATCGCGACCTCGGTGCTCCGCACGTCGGCGCCGGAGGACAGCATCACGTCTCCGAGGTCGAGGCAGAAGTCGACGATCTGTCGCGGCGAGTAGAGGTCGCCTCCGATGCCGTGCTCGGGGGTCGTGCCCTCGTAGAGGGTGCCGCGCAGGCGGGCGCGGACGTCGCGCATCTCGTGCGGGTTCACGTTGCGGGCACGGGCCCGCGGAGGCCGCGCGGGCCGCCCCTTCGCTCTCGGGGCGGGGCGTTCGGGTCGCTCCGGTCGGTCCGGTCGTCCGGGTCGACCCGGTGTCCGGGGTTCGCTCACAGGCGGGCTCCGATCGGTCGCATCGGTCGATTCGCGTCGAGTCTAGGAGGCGCGGGGCGCTGGAGGAGAACCGCTCGCTCGGGTGTCGGGCCGGCCTTACGACGCGTGGTCGGGGTCGTCCTCGTCGCGCTCGACGAACGTCGTCTCGGGCTGCGTCTGAGCCAGGATCGCCTCGGCCGCCGACCCGAGCACGCGACCCGCGTCGATGCCCTTCTCGCGCGCGAGCGCCTCGGAGAGTCCCGCCGCGAGGCTGCCGCCGGCGGCGCCGAGGGTGGCGACGACGTCCTCCTGGCGGGGCGTCAACGGCGCGTCCGAGAGGCCCGAGACGACGTCCCGGAGGTTCTCCTCGCTCGCGTCGAGCGCGTCGGGATCGCCCTGCGTGATGGCCGACGCCTGCGACACGACGACGAGCGCGAGAGCCGCGGCCTCCTCTTCGGGGGTCCGTTCGGGCGTGGGCTCGTTCGCGTCCTGATCCATCGCTGCACCGTACGCGACGGCGGCGCGGGGACTGTCAGCCGGGGGACAGGACGACCGGCACCGGACGTGCGGCCCCCGGGCGGACGGCGGACCGAGCCGTGCGCGTGGGCCGGCCGGCCGCGGGGCCGAGGGAATGCGAGGAGGCGCGCAGGACTTGGAGCCTGGATGACCGACAACCAGACCTCCCCTCCCGGCACCGCGCTCGTCGTGGGCGCGAGCGGCATCACCGGCACCGCGCTCGTCGACCAGCTGACCCGAGACGGCTGGGACGTGCTCGCCCTGTCGCGCCGCGCCTCCTCGGCCGACGGCGTCACCGGGATCGCCGCCGACCTCACCAGCGCCGACAGCCTGCGCTCGGCCCTCGCCGACGCGAAGCCGACCCACGTGTTCTTCGCCGCCTGGCAGAAGCGCGACACGGAGGCCGAGAACATCGAGGTCAACGGCGGCATGGTGCGCGACCTGCTGGCCGCGCTCGATCACGCCCCGGTGCGGCACGTGTCGCTCGTCACCGGCCTCAAGCACTACCTCGGCCCGTTCGAGGCCTACGGCACGGGGAACATGCCCGACACCCCGTTCCACGAGGACGAGGAGCGCCTGCCCTACCCGAACTTCTACTACGCGCAGGAGGACGAGCTCTTCGCCGCCGCCGCGCGCCAGGGCTTCACCTGGTCGGTGCACCGCTCGCACACCGTCATCGGGTTCGCCGTCGGCAACGCGATGAACATGGGGCTGACGCTCGCCGTGCAGGCCGCGCTGAGCACGCGCCTCGGCCGGCCGTTCGTGTTCCCCGGCAGCGAGACGCAGTGGAACTCGCTCGTCGACGTGACCGACGCCGGGGTCCTGGCCGAGCAGATGATCTGGGCCGCGACCGACCCGGCCGGTGCGGACGAGCCGTTCAACATCGTCAACGGCGACGTCTTCCGCTGGCGCTGGCTGTGGCCGCGACTGGCCGCGCACCTCGGCGTCGACCCCGCGCTGGTCGAGGGCTTCGAGGGCGAGCCGCGACCGCTCGAGCAGCAGATGGTCGGCCTCGAGCAGGAGTGGCGCGACCTCGTCGCCGAGCACGGCCTCGCCGAACCCGAGCTGTCGCGCGTGGCGTCGTGGTGGCACACCGACGGCGACCTCGGCCGCGACATCGAGGTCGTCACCGACATGGGCAAGGCACGCGATGCCGGCTTCACGCGGTACCGCCGCACCGAGCAGGCCTTCGTCGACCTCTTCGAGCGCTACCGCGCCGCGCGCCTCATCCCCTAGGGGCGCGACGACTCGTCGCAAGCGGCGGCGGCGGTCCGCCCTCCGCGACGGGTCGCATCGGGTCGGCCGAGGAGGCGCGGGTCGGGTTCTCAGCCCCGGCACAGGCGATTGACAGGGCCCGGGACCGACCCCGTGCGTACCGTCGGGCGGGAGCGACCCACCCGAGACGGAGCCGAGATGACCCACCCGACCCGCGCCTCCCGCGCCCGCACCCCTCGCGCCGAGCGCGACCTCGTGATCGGCGCCGCCCGATGAGGGTCACCGACACGAGCGACCTCTGGTGGAAGACCGCGGTCTTCTACAACCTCGACGTCGAGACGTATCTCGACTGGAACGACGACGGGGTGGGCGACCTCGAGGGGCTCGCCCACCGACTCGACCACCTCGCCGAGCTCGGCGTCACCTGCCTCTGGCTGGCGCCGTTCTACCCGTCGCCGCAGCAGGACAACGGCTACGACATCTCGGACTACTACGGCGTCGACCCGCGCTACGGGCACCTCGGCGACTTCGTCGAGGTCGTGCGCACTGCGAACGACCGGGGCATGCGGGTGATCGTCGACCTCGTCGTCAACCACACGAGCGACCAGCACCCCTGGTTCCAGGCCGCACGCAGCGACCCGTCGAGCCGGTTCCGCGACTACTACCAGTGGCGCGACGACGTGCCGGACGACCAGCCCGAGAACATGTTCCCCGACGTCGAGGACGGCGTCTGGTCGTTCGACGAAGCGGCCGGTCAGTACTACCGGCACTCGTTCTACTCGCACCAGCCCGACCTCGCCACCGACCGTCAGGAGGTGCGCGACGAGATCGCCAAGGTGATCGGCTTCTGGCTGCAGCTCGGCATCGACGGGTTCCGGGTCGACGCCGTGCCGCACCTCATCGACACCGACGAGGGCGCCGAGCACGGCTTCCTGCAGGCGCTCCGCGGGTACGTCTCGAGGCGCAGCGGGAACGGCATGATGCTCGGCGAGGTCAACCTGCCCTACGACGAGATGGTTCCCTTCTTCGGCGCCGACGACGGCGACGAGCTCACCATGCAGTTCGACTTCGTCGCGAACCAGGCGCTCTACCTCTCTCTCGCCCGGCAGGACGCCACCCCGCTCGCGACGGCCCTGGCCGCACGACCGGCGTTGGCGCGCGGCAACCAGTGGGGCAACTTCGTGCGCAATCACGACGAGCTGACCCTCGACCAGCTGAGCGACGACGAACGCGACGAGGTGTTCGAGGCGTTCGCGCCGCTCGAGTCGCAGCGGATCCACGGTCGCGGCATCGTTCGTCGTCTGCCGCCGATGCTCGACGGCGACCCGCGACGCATCCGCATGGTCTACAGCCTCATGTTCTCCACCCCCGGAGCGCCGGTGCTCTTCTACGGCGAGGAGATCGGCATGGGCGAGAACCCCGCCGTCAGCGGACGCGGGGCCGTCCGCACGCCCATGCAGTGGACCGACGAGACCGGCGGCGGCTTCTCGCGCGCCGACGCCGACGACCTCGTCGCACCGCTCGCCGACGAGGGCTGGGCTCCGGAGCACGTCAACGTCTCGCGGCAACGGCACGAGCCCGACTCGATGCTGCGATTCGTGCAGGACCTGATCCGGCACTACCGCTCGTCGCCGGAGATCGGCTGGGGCGAACTGACGCTCCTCGCGTCCGGGCACGACTGCGTGCTCGCCCACGCCGTCGTCAGCAGCACGGGGACGCTCGTCGCCGTGCACAACTTCGCGCCGGACGGCCGATCGGTCGACCTCGATCTGAGCGGGCTGCTCGGCGCGGCTGCGGGTGACGGCGGCGACGCGGGCGCCGACGCACCCCGCCTCGTCGATCTGCTCGCCGAGCGGTCCACCCCCGAGGCGCCGGCCGACGACGGCCACCACCGCATCGAGCTCGAGGGCTACGGATTCCGGTGGCTCCGCGTGCTCCGGGCGGACGAGAAGCGACTGGTCTGATCGGGGAGGCGCGGGTCGGCAGGCAGGCGCCGCGTGCCTCCTGCTCCCGTGACCATCGAGGTGACCCGACGGGGGCAGGAGCGGCCTCCCGCGACCCCCGTCGGGTCACCTCGATGCGCGCGGGCCGCGCGGCGCGCCGGCCGCGCGGCGCGCCGGCCGCGCGGCGCG
>NZ_BJUV01000014.1 GCF_007988805.1 Frigoribacterium faeni | reverse complement strand
CGCGCCGGCCGCCCGCGCCGGCCGCCCGCGCCGGCCGCCCGCGCGGCCCCATAGCCACCGCACCGCGTTCCGCGCACCGCACCACGTCTAGTTCCGGTGCGCTGTTCGGGACGCGGTGCGGTCGTCACGAAGAGGTCACGAGACGCGCCGGGCCCTTGTCAGCAGAGCGGCGGCTTGGTTCGCTGAGCGGAAGGGGGTCGCACATGGACGCACCATCGAGGCGGGCGGCGCTTGCTACGGGGTCCGCCGTCGCCGTGCTCTGCGCGCTGCTGGGGCTCGGGCTCGCCTCGTGCGCGCAGACCGCCGCGAACGGACCGGGAGGCGCGCCCGACGATCCGATCGCCGCCGCTCGGGCGCTCGAGAACGCCGGTGGGATGGTCCGCTCGGGCGACGCCACCGAGACCTGCGGCGAGTTCGCGGTGCAGCAGGGTGACGAGTTGCCCCGGTCCGCCCTCGACTGCCTCGCCGATGCCTCCGCGGCGGGGGCCTCCGCCGAACTCGCCTGGTCGGCGCCGACGACCGAGGGTGACCCGATTGTGTCGTTCGCGTTCGTCGGTCCGGGGATCGAGGGCGTCGAGACTTTCACGACGACGGCGTTCGACTCGTACGGTGGGGGAGTCGACGGTTCCTGGACGGGCACGCTCTGCCCGGATCCACGCGACGTGTCCGCCCTCGGCGACTGCCGCCCCCTGCTCGAGGGCTGACCCGCCGCGAGCCCGCCGCACCGCGATCGGAACACCGCACCGTGTCTAGTCCCGGTGCGGTGCACGAGAGGCGGTGCGGTGCACGGAACGCGGTGCAGTGCACGGAGCGCGGTGCGCTGCACGGAATGCGGTGCAGCGCCGCGCGAACCCCGCGGCGCGGGCTGCGCACCGTGTTTCGTGCGCGGCACCGGGTCTAGAGCCGGTGCGCTGCACGAAAGGCGGTGCGGACCGGCGCCGTGCCTCGCAACCCGGTGCGCTGCACGAAAGGCGGTGCGCTGCACGGAACGCGGTGCGGTGCACGGAGGGCGGTGCGGTGCACGAGACGCGGTGCAGCGCCGCGCGAACCCCGCGGCGCGGGCTGCGCACCGTGTCTCGTGCGCGGCACCGTGTCTAGTCCCGGTGCGCTGTACGAAAGGCGGTGCGTTGCGCGGAACGCGGTGCGGTGCACGAAAGGCGGTGCGTTGCGCGGAACGCGGTGCGGTGCACGGAACGCGGTGCGGTGCGCAGCAGCGGCACCCCGGGCCGAGGAGGCGCGGCTCAGCCGGCCGAGACCCCCGGCGTCGTGCTCTCGCGCACCACGAGCTCCGGCTCGAACACGATCTGCCGCGGAGCCCGCTCGGGGTCGTCCGCCTCGTCGCCCAGGATCTCGACGGCGGTCTGGCCGATCAGCGCGCTGGGCTGGCGGACCGAGCTGAGGGGCACCACGGCGGCGCGGGCGAAGTCGATGTCGTCGGGCACCCGCACGTCGCCCTGCATGACGAGCGCCTGGAGCACGCCCATCGCGGCCAGGTCGTTGGCGGCGAACACCGCGTCGGGCCGTCGGTCGAGCGGGCGGCGGGCCAGGGCGGCGGCGGCCTCGCGCCCGTTCTGCACGGTCAGGGCGGCGACCTCGACGACCTCGAGGGTCGCGCCGGGCACCGCCGCGACGGCCGCCCGCGCCCCCTCGAGACGGTCGGCCACCTGCTGCAGGTCGCTCGGCCCGCCGACGAAGGCGATGCGACGTCGACCGAGACCGAGGAGGTGCTCCGTCGCCAGGTACCCGCCCCGCACGTCGTCGACCGACACCGACGAGAACTCCGTGAGGTCGGCCCGGCGGTCGACGAGGACGGCGGGCATGCCGCGCCGGCGGAGTCGACGCAACCGGTCGGACACGTCGCCGACGGGCGAGATGAGGATCCCCATCACGCGACGCTCGTCGAACAGGTCGAGGTAGTGGGCCTCGCGCTCGACGAGCTGGTCGCTGTTGCCCAGCAGGATCACCCGGCCCGAGGTCTCGGCGGCCGCCTCGGCGCCGCGGGCGACGTCGGTGAAGAACGGGTTGCCCCCGTCGAGGATGATCAGCCCGATCACCCGGCTGTCGCCGCCCCGCAGCTGGCGGGCGGCGTCGTTGCGGACGAAGCCGAGGGTCGCGATGGCGTCGCTCACCCGGGCGATGGTCGATTCGCTGACCTTGGCGGGGTTGTTCAGCACGTTCGACACCGTGCCGACCGAGACGCCGGCCGTCTCGGCGACGTCGCGGATGCTCGCCTGCCTCATCGCGCCTCCCCGGTCGTCGCGTGGTCTCCGACGAGTGTGCCACGCCCGTGACCGACCTGTGACCGACACCCGAGCGACGGCTCTTGACGTCGACGATCGTCTGCCCCTACAGTCGGCACGAACCGAACTTGAAACGATTCACTTTCTCGATGACGAGAACGACGAGGAGAACGATCGATGACGATCGAAGCCACATCCGGCGGGCTGTCGCCGACGGCCCCGGTGCTCGAACTGCGCGACGCCCGCAAGACGTTCGGGGCGGTCGTGGCCCTGTCCAGCGGCAGCGTCCAGCTGCGGGCCGGCGAGATCAACGCGCTGGTCGGCGAGAACGGCGCGGGCAAGTCGACGATGGTGAAGATCCTCGCCGGCGTGCACCAGCCCGACAGCGGCGACTTCCTCTTCGACGGGCACCCCATCGTGTTCCGCAGCCCGGCCGAGAGCAAGGCCGCCGGCGTCAGCGTCATCTACCAGGAGCCGACGCTGTTCCCCGACCTGACCGTCGCCGAGAACATCTTCATCGGCCGGCAGCCGACCACGCGCCTCGGGTTCATCGACCGGGCCGCGATGCGCGCCGACGCCCGCGCGCTCTTCGAGCGACTCGGCGTGCCGATCGACCCCGACCGCGTCGCCGAGGGGCTCTCGATCGCCGACCAGCAGATCATCGAGATCGCCAAGGCCATCTCGCTCGACGCCAAGGTGCTGATCATGGACGAGCCGACGGCCGCCCTCAGCGGCGTCGAGGTCGAGCGCCTGTTCGGCGTCGCCCGGGCCCTCCGCGACCGCGGAAGCGCCATCATGTTCATCTCGCACCGCTTCGACGAGGTCTTCGGTCTCAGCGATCGCATCACCGTCATGCGCGACGGCGCCTTCATCTCCGAGCACGCCACGAGCGAGGTGACCACGAACGAGATCGTGCGCTCCATGGTCGGCCGCGACGTCGACCAGCTGTTCCCCAAGCAGGAGGCGCGGGTCGGCGACATCGTCGTCAGCGTCGACGGTCTGACGCGAGCGGGCGTCTTCCACGACATCTCGTTCGAGGTGCGGGCCGGCGAGATCGTCGGGCTCGCCGGTCTGGTCGGAGCGGGCCGCACCGAGGTCGCCCGGGCCCTGTTCGGCATCGACCGCTACGACGCCGGCTCGGTGACGATCGGCGGGCGACGGCTGGCCCCCCGCGACCCGTTGGCCTCGATCAAGGCGGGCATCGGCTTCGTCCCGGAGGACCGCCGCAAGCAGGGCCTCGTCATGGACATGTCGGTCAGCCGCAACACGACGCTGACCCTGCGGTCGACCCTCAGCCGCCTCGGCCTGGTCAGCGCTCGACGCGAGCGCGAGGCGGCGGCCGACTGGTCGCGCCGCCTGCAGGTCAAGACCGGCAGCCAGGAGCTGGCCGTGTCCACCCTGTCCGGCGGCAATCAGCAGAAGGTCGTGCTGGCCAAGTGGCTGGCGACCGATCCCTCGTTCCTGATCGTCGACGAGCCCACCCGCGGCATCGACGTCGGCACCAAGAGCGAGGTGCACCGTCTGATCAGCGACCTCGCCGGCCGCGGCATCGCCGTGCTGATGATCTCGTCCGAGCTGCCCGAGGTGCTCGGCATGGCCGACCGGGTGCTCGTGATGCACGAGGGGCGCCTCACCGCGACCCTCGACCGCGCCGACGCCACGCCCGAGACGGTGATGCACGCCGCCACCGGCGCCGAACCCGCCGTCGTCGGCGCCGAACCGGCCGCCGTCGGCGCCTCGGCCGCCACGAGCGGCGCCACCGGCGGACCCGCCACCCCGACCACGGAGACCGCCCGATGACGACCTCGCACGCCCTCGCCCCGAGCACCCCGACGAGGCGCAACCCCTTCGGCACGCTGGTCCGCCAGCGCGAGGTGCCCGTCGCGTCCGCCCTGGTGGCCCTGGTGATCATCACCACGATCGCGAACCCGCTGTTCCTGTCGGCGCAGGGCGTCAAGGACCTCATGCTCAACGCGACGATCACGGTGATCATGGCCGTCGGCCTCGGCACCGTGATCATCACGAACAACATCGATCTCTCGGTCGGCTCGATCCTCGGCCTGGTCGCCTTCGGCACCGGGTCGGTGTTCGCCGCCGCACCCGACATCCCGATCGTGTTCGTCTTCCTCATCGGGCTCGCCCTCGGCGCTCTGCTCGGGGCGATCAACGGTTTCCTCGTCACGGTGGCCCGGGTGCCGTCGCTCGTGATCACCCTCGGCATGCTCTACATCTACCGGGGCGTCAACAACGCCTGGGCCGGCGGCCAGCAGTACTTCGCCGGGGACCGCCCCGCCGCGTTCGGCCGCCTGTCGGTCGACACGGTGCTCGGCGTCCCGATCATCACGGTCATCGCGATCGTCGTGGTCGTGCTCGTCGCGGTCTTCCTGGCCCGCACCCGGCCGGGGCGCGACCTCTACGCGATCGGCTCCGACGATCAGGCCGCCCGCCTCTTCGGCATCCCGGTCAGCCGCCGCGTGCTGACCGCGTTCGTCCTCAACGGCACGCTGACCGGGCTCGCCGGAGTGCTCTACGCCTCGCGCTTCAACTCGGTCGGCGCGACCACCGGCACGGGTCTCGAGCTCGACATCGTGGCCGCGGCCGTCGTCGGCGGCATCGCCATCTTCGGCGGCTCGGGCAGCGTCGTCGGCGCCGCGATCGGCGCCGTGCTGCTCACCACCATCACGAGCAGCCTGACCGCGCTCGGCGTCGACAAGTTCTGGCAGCAGGCCATCGTCGGCATCCTCATCCTGACCGCCATCCTCGTCGAACGGATCGCCTCGATCCGCAAGGCAAGACGACTCCGCACGAGCGAGGCCACGCATGCCTGACCAGACCACCACCTCGACCCCGGCGACCGGCGTCGCCGACGCGGGCCGCGCCTCCTCGGCTCCCGTTCGCGAGGCCCCGGCCATCCGCCGCGATCCCGAGTCGGCCGCCGAGCGGAAGCTCCGCCGGCGGCGTCGGCTGACCGGCCGCGGCGCGATCATGATCTACGCGCTGCTCGGCACGCTGATCGTCTGCGCGCTGACCGTCCCGCGGTTCGCCAGCGTGCAGACCACGGGGTTCCTGCTGCTCGACGCGATCCCGATCCTGATGATCGCGATGCCGATGGCCCTCGTCATCATCACCGGCGAGATCGACCTCTCGGTCGCCAGCACGGCCGGTCTGACCAGCGCCGCGATGGGCGTGCTCTGGGCGGCCGGGTGGGGCATCCCCGAGATCTTCGTCGTCTGCGTGCTGATCGGCATCGGCTGCGGGGCGTTGAACGGCCTGCTCGTCACCGCCGTCGGCCTGCCGTCGCTCGCCGTGACCATCGGCACGCTCGCGCTCTACCGCGGACTCGCGCTCGTCGTGATCGGCGACAACGCGGTCGCGAACTTCCCGCCCGCTCTGACGGCGTTCTTCACCTCGAAGATCGGGGGCACCGGCATCCCCACCGTCATGATCGGCGTCGCCGTGATCGTCGTGTTCTTCGGGGTGCTGCTGCACTTCAGCTCGTTCGGGCGCGCGCTGCCGGCCATCGGCTTCAGCAAGGAGGCCGCGAGCTTCGTCGGCGTGCGCGTCGGCCGCGCCAAGTTCTGGATGTTCGTCGCCACCGGCGTCGTCTCCGCCCTCGTCGGCATCTACTGGACCCTCCGCTACTCGAGCGCCCGCAGCGACAACGCGACCGGCATCGAGCTCGCGGTCATCGCGGCCGTGCTGCTCGGCGGGGTCTCGATCTTCGGCGGCCGCGGCTCGATCCCCGGCGTCGTCGCCGGCGTGCTGATCATCTCGAGCGTCAGCTACGCGCTGCGGCTCGGCGGAATCAGCGACGTCGTGCTCAACGTCGTCACCGGCCTGCTGCTCGTCGGCAGCGTCGTCGCCCCCAGCCTCATCGCGGTCGTCCGCGAGAGACGCCGGTCACGACGGGCCGCGAGAGACGTGCTCGCCGCCTCGGCGGTCGCCTCGGCCTGACCCCGACGGGCCCCCCAGTCCGCACCACCCGACCCACCCCCACGCATCACCCCACACAGCAAAGGACGGAACGATGATGTTCACCACCTCCACGAGGCGCACCGTGCGCCGCGCCGTGGCCGCCGCGGCCGCGCTCGCCGGCGTCGCGCTGGTCACCTCGGGCTGCGCCCTCACCGCCGGCTCCGGCGGCGACGACGCCTCGTCGGGCTCCGGCTCCGGCGGCGCCGAGTCGATCGCCTTCGTGCCCAAGCAGCTCAACAACCCGTACACCGACGTCGTGCTCGGCGGCGGCGAGGAGGCCTCGAAGGCCATCGGCTACGACTACAGCGTCGTCGGCCCGCTCGAGGCCAGCGCCTCGTCGCAGGTCACCTTCATCAACACGCTCACGCAGCAGGGCACCAAGGTCATCGTGATCGCGGCCAACGACCCCGACGCGGTCGGCCCGGCCCTGCAGGAGGCGCGGGACGGCGGAGCGAAGATCGTCGCGTTCGACTCCGACACGAACCCCGACTACCGCGACGTGTTCATCAGCCAGGTGGAGGCGAAGGACGTCGCCCTGATCCAGATCCGTCAGATGAGCGAGCAGATCGGCGGCGAGGGCGACATCGCGATCCTCTCGGCCACGGCGAACGCCACGAACCAGAACGAGTGGATCAAGTACATCGAGGAGGAGGTCGACACGAACCCCGACTACGCGGGCATCACCATCGTCTCCAAGGTCTACGGCGACGACGACGACGCGAAGTCGTTCCAGGAGGCGCAGGGTCTGCTGCAGGCCAACCCCGACCTCAAGGGCATCATCTCGCCCACCACGGTCGGCATCGCCGCGACCGCCCGCTACCTCTCGACCTCGGAGTACAAGGGCAAGGTCGCGCTGACCGGCCTCGGCCTGCCGAACGAGATGCGCGAGTTCGTGAAGGACGGCACCGTCACGGCGTTCGCCCTCTGGGACCCGGCGCAGCTCGGCTACGTCGCCGCCTACGCGGGCCAGGCGCTCGTCGACGGCACCATCACCGGCGCCGAGGGCGACACCTTCACGGCCGGCGACCTCGGTGAGCGCACCGTGGGCGCCGACGGCATCGTCATCGTCGGCCCGCCGACCGAGTTCGACGCCGACAACATCGACGACTACGACTTCTAGTCGTCGTCACGGGACCGCCGGGGCGACCACCCCGGCGGTCCCGCCCTCCCTCGGAGAGCGCACCGCGCCTCCTCGGCCCGTCCGGCGCGCGAGCGCCCCCGTCGACACCGGAGTCGTCACGCCATGAGCACCAGCACCGCCGCCGTCCACGACCTGCTGCCCCCGATCCGTCGCCGCCGCACCCGCGTCGGCCTGGTCGCCGGCGGTCTCGGCACGTACTGGCCGCAGTTCCCCGGGCTGCTGCCGCAGCTGCAGGAGTCCACCCGCTACGTCGTCGACCGCTTCGGCGGGCTCGACGCCGAGGTGATCGACACCGGCTTCATCTCGGACGCCCAGGAGGCGCGGGTCGCCGCCGACACGCTGCGCACCGCCGACTGCGACCTCATCGTCGTCTTCCTGACCACGTACCTCACCTCGTCGATGGTGCTCCCGATCGCGCAGCGGGCCGGGGTGCCGGTGCTCGTGATCGACCTGCAGCCGAGCGAGAGGATGGACCACGACCGGTTCGACACCGGACTGTGGCTGGCGTACTGCGGCCAGTGCCCGGTGCCCGAGGTCGCCAACGTGTTCCGTCGGGCCGGCATCGAGTTCCGCTCGGTGACCGGGCACCTGCGCAGCGAGCGCGCCTGGCGGCGCATCGAGCGCTGGGTGCACGCGGCGGGGGTCAGGGCGAGACTCCGGGAGGCGCGTCACGGCCTCATGGGGCACCTCTATCCGGGCATGCTCGACGTCTCGACCGACCTCACCCTGCTCTCGACGCACTTCGGGTCGCACGTCGAGGTGCTCGAGTTCGACGACCTCCGCGTGCGCGTCGACGCCGTCACCGACGCCGAGGTGCGCGAACGCGTGGCCCTCGCCCGCGAGGTGTTCGAGGTCGACGCGTCGGTCGACCAGGAGGACTTCGACTGGGGCGCCCGCGTCTCGGTCGGGCTCGACCGGCTGGTCGCCGACTTCGACCTCGACTCGCTCGCCTACTACCACCGCGGTCTCGAGGGCGAGCAGCACGAGCGGCTCGGGGCCGGGATGATCCTCGGTGCGTCCCTGCTCAACGCCCGCGGGCTGCCGGCGGTGGGGGAGTACGAGCTCCGCACGTCGGTCGCGATGCTCGCCGCGCAGGCGCTCGGGGTCGGCGGCTCGTTCACCGAGATCCAGGCGATCAACTTCGACGACGACGTGGTCGAGATGGGCCACGACGGGCCGGCGCACCTGGCGATCTCGTCGTCGCGCCCGATCCTCCGCGGGCTCGGGGTCTTCCACGGCAAGCGCGGCTACGGGGTCAGCGTCGAGTTCGACGTGCAGCCCGGTCCGGTCACGACGTTCGGTCTCGGGCAGGACCGCGACGGCGCGCTGTCGTTCGTCACGAGCGAGGGCGAGGTCGTTCCCGGCCCGCTGCTCGCCATCGGCAACACGACCTCGCGCGTCGACTTCGGCGGCGACCCCGGCGAGTGGGTCGACGAGTGGTCGCGCACCGGCATCGGGCACCACTGGGGCCTCTGCGTCGGACACGTGGCCCGCGACGTCGCCGCCGCGGCCTCCCTGCTCGGCATCGACCACCGGCACGTGTCGGCGCCGTTCGACGACGCCGACGGGTTCGAGCGCAGCCTCGGGTCGACGCGCCGCTGAGACCACTTGTCGGGCGCGGCGGCAGTTGCTACGCTCGGCGTATTGAAACGATTCAACGACGAACCGGAGAACACCCCATGACCGCAGACGAGCACGAGCGCTACGCGTTCCGCCTCCAGGTCGCTCCCGACCGGCTGACCGAGTACACGCGTCGCCACGCCGAGGTCTGGCCCGAGATGCTCCAGGCGCTGCACGACAGCGGCTGGCACTCGTACTCGCTCTTCGCGGCGCCCGACGGGCTGCTCGTCGGCACCGTGGAGGCCGCCTCGCTCGAAGAGGCGCAGGCCGCCATGGCCCGCACCGAGGTGAACACCCGCTGGCAGGCGTCGATGGCCGAGTTCTTCACCTCCCTCGACGGCACCCCGCCCGACGAGGGCTTCGAGCTGCTGACGCAGGTCTTCAACCTCGAGGCCCAGCTCGGCCTGCCGGGCGGAGGCCGCTACTCCACCGACCCGGCCGCATCCCCGACCACGGCATCCCCGACCACGGCATCACCGACCCCGGCGTCATCGACGACGTCCGACGACCGCACGACCACGACCACGGAAGAGACCTCATGACCACCTTCGAGTCCATCGCCCCGACGCT
The DNA here is from genome assembly GCF_007988805.1 of Frigoribacterium faeni. Lineage (GTDB taxonomy): Bacteria > Actinomycetota > Actinomycetes > Actinomycetales > Microbacteriaceae > Frigoribacterium > Frigoribacterium faeni. Next base: position 82,902 of record NZ_BJUV01000014.1, on the reverse strand, counting down.
CGAGCGCCAGGCCATCGAGCTGCCCAGCTGGGCGTTCGGCAACTCCGGCACCCGCTTCAAGGTCTTCGGCACGCCCGGCACGCCGCGCACGGCGGAGGAGAAGATCGCCGACGCCGCGCGGGTGCACGAATACACCGGCCTCGCGCCGAGCGTGGCCCTGCACATCCCGTGGGACGAGGTCGACGACTTCGGCGCCCTCCGGTCGTACGCCGAGGGCCTCGGCGTCGCGCTCGGCACGGTCAACTCGAACACCTTCCAGGACGACGCCTACAAGTTCGGCAGCCTCGCGCACAGCGACGCGGCGGTCCGGCGCAAGGCGATCGACCACCACCTCCGCTGCCTCGACATCATGCGCGAGACCGGATCGCGCGACCTCAAGATCTGGCTCGCCGACGGCACGAACTACCCGGGCCAGGACTCCCTGCGTCAGCGCCAGGACCACCTCGCCGAGTCGCTCGCCGAGATCTACGCCGGGCTCGACCCCGAACAGCGCCTCGTGCTCGAGTACAAGTTCTTCGAGCCGGCGTTCTATCACACCGACGTCCCCGACTGGGGCACGAGCTACGCGCAGGTGTCGGCCCTCGGCGACCAGGCGCTGACCTGCCTCGACACCGGGCACCACGCGCCCGGCACCAACATCGAGTTCATCGTGATGCAGCTGCTCCGCCTCGGCAAGCTCGGCTCGTTCGACTTCAACTCGCGGTTCTACGCCGACGACGACCTCATCGTCGGCGCGGCCGACCCGTTCCAGCTGTTCCGCATCCTGTTCGAGGTCGTCGACGGCGGCGGCCTCGACGTCGGATCGCCCGTCCAGTTCATGCTCGACCAGTGCCACAACGTCGAGGACAAGATCCCCGGTCAGATCCGCAGCGTGCTGAACGTGCAGGAGATGACCGCGCGCGCCCTGCTCGTCGACCGCCCCGCGCTCGACGCGGCCCGCGCCTCCCACGACGTCCTCGGCGCGAACGCCGTGCTGATGGACGCCTTCTACACCGACGTGCGCCCGGCCCTGGCCGACTGGCGCGAGTCGCGCGGTCTGCCCCGCGACCCGATGGCGGCCTACCTCGCGAGCGGCACCCCCGAGCGCCTCGCCGCGGAGCGCGTCGGCGGCAAGCAGCTCAGCTGGACCTGAGCAGCAGACCCGCCCGCAGCGACCCGCAGCCGACCTGCCCGACACGACCCGCGCCTCCTCGGGGGCCCAGACAGAAGACGGATCCATGACCACGACCACCTCCACCGCCGCGGCCGACCTGATCGCCCGCAGCAACCGACTCGGGGCCGACCCCCGGGTGACGAACTACGCGGGCGGCAACACGTCGGCCAAGGGCACGGCCCTCGACCCGGCGACGGGCGAGCCGGTCGAGCTGCTCTGGGTGAAGGGGTCGGGCGGCGACCTCGGCACGCTGACCGAGTCGGGCCTGGCGGTGCTGCGGCTCGATCGGCTGCGGGGGCTGGCGAACGTCTACCGCGGCCCCGAGCACGAGGACGAGATGGTGGCCGCGTTCGACTACGCGCTGCACGGCAAGGGCGGCGCGGCCCCGTCGATCGACACGGCGATGCACGGGCTCGTCGACGCGGCGCACGTCGACCACCTGCACCCCGACGCCGGCATCGCGATCGCGACGGCCGCCGACGGCGAGCGGCTGACCGCCGAGATCTTCGGCGGCCGCGTCGTCTGGGTGCCGTGGCGCCGCCCCGGCTGGCAGCTCGGGCTCGACATCGCCGCCATCAAGGCGGAGAACCCCGAGGCGATCGGCACCATCCTCGGCGGGCACGGCATCACGGCCTGGGGAGACACGAGCGACGAGGCCGAGGCGAACTCGCGGTGGATCATCGAGACAGCCGAGGCCCACATCGCCGAGCACGCCCGCCCCGAGCCCTTCGGCCCCGTGCTCGAGGGATACGCCGCGCTGCCCGAGACCGAGCGGCACGCCAAGGCGGCGGCCCTGGCCCCGACCATCCGCGGCCTCGCCTCGCAGGACGCCCCTCAGGTGGGTCACTTCAGCGACGACGAGGTCGTGCTCGACTTCCTCGCCGCCGCCGAGCACCCGCGGCTGACCGCGCTCGGCACGAGCTGCCCCGACCACTTCCTCCGCACCAAGGTGACGCCGCTGGTGCTCGACCTGCCGGCCGACGCCGACGTCGACGCGTCGATCGCACGTCTCCGCGAGCTGCACGAGCAGTACCGCGTCGACTACCAGGCGTACTACGACCGCCACGCCACGCCCGGCAGCCCGGCCATCCGCGGCGCCGACCCGCTGATCGTGCTCGTGCCCGGCGTGGGGATGTTCTCCTTCGGCAAGGACGCTCAGACCGCCCGGGTCGCGGGCGAGTTCTACGTCAATGCGATCAACGTGATGCGCGGCGCCGAGGGCCTCTCCACCTACGCGCCGATCGACGAGGTCGAGAAGTTCCGCATCGAGTACTGGGCCCTCGAGGAGGCCAAGCTGCAGCGCCTGCCGAAGCCCAAGCCGCTGGCCGGCCGCATCGCGCTCGTCACCGGCGCCGCGTCGGGCATCGGCAAGGCCATCGCCACCCGCCTCGCCGCCGAGGGCGCGTGCGTCGTCATCGCCGACCTCGACCTCGGCAGGGCGCAGGCCGCGGCGGCCGAGATCGGCGGGCCCGACGTGGCCCGCGGGGTCGCGGCGAACGTGAGCGACGAGACGGCCGTGCAGGATTCGATAGCCGAGGTGCTGCTCGCCTTCGGCGGTCTCGACCTGGTCGTGAACAACGCCGGACTGAGCCTCTCGAAGTCTCTTTTCGACACCACCGAGGCCGACTGGGACCTCCAGCACGACGTCATGGCCAAGGGCTCGTTCCTCGTCGCGAAGAACGCGGCGCGGGTGCTCGTCGACCAGGGGCTCGGCGGCGACATCGTCTACATCTCGTCGAAGAACTCGGTGTTCGCCGGTCCGAACAACATCGCCTACTCGGCGACCAAGGCCGACCAGGCCCACCAGGTGCGACTGCTCGCGGCCGAGCTCGGCGAGCACGGCATCCGCGTCAACGGCATCAACCCCGACGGCGTCGTGCGCGGCTCGGGCATCTTCGCCAGCGGCTGGGGCGCCAACCGCGCCAAGACCTACGGCATCGACGAACAGGACCTGGGCGCCTTCTACGCGCAGCGCACCATCCTCAAGCGCGAGGTCGTGCCCGAGAACGTCGCCGCGGCCGTCTACGCCATCTGCACCAGCGACTTCTCGCACACGACCGGGCTGCACATCCCCGTCGACGCGGGCGTCGCCGCGGCCTTCCTCCGATGAGCGGGGCGGTCGCGGCCGTCGACCTCGGCGCGACGAGCGGCCGGGTCATGCTCGGCTGGGCCGACCGCGACGGCGTCCGGCTGCGGCACGTCGCCCGGTTCGCGAACGACCCGGTCACCGTGCCCGAGGGCGGGAGCCGAGGAGGCGCGGGTCGGGTCGGCCTGCACTGGGACGTCCTCGGCCTCTGGCGGTCGGTCACCGCGGGGCTCGCCGCCGCCGTGCGCGACGAGCCCGACCTGGTCTCGATCGGCGTCGACTCGTGGGCCGTCGACTACGCGCTGCTCCGCGACGGGCGGCTGCTCGGCACGCCCTACCACTACCGCGACGAGCGCACGGCCGAGGGGGTGGCGGCGGTGCACGCGGCCGTCTCGCCCCAGGAGCTGTTCACGCGCGCCGGGCTGCAGCATCTGCCGTTCAACACGGTGTTCCAGCTGGCGGCGGACCGCGCCTCCGGAGTCCTCGACCTGGCCGACCGCGCTCTGCTCGTGCCCGACCTGTTCTCGTGGTGGCTGACCGGGGTCGCGGCCACCGAGTCGACCAACGCGTCGACGACGGGGCTGCTCTCGCCGGTGGACCGCGCCTGGGACGTCGACCTCCTCGACCGGGTCGGCCTGCCCGGCGGGCTCTTCGCCTCGCTGGTCGAGCCCGGCACCCGTCTCGGTCCGCTGCTCCCGTCGGTCGCGTCGATCATCGGCGCCGGGCCCGCGCTCGGGGTCACCGCCGTCGGCTCGCACGACACGGCTTCCGCCGTCGTCGCCGTGCCGCTGGCCGGCGACGACGCCGCCTACGTCTCGAGCGGCACCTGGTCGCTCGTCGGCCTCGAGCTCCCCTCGCCCCTGCTCACGGAGGAGGCGCGCGCGGCGGGCTTCACCAACGAGGGCGGGGTCGACGGCCGGACGAGGTTCCTCAAGAACGTCTCGGGCCTGTGGCTGCTCAGCGAGTCGATGCGCAGCTGGGACGGCTCGGGGGCGTCCGCCGCCGAGCGCAGCAGCGACCTCGCCGCCCTGCTCGCCGAGGCGGCCGAGGTGACGCGGCCCGTGTCGGTGTTCGACGCCACCGACGAGCGGTTCTCGCCGCCCGGCGACATGCCCGCCCGCATCGAGGCCTGGTGCGTCGAGCACGACGTCGAACCGCCGCGGGGCCGCGCCGAGGTGGTGCGGAGCATCCTCGAATCGCTGGCCGCCGCCTACGCCACGACGCTGCGCGACGCCGAGCGGCTCTCGGGCCGCACGATCCGCACCGTGCACGTCGTCGGCGGCGGGTCGCAGAACGCCCTGCTCTGCCAGCTGACGGCCGATCGCACCGGCTGCACGGTGCTTGCCGGCCCCGTCGAGGCGACGGCGATCGGCAACGTGCTGGTGCAGGCGAGAGCCGCCGGCCTCGTCGACCCGTCGTCGTCGCTCGAGGCCCTGCGGGCGCTGGTCTCGGCCTCGTCCGCCCCCGTGACGTACCGACCGCGGTCGGTGGCGTCCCGGGCCGCCGCGCGCGCCTCCTGAACTCCCTCCTCTCCACCCGAAAGGACCCACCATGGTCGACCGTCGCATCCCGAAGTTCCACGATCTCGCGCCGCTGATGCAGTTCAAGAAGCCCACGTTCGACCTCAAGGCCAAACGGCTGCGCGAGGCTCTGACCATCGAGGATCTCCGTCGGATCGCCAAGCGGCGGACGCCCACGGCGGCGTTCGACTACACCGACGGCTCCGCGGAGGCCGAGATCTCGCTGCGGCGGGCGCGGCAGGCGTTCCGCGACGTGCAGTTCAACCCGGCGATCCTGCACGACGTCGCGACGGTCGACACCGGCTGGGACGTCCTGGGGAAGCGGGTCGAGCAGCCCTTCGGGATCGCGCCGACCGGCTTCACCCGGATGATGCAGACCGAGGGCGAGAAGGCCGGCGCCGCGGCGGCGGCCGCGGCGGGGATCCCGTTCAGCCTGTCGACGATGGGCACGGCGAGCGTGGAGGACGTCGCGGCGGCCGCGCCCGACGGACGCAACTGGTTCCAGCTCTACATGTGGAAGGACCGCGACCGCTCGATGGCGCTGGTCGACCGGGCGGCGAAGGCCGGGTTCGACACGCTGCTCGTGACCGTCGACGTGCCGGTCGCGGGGGCGCGACTGCGCGACTCGCGGAACGGCATGACCATCCCGCCGTCGCTGACCCCGAAGACGATCATCGACGCGCTGCCGCGGCCGTGGTGGTGGGTGGACTTCCTGACCACCGAGCCGCTCGCGTTCGCGTCGCTCGACCGCTGGTCGGGCACCGTCGCCGAGCTGCTGAACACCATGTTCGACCCGACGGTGACGTACGACGATCTGGCCTGGATCAAGTCGCAGTGGCCGGGCAAGCTCGTGGTCAAGGGCATCCAGACCGTGGACGACGCCCGCCGCGTGACCGACCTCGGCGTCGACGGGCTGATCCTGTCGAACCACGGCGGGCGGCAGCTCGACCGGGCCCCGATCCCGTTCCACCTGCTGCCCGACGTCGTGCGCGAGGTCGGCGGCGACACCGAGGTGCACCTCGACACGGGCATCATGTCGGGTGCCGACATCGTGGCCGCGGTCGCCCTCGGGGCGCGCTTCACGCTGATCGGACGGGCGTACCTGTACGGGCTCATGGCGGGCGGCCGCGAGGGTGTGGACCGGGCCATCGAGATCCTGTCGGTCGAGGTGGCGCGCACCATGCGCCTCCTCGGCGTGAACTCCCTCGAGGAGCTCGAGCCGAAGCACGTCACCCAGCTCGAGCGGCTCGTGCCGCGCGCCCGCTCCTGAGCCGCGGCGCGCCGGTCCCGCTGCACGGCACCGCGTCCCGGGCACCGCACCGCGTTCCGCGCACCGCACCGGGTTCCGCGCACCGCATCCCGTACGCCGCACCGCGTTCCGTGCATCGCACCGCGCCCCGTTCTCCGCACCGGGTTCCGCGCACTGCACCACGTTCCGTGCACCGCATCCCGTCTAGACAGGGTGCGGTGCACGATACGCGGTGCGGCGACTCGCGCCGCGGCCGCTGCGACCCCCGACGCGAACCGAGGAGGCGCGATGTGCGTCACAGAGCCGCCGCGTCGTCCAGAATGGGGCGGTGACCGACATCGAGACATCGAGACGTGCCGACGGCAGCAGCCGTGACGACATCCGCGGGGCCGTCGACGGCGACCTGCGCGCCGACGTGAGCTTCCTCGGCAGCCTGCTCGGCAGGGTGCTGCGCGAATCCGGCTCCGACGACCTCTACCGCGACGTCGAGGCCGTGCGCGCCGCCGTCATCGCCGCCTACGAAGGCGCGGGCGGGTCCTCGCTCGACGACGCCCAGCGCATCGTCGACGGCCTCGATCAGGACCGCGCCGAGCAGGTCGCGCGGGCGTTCACCTGCTACTTCCACCTCAGCAACCTCGCCGAGGAGCACCACCGCGTGCGCGTGCTCCGCCGTCGCGGCTCGGCGCAGCGCACGGCGTCCGACTCGGTGTCGGACACCCTCCGTCAGCTGGTCGACGAGGTCGGCGCCGACGAGGCCTCGAAGCGACTGAGCGACCTCCGGTTCCATCCCGTCCTCACGGCGCACCCGACGGAGGCGCGTCGCCGGGCCGTCGCGTCGACCATCCGCCGCATCAGCGACCTGATGGACGAGCGCGACCGCCTGCAGAACGACATCGCCGCCGCCGAGGCCGAGCGTCGGCTGCTCGAGGAGGTCGACACGCTCTGGCGCACCTCCCCGCTGCGCACCACCCGCCCGACGCCCCTCGACGAGGTGCGCACCGCGATGAGCGTCTTCGACCAGACCCTCTTCGAGATCGTGCCGCAGGTGTACCGCCTGCTCGACGACCGCCTCCTCGGCGACCGGGCCGGCCGCGAGCCCGCCGTGGCGCCCGCGTTCCTCCGACTCGGCAGCTGGATCGGCGGCGACCGAGACGGCAACCCGCACGTGACCGCCGACGTCACCCGCCAGGCGGCCGACATCGCCGCCGAGCACATCCTGCTCGGTCTGCACCGCGCTGCCTCCCGCGTCGGCGCCACCCTCACCCTCGACGAGGCCGACACGCCCGCCGACGCGGCGCTGGTCGCCCTCGCCGAGGCGCAGCGGACCCTCGACCCCGCGCTCGCGTCCAGCATCGGCGTCCGCTCGCCGCACGAGACGCACCGCCGGGTGCTGCTCTTCGTCGCCGCCCGCATCGAGGCCACGCGCCGTGACGGCGACCCGCTCCGCTACGACGCTCCGGAGCAGCTGCTCGCCGACCTCCGCACCGTCCAGCAGTCGCTCCGTGCGGCCGGGGCGCACCGCGCCGCGAACGGCGAGCTGCAGGGTCTGGTCTGGCAGGTCGAGACGTTCGGCTTCCACCTCGCCGAGCTGGAGGTGCGCCAGCACTCGCAGGTGCACCGCACGGCGCTCGCCGAGCTGCGCGCCGGAGGCGAGACGAGCGAGATGACCGAGGAGGTCCTCGCCGTCTTCCGCACCATCAAGGATCTGCAGGTGCGGTACGGAGTCCGGGCCGCCTCCCGGTACATCGTGTCGTTCACCCAGTCGTCCGCCGACCTCGCGAACGTGCACGAGCTCGCCGCCTTCGCTCTCGGCTCCGCCGAGGACGCGCCGGTGCTCGACGTGATCCCCCTGTTCGAGACGTTCGCCGACCTCGAGGCGAGCACCCGCATCCTCGAGGAGGCGCTGGCCACCGAGGTCGTGCAGCGTCGCCTCGCCGAGACCGGTCGCCGCCTCGAGGTCATGCTCGGCTACTCGGACTCGTCGAAGGACGTCGGGCCGGTGTCGGCGACCTTCGCGCTCTACGACGCCCAGGCCCGGATCGCCGACTGGGCGGCGGCGAACGACATCACGCTGACCCTCTTCCACGGTCGCGGCGGAGCCCTGGGCCGCGGCGGCGGACCGGCGAACGAGGCCGTGCTGGCGCAGCCGCCGCACTCGGTCGACGGCCGCTTCAAGATCACCGAGCAGGGCGAGGTCATCATCGCCCAGTACGGCAACCAGGCCATCGGCGCCCGGCACCTCGAGCAGATGGCCGCGGCGACGCTGCTCGCCTCCAGCCCGTCGAACGAAGCCGAGAACGCCCAGGCCGCCGCGCGCTTCGCCGAGGTCGTCCGCACGATGGACGCCGCGTCGCGCGCCGCGTTCTTCGGGCTCGTCAAGGCCGACGGCTTCGCGTCGTGGTTCGCCGCCGTCACCCCGATGGAGGAGGTCGGCCTGCTCGCGCTCGGCTCGCGCCCGGCCCGTCGCGGCCTCTCGGTCGAGTCCCTGGAGGACCTCCGGGCGATCCCGTGGGTGTTCGCCTGGACCCAGGCGCGCATCAACCTCGCCGGCTGGTACGGCCTGGGCTCGGCGCTCGCCGCCGTCGGCGACGTCGAGCTGCTGCGTGACGCCTACGCCTCGTGGCCGCTGTTCCGCACGATGATCAAGAACGTCGAGCTCTCGCTGGCGAAGACCGACGGGCACATCGCCCGCGAGTACCTCGGGCTCGCTGAGCGCGATGACCTCGCCGGGGCGGTGCTCGACGAGATGGCGCTCACCCGCGAGTGGGTGCTCAAGGTCAGCGAGCACTCCGAGGTCCTCGACGGGCGCCCGGTGCTCAGCCGCTCGGTGCGTCTGCGCAGCCCCTACGTCGACGCGCTCTCGCTGCTGCAGCTCCGGTCGCTCCGCTCGATCCGTCAGGCGGGCGGGGGAGACCCGGCCGACGCCGACCACCGCCTCCTGCTGCTCACCGTCAACGGGATCGCCGCCGGCCTGCAGAACACCGGCTGATCCGACGAGCGGGCGCGGGCCCGTGCGAGCGCGAGCGCCCGGGCGCAAGCGCGTGCCCTCGTGCTCGCGCTCGACCCCGTGGGTCCGCGCTCGATCCCGTGCGCCCGCGCTCGATCCCGCGCGCCGATCGAGTGGTCCGAAGATGCTCTTGGTTGTGGCGGGAAGAGCATCTTCTGACCACTCGAGTCTTCGAGGCGGAGCGGGAGCTCGAGCTCGCGCCCGGCCTCGCTCGCGCGAGAGCGCGTCGACCACGTTCGCGTGCGCTCGCGCTTGCTCTCGCGTCGGCCTCGAGTGGTCAGAAGATGCTCTTCGTGGTGGCGGGAAGAGCATCTTCTGACCACTCGAGTCTTTGAGGCGGAGCGGGAGCTCGAGCTCGCGCCCGGCCTCGCTCGCGCGAGAGCGTCGACCACGCTCGCTCGCGCTCGCGTCCGGCCCTCGCTCGCGCGCTCGCCTCGAGTGGTCAAGAGATGCTCTTCGTCGTCGCGGTAAGAGCGTCTTCTGACCACTCGGGTCTTTCGAGGCGGGGTGGGTCGCGTGGGCCAGACCCGCGCTCGCGCTCGCTCTCGCTCTCGCGTCGGCGTCGAGTGGTCGGAAGATGCTCCTCGTCGTGGCGGGAAGAGCATCTTCTGACCACTCGAGGCCCGGGGGCCGCGACGCGCGCGCTCGTCAGGGCGTGCGCGTGTAGGTCGTCGTGGCGTCGTACGACTTGGCGGGGCCGCGCACCGTCCAGCGCTCGACGAACGACGTGGGCGAGACGACCTCCGTCTCGACGAGGTAGCTGTCGGGCGCGCACGGGTGATGCGCCTCCCACGCTCCTGACCGCAGGTCGAGGTCGACGAAGCGCCGTCCGTCGGCGAAGCGCACGTCGAGCGCCCCGTCGGGTCGCGGGTGGTAGGTGAGACGCCGGCCGGCGGGGGAGCGGTGCTCGCCGCGGCTCAGCTCGCCGTCCTCGACGTAGGTGGCCCCGGGGGCGGAGCCCGAGCGCGCCTCCTCGACGACCGCCGTGCCCGCGAACACCGTCTCGTCGCCGGTGCGGTGGTCGAGCACCCGCCGCTCGACGCGCCACCGGCCGAGCAGCAGCGCGAGCGTGTCCATCGCACCAGTCTCGCGCAGCCGCCCCGGACGAGGTGACTCGACGGGGGGTCCTCGCCCGACACGGACGCCGCGTCGGGTCGCATCGACGAGGCGAGACGAGCCGCCGCAAGACGAGCCGCCGCGCGACCCCTACCCGGCGTGCCGGTCCAGGAACTCGTACACCTCGGTGTCCTCCACCCCGGGGAACGTCCCCGACGGCAGGGGCGCGAGGATGTGCGCGTGCAGGCGCGCGCTCGGCCAGGCGTTGTCGCGCCAGCGGGCCGAGAGCGCGGTCGGCGGGCGCCGGCAGCACGACTCGTCCGGGCAGGTCGACGTCTCGCGGCGGTCGGTGTCGCGCCCCCGGAACCACTTCGCGTCGGCGAACGGGACGCCGATGGTGATCGAGAACTCGTCGCGGTCGGTCGTCCCGGTCTGCGACGCCGACCAGAAGGTGCCGGCCGGGGTGTCGTCGTACTGGTGGTTCTCGGTGGTGCGGTTCGTGCGGGCGAACGCGGTGCGGGCCGCCCAGTGCCGGCAGACGATCTGACCCTCGACCGCTCCCGTCACGTCGGTCGGCAGCGGCAGCCCGTCGTTCTCGGCCGCTTTCGCGATGGCGCCGTCGCCGGTCAGGCGCAGGAAGTGCATGCGGATGCCGAGGTGCGACGTCATCAGGTTGGTCAGCCGCATGGCGGCGGCCTCGTGCGTCACGCCGAAGCCGTCGCGGAAGTCCTCGACCGAGAGATCGTGCCGGGCCTTCGCGCGCTGCAGCGAGTCGACGGCGGCGTCGAGCGGCATGAGGCAGGCCGACGAGAAGTAGTTGATCTCGAGGCGCTGCCGCAGGAACTCCGCGTAGGTCGACGGACGTTCGTGACCGAGGAGGCGGTGCGCCATCGCCTGCAGCGCCAGAGCCCGGAGACCGTGGCCTCCGGGGATCGACGCCGGCGGCAGGTAGATCCGCCCGTTGGCGAGGTCCATCACCGAGCGGGCGGAATGCGGCAGGTCGGCGACGTGGATGATCTCGAGGCCGAGCCCGCGCGCCATCCTGCCGACCTCGCTGTGGGTCAGCGCACCGGTCGTGTGCCTGACGCTGCGGAGGAGGTCGCCGGCCGCCTCCTCGATGTGCGGCAGGTGCGAGTCGCGCTCACGCATCCAGTGACGCAGCTCGGTGTTCGCGCGCCGCGCCTCCTCGGGGGTGGCGCTCGCCTCGCTCCGCGTGCGGGCGAGCTCGCGGTGCAGCCCGACGATCGTCTCGAGCACCGGCGTCGAGATTCCCTTGTTGACCTTGAGGTCGGGCAGCCCGAGCGACCGGTGCAGCGACCCGCGCTGCGCCCGGGCGAGCTCGATCTCGAGGGCGGCCCGCTCGCTGGGCGGCTCGCTGTCGAGCAGCGATGCCAGCGGCACGTCGAGGGCGTCGGCGATCGACCGCACCAGGCTCAGCTTCGGCTCGCGGCGGCCGGTCTCGATCAGGGAGAGGCGGCTGGCGCTGACCCCGACGAGCGCGGCGACCTGATCGAGGGTGAGGCCGCGGGCGGTGCGCGCGTGGCGCACGGCCCTGCCCAGCAGCAGGGGATCGGCGTCGATCATGGGGCCCTCCGGGTCCGCGCGAGCACGGCAGCCTTTGACGTTCGCGCAAGAACAACCGATCTTTACGCACTCGACCCTCGAAGATCAACCGAGGAGGCGCGCACAGTGGATAAACACCCCTTTCGACGACGAGAGAAGAGACATCCATGGCCACGAGCCCGACCGCCGAGGTCTACGAGCACCGCCAGCGCGACTGGAGCGACCGGGTCGCCCTCGCCGAGTCGATGATCCCGCTGATCGGCCGCCTCCACCGCCGCGACGCCGTGGTCGTCTCGATCCACGGCCGCAGCCTGCTCGACCGGTCGCCGGTGGCGATCCTCAAGGCGCACCGCTTCGCCCGGCAGCTCGACGACCTCGTGCTCGATCCCGAGCAGACCCTCGAGGTGCTGCGGCTGCTCGACGGCCTCGCGCTCGGGCCCGCCTCGATCGACCTCGCCCGCCTCAGCGCCCGGCACCGCGACGACCCGGCCGGCCGCGATCTCGCCGACGTCGTCCGGGCCGAGCTCGCCGAGATCGTCGGGCGGCACGAGAGCGCGCCCCGACCAGGGCGCGACGTCGTGCTCTACGGGTTCGGGCGGATCGGTCGACTGGTGGCGCGCCTCCTGATCGAGCACGCCGGAGGCGACGGGGGCCTTCGGCTGCGGGCCGTCGTCGTGCGGCGCGGGTCGTCGACCGACCTGGCCAAGCGGGCGAGCCTGCTGCGCCGCGACTCGATCCACGGGCCGTTCGCCGGCACCATCACGGTCGACGAGGCCACCGACACCATCGTCGCCAACGGCACGACGATCCAGGTGATCTACTCGGACGACCCGGCGACCGTCGACTACGGGTCGTTCGGCATCCACGACGCGATCGTCGTCGACAACACCGGCCGCTGGCGCGACGAGCCGTCCCTCCGCCGCCATCTGGAGGCGCGGGGAGCGTCCCGCGTCCTGCTCACCGCCCCGGGGAAGGGCTCCCTGCCGAACGTGGTCTTCGGGGTCAACCACGAGGCGGCCGGCGACCACGAGGTGGTGGCGGCGGCGTCGTGCACGACCAACGCGATCACGCCCGTGCTGGCGGTGGTCGACGAGCGCTGGGGCATCGAGTCCGGCCACATCGAGACGGTGCACGCCGTGACGAACGACCAGAACCTCACCGACAACTTCCACCCCGGCGACCGTCGCGGGCGCTCGGCGGCGCTCAACATGGTGCTGACCGAGACGGGTGCGGCGACCGCCGTCGCCAAGGCCCTGCCCGGGCTGGCCGGGCGACTGACCGGCAGCGCGATCCGGGTGCCGACGGCCGACGTGTCGGTGGCCGTGCTCAACCTGCGACTGCGCCGGCCGGCCGACCGCGCCGAGCTGAACGCGCACCTGCGCCGGGCCTCGCTCGACTCGCCGCTGCGCCGGCAGATCGACTACATCGAGTCGCCCGAGGTCGCCTCGACCGACTTCGTGGGCTCCCGGCACGCCGGCGTCGTCGACGGCCTCGCGACCGTCGTCGCCGGCGACTCCGCCGTCCTCTACGTCTGGTACGACAACGAGTTCGGCTACAGCTGCCAGGTGGTCCGGCTGCTGGAGCACCTCGCAGGAGGCACGCCGCCGTCGTTCCCGCGGGTCGCGTCGGCGGAGTCCCCGGCACCCGGGCGCGAGGGCGCCCCTCGTCCCTCCCTCCCGGACGCGTCCGATCCGTCCCCGTCCCCGTCCCCGTCCGAGCCGATCCTGGAGGCCGTCCGATGATCACCACCCGACCGCTCGACACCGAGCCGAGCACCGCGCCCGCGCCGTCGTGGGCGCCCCGCGCGCTCGTGGCCTGGGTCGCCGAGCAGGTCGAGCTGCTGGAGCCCGACGCGGTGCACTGGATCGACGGCTCCGACGCCGAGGCCGCCCGGCTGACCGACGAGCTCGTGGAGGCGGGGTCGCTGATCGCGCTGAACCCCGAGCTCCGCCCGGGCAGCCACCTCGCCCGCACCGACCCCGGCGACGTCGCCCGCGTCGAGGACCGCACCTTCATCTGCACGACCGATCCCGCGGGCGCCGGCCCGACCAACAACTGGCGCGAGGCCGGGGCGATGACGCGCGAGCTCCGCCCGTGGTTCGCCGGGTCGATGCGCGGTCGCACCCTGTTCGTGGTGCCGTTCAGCATGGGCCCGGTCGGCGGACCGCTGTCGCAGCTCGGCGTGCAGCTGACCGACTCGGCCTACGCCGTGCTGAACCTGCGCATCATGGCGCGCGTCGGGTCCGAGCCGCTGGCCGCGTTCGGCGGGGCCGACGGCGAGGTGCCGTTCGTCCGCGGCGTGCACAGCGTGGGCTTCCCGCTCCGCGACGAGCGAGGGGAGACCCGCGACGACGTCGCCTGGCCCTGCAACGAGACGAAGTACATCACGCAGTTCCCCGAGACGCGCGAGATCTGGTCGTTCGGCTCGGGCTACGGCGGCAACGCCCTGCTCGCGAAGAAGTGCTTCGCGCTGCGCATCGCGTCGACGATGGGCCGCGACGAGGGCTGGCTCGCCGAGCACATGCTGCTGATCCGGGTGACCGACCCGGCGGGGCGGGCGTTCCACATCGCCGCGGCGTTCCCGTCGGCCTGCGGCAAGACCAACCTCGCGATGATGCAGCCCACCCTCCCGGGCTGGCGGGTCGAGACCCTCGGCGACGACATCACCTGGATGAGGCCCGGCGCCGACGGCCGCCTCTGGGCGATGAACCCCGAGACCGGCTTCTTCGGCGTCGCGCCCGGCACCGGCGAGACCTCGAACCCGACGGCGGTGCGGACCCTGCACGCGAACACGATCTTCACCAACGTCGCGCTGACCGACGACGGCGACGTCTGGTGGGAGGGGCTGACCGACGAGGCGCCCGACCATCTGATCGACTGGCGCGGAGACGACTGGACCCGCGCCTCCTCGACCCCCGCGGCGCACCCGAACTCGCGCTTCACGGCGCCGATCGAGCAGTGCCCGTCGCTCAGCCCCGACTGGGACGCCCACGCCGGGGTGCCGCTCGACGCGATCGTGTTCGGCGGTCGACGGGCGACGAACGTGCCGCTGGTGACCCAGGCGCGGTCCTGGCGGCACGGGGTCTTCGTGGGAGCCACGGTCGCGTCCGAGCAGACCGCGGCGGCCGAGGGGGTCGTCGGCGAGCTGCGCCGCGACCCGTTCGCGATGCTGCCGTTCTGCGGCTACGACATGGGCGACTACTTCGCGCACTGGCTGCGGGTCGGCGCCGGGCTCGGCGACGCGGCGCCGGAGGTGTTCCAGGTGAACTGGTTCCGCAAGGGCGCCGACGGGTCGTTCCTCTGGCCGGGGTTCGGCGAGAACTCGCGGGTGATCGCCTGGATCGCCGGTCGCCTGGCCGGCACCGCCGAGGCGGTCGAGACGCCGCTCGGCTCCGCCCCGGCGCCGGGCGCGCTCGACCTGACCGGTCTGGAGATCACCGAGGAGGCGCTGGCCGAGTCGTTCGCGGTCCCCACCCAGGCCTGGCTCGCCGAGTGCACCCTCACCGACGCGTTCTTCGCCCGGTTCGGCGGCACGCTCCCGCCCGAGCTGCACGCCGAGCTGGCCGACCTCCGCGCCCGCCTCGCCTCGGCCCCCTGACCCGGGCCCTCTCGGCTCCCGTCGCGGGCGATCAGCGCGCGGCGGGCCTCCCGGGGCTCCGCGTCGTGGGGACGCGGAGCCCCTTCCCCTCCGTCGAACTCCGACCTTCGGCCGATCCGGCGCGGACCGGCCTCTCCCTAGGCTCGTGGTCATGACGGCACCCGCAGCGACCTCTCCGAGCTCCCCGCCCTTCCCGGGGACGGCGTCGGCACCCGCCGCGCCCCCTCTGCGCACGAGGCCCCGCGCGACTCCCGTGCCCCGCGCCTCCCGGGGTCGTCGGGTCTGGGCCCAGTCCTGGCGCGTCGCCCTGGCGGCCCTGATCGGCATCCTCTCCTTCGCCGTCGTCTGGCCCGAGATCGACACGACCGGCTGGAGCGACGCCCGGCTCGGCATCGGAATGATGGGCGACCTGGCGGGCGGGCTGGCCGCCCTGGTGCTCGTCGTGTTCCGCCGCCGGGCGCCCCTCGTCGTCGCGCTCGTCCTGGCGGCGCTCGCGGGCGTGTCGACCGTCGCCACCGGTGCCGCCGTCCTGGCGCTGGTCTCGCTCGCGACGCGACGACGCCCCCGCGAGATCGCGGCGGTCGGCGTGGTCTTCCTCGCCGCGGCCTGGTTCTCGGAGGCCGCGGTGTTCCCGGCGTCGGCGGGCTCGCTGCCCGCCTGGCAGCTGATCATCGTCGTCGTCCTCGTCTACGCGCTGCTCATCGCCGTGGGGGTCGCGATCGGCAGCCGCCGCGATCTCATCGCCGCCCTGCTCGAGCGGGCCCGCCTCGCCGAAGGCGAGCAGGCGCTGCGCGAGGAGCGGGTCCGCGACCACGAGCGCTCCCGGATCGCCCGCGAGATGCACGACGTGCTGGGGCACCGCCTGTCGCTCGTCGCCCTGCACGCCGGGGCGCTCGAGTACCGAGGGCGCGAGCTCAGCGTCGACGAGGTCGTCTCCACGGCGGGCGTCGTGCGCGACAACGCGCAGTCGGCCCTCAGCGAGCTGCGCGACGTGCTCGGGGTGCTGCGCGACCCGTCGGCCACCGGAGCCTCCGAGGTGACGGAGATCGCGCCTCCTCAGCCCACCCTCGCCGACCTGGAGGGCCTGCTCGTCGAGGCCCGAGCCGCCGGCACGGTCGTCACCTGCGGCGTCGACGACGCGACCCGAGCGCAGCTGTCCGATCTGCCCACCTCGCTCGGCCGGCACGCGTACCGCATCGTGCAGGAGTCGCTGACGAACGCGAGGAGGCACGCCCCCGGTCAGCCGGTCACGGTCGCCCTGGACGGCGCCGCGGGGGAGTCCCTCCGCATCGTCGTGCGGAACCCCTCCCTCGAGCGTCGCGGTTCCGCCCCCGGGCACGGACTCACCGGTCTCGCCGAGCGGGTGCGGCTCGTCGGCGGCACGTTCCGCGCCGGGCCCGACGGCCACGGCTCGCACGTCGTCGAGGCGGTGCTGCCGTGGACCCGCTGAACGGCGACCGGCCCGACGTGCCGGCCCCGATCCGCGTGGTGATCGTGGACGACGAGACCCTCGTCCGCACCGGCCTCGGCCTCCTGCTGGGCGGCGGCGCCGGGATCGAGGTGGTGGGCGAGGCCGGCGACGGGCTCGAGGCCGAGGAGGTCATCGCCCGCACCGAGCCCGACGTCGTGCTGATGGACATCCGCATGCCGCGCTGCGACGGGCTCGTCGCGACCGAGCGCGAGCTCGCCCGCCGACCCGACCTCGCCGTGCTCGTGCTGACCACCTTCGACGCCGACGACCTCGTGCTCTCCGCCCTGCGCCTGGGCGCGCGCGGGTTCCTGGTGAAGGACACCCCGCCGCACGAGCTCGTCGAGGCGGTGCGGACGGTGGCGTCGGGGCGGTCGATCCTCTCGCCGTCGGTGCTCGACCGGGTGATCGGGGTCGCCGCCGGACGCCCCGCCCCCGAGGACGCGGCCGTCGGCCGCGTCGAGCGCGAGCGCTTCGCGCGCCTGACCGAGCGCGAGACCGAGGTCGCGCTCGCCGTCGCGGAGGGGGCGTCGAACGCGCAGATCGCCGCCGCCCTCTACGTCAGCGTCGCCACCGTCAAGACCCACGTCGGTCACGTCTACGAGAAGCTCGAGGTCGACAACCGGGTGCAGGTCGCCCTGCTCGTGCACGCCGCCGGTCGGGGCTCGGCTTCGATCACGTAACGGGACCGGCGGCGGGCTCGCCACACCGGCGGGCTCCTGCCATGATCTCCGGAGGACCGCTCATCGACCGAGCGTCTCGCGTGCGAGAGCACCGCTTCGCCCGACCTGGAGGTCACCGCCGTGTCCACCCGCACGAACCGTCCGTCGTCCCGTCCGCGCCACCCGCGCCTCCTCGGCTCGGTCGCCCTGTCGGCTGCGACCCTCGTCGCGCTCGCGGCCTGCGCGTCCGCCCCGGCGGAGGATCCGGCGTCCACCGACTCGACGCACTGCGCTCGCATGGTGACGAACTCGGGCGGGCTCGACGACCGCTCGTTCAACCAGTCGAGCTGGGCGGGGCTGCAGAAGGCGCAGAAGGACGACGGCATCGGAGCCGAGGTGCTCGTCTCGACCAACGAGACCGACCTGGCCCCCAACGTCGCTCAGGCCGTGGCCTCGGGCTGCGGCTTCGTGCTGACCGTCGGCTACGAGCTCGCGCCGGCCACCGAGGAGCAGGCGGCGGCGAACCCCGACATCGACTTCGCGATCGTCGACGAGACCGTCGAGGGCGAGAACGTCAAGCCGATCGTGTTCGACACGGCGCAGGCCTCGTACCTCGCGGGCTACCTCGCGGCCGGGGTCTCGAAGACGGGTGCGGTGGCGACGTTCGGCGGGGGCAACCAGCCTCCGGTGACGCTGTTCATGGACGGCTTCTCGGACGGCGTCGACGCCTACAACGAGGCGCACGGCACCACGGTGAAGCTGCTCGGCTGGGACAAGGCGACGCAGGACGGCTCGTTCACCGGCGACTTCGAGGACGTCAACAAGGGCAAGCAGCTCGCGCAGGCGCTGATCGACCAGGGCGCCGACGTGATCATGCCGGTGGCGGGTCAGGTCGGCGAGGGCGCGGCGTCGGCGGCGCTCGACGCCGGAGACGTGTCGGTGGTCTGGGTCGACAACGACGGCTACGACACGCTGCCCGCCGAGTACCGCCCGATCCTGCTGACCTCGGTCATCAAGGACACCGAGCAGGCCGTGCAGGACATCGCGATCTCGTCGACCGACGGGTCGTTCACGAACGAGCCCTACGTCGGCACGCTCGAGAACGACGGCGTCGGGCTCGCGCCGTTCCACGACCTCGAGTCGTCGGTGCCGGCCGAGCTGAGCGGCGAGATCGACGCCCTGCGTGCCGACATCGTCAGCGGCTCCGTGACCGTGGAGTCGCCCAGCTCGCCGTAGCCCTGGGTCTTGGGGGCGCCAGCTGGCGCACGTCGATCGAGTGGTCGGAAGATGCTCTTCACCCGCTGGCGAAGAGCATCTTCGGACCACTCGATCATCAAGCGCGGGCGCACGAGCGGGCGCGGAGCGCGACGCGTGTCGAGGAGGCGCGTCGCGCGTCAGTCGCCCAACGCACCCACCGCGAAGCGCTGGTTCGCCAGCACGGGCAGCGAGCCGCGCGCCGCGTCGACCGCGTCGAGGTCGACGTCGACGACGAGCAGCTCGGGCTCGGCCCCCAGCTCGTGCAGCACCACGCCGAACGGCGACACGACCATGCTGTGGCCCACGCCGGTCGGGGCCGCCCCGACGGGCTCGACGCCCTGCGACGCCGGGTCGCCCTGTCCGACGGCGACGACCACCGTCGTCGTGTCGACGGCCCGCGCCCGGGCCAGCAGCTGCCACTGCTCGACCTTGCCGGGCCCGGCGCCCCACGACGCGCACACGATGCTGATCCGGGCTCCGGCCGCGGCGTTCGCCAGGAACAGCGACGAGAACCGGATGTCGTAGCAGGTGGCGAGCCCCACCGTCGTCTCGCCCACCGACACGGTGACCGCCCGCTCGCCGCCCTCGACCGAGTCGGACTCGGCGTAGCCGAAGGCGTCGAAGAGGTGCATCTTGTCGTACGAGTCGTCGGTGTCGGCCGTCGGCCCGGCGACGATCAGCGTGTTGCGCACGCGACCGCCCGAGCCGGGCGTGAAGGCCCCCGCCACGATCGTGGTGCCGAGCCGGCGGGCCAGCGCGCGCAGCGCCGTCGCCCACGGGCCGTCGAGGGGTTCGGCGACGGCGCCGAGGTCGTTGCCGAAGGCGCACATGGCGGCCTCGGGGAACACGACCAGCTCGGCGCCCCGGGCGACCGCCGCCTCCGTCGTCGTCGTGATCTCGGCGAGGTTCGCCTGCGGGTCGGCCGAGCTGATGATCTGGGCGAGCGCTACGCGCATGGTTTCTCCGATCGGTGGTGTATACGTATGGTATGCAGATGAATCCCGAACCGCTCGCACCCGCGGCCTCGGGTCGCGACCGGGCCTACCAGTACCTCTACTCGCAGGTCCTCGTCGACCCCGCCATGCAGGGCGCGTTCCTCAGCGAGCAGGACATCGCCGAGCGGGTCGGCGTCTCGCGCACGCCCGTCCGCGAGGCGCTGCTGCTGCTCGCCTCGGACGGCCTCGTGCAGATGATCCCGAAGCGCGGGGCGCGGGTCCCGGTGATCAGCGGCCGCGAGATCGCCGAGCTGATGGAGCTCCGCGGGGTGCTCGAGCGTCACGCCGCCACGACGACCCTCGCCAGCGGCCGGGTGCCGCTCGCCGAGATGCGGGCCGTGCTCCGGAGTCAGCACGAGCTGAAGGACCTCGACCCGCACGAGACGGGCCAGCTGTTCATCGAGCACGACCGGCGGTTCCATCAGCTGCTCGTCGACGCGGCCGGCAACGACCTCATGTCGCGCAGCTACGAGAAGCTCCGCGCCCGTCAGGTGATGGTCGGCGTCGAGGCGCTCTTCCGGCGCACCGACCGGCAGGAGCGGGTCTGCGCCGAGCACGACGAGATCGTCGAGGCCCTCGCCTCGGGCGACGCCGAGGCCGCGCGCGAGGCGATCGACCGCCACCTCGGGGTGACGCTCGACCTCCTCCTGCGCAGCTGATCGCACGGCGCCGCCCGGGGCGGTCAGTCCCGCGACCCCGAGGCGGGACCCGAGGAGGCGCGGGTCGCGTCGATCCCGTCCGTCCCGGCACCCGTCGCCGGCGCTCCGACGAGGTAGTCGGCGTCCTCCTGCACGTTCGAGTCGCGTCCGAGGGCGAGCCCGACGAGCGTGAGCACGACGGCGACGGTGAGGTAGAGGGCGATGCCGATCCCGCTGCCGGTCTGCTCGTAGATGATCGTGAACATCAGCGGCGCGATGGCCCCGCCGAAGACGCCGGCGATCGTGTACGCCAGCGAGCTCCCGGTGGAGCGGAGGCGCGGCGAGAACTGCTCGACGATGAACGCCGCCTGCGGGCCGTACATGAACGAGTGGAAGACCAGGGCGAGCACGATGCCGATGGTCAGCACCACGGTCGACGAGCCGTCGGTGATCGCGAAGAACACGTAGGCCCAGATCGCGGCGCCCACCGCGGCGACGCCGTAGAGCAGACGGCGGTTGATGCGGTCGGACAGCGCACCGGCGAGCGGGATCCCGATCAGCTGGAACGCCGAGCCGATCAGCACGGCGACGAGCACCTGGCTGCGTTCGAGGCCGAGGGTCGTCGTGCCGTAGGTGAGGGTGAAGACGGTGAAGAGGGCGTAGGTGACGTCCGGTCCGATGCGGCTGAGGATGGCTGCGATCAGCGGGCGCAGCTGCGTGGTGAACACCTCGCGGACCGGAGCGGCCGGGGCGTCGCCCCGCGCCTCCAGGGCCTGGAACACGGGGGTGTCCTCGAGCTTCAGGCGGATCCAGAGTCCGAACCCGACCAGCACGGCCGAGGCGAGGAAGGCGACGCGCCAGCCCCAGTCGAGGAACGCCTCCTCGCTGAGCACCGCGGTCAGCACCGCGAGCGCGCCGTTCGCGAGCAGGTTGCCGGCCGGGGGACCGACCTGCGCGGCGGACGACCAGAAGCCGCGCCTCCTCGGATTCCCGAACTCGCTCGAGAGCAGCACGGCTCCGCCCCACTCGCCGCCGACGCCGACGCCCTGGGCGAAGCGCAGCAGCACGAGCAGGATCGGCGCGGCCAGCCCGATCGTGGCGTAGCTCGGCAGCAGGCCGATCAGGAAGGTCGCGATGCCGATGATGAGCAGCGTCGTCACGAGGACGGGCTTGCGGCCGATCTTGTCGCCGAGGCGACCGAAGACGAAGCCGCCGAGCGGACGCGAGACGTAGCCGACCGCGTAGGTCGAGAAGGCGAGGATCGTCGCGGTGTACGGGTCGCTCGACGGGAAGAACACGACGGGGAACACGACGGCCGACGCGGCCGAGTAGACGGCGAAGTCGTACCACTCGAGCGAGGTGCCGGTGAGCGAGGCCGTGAACGCCTTGGCGAGCGAGCGGCGGGTGACCGGCGCTCCGTCGACCTGAGGTCCGGGGGCCTGGGGTTCGGTGGTCATGGGCTGTCCTATCGAGTTCGGTGGGGATCGGTCGGAGGGGTGGTGCCACGGCGATACCGTGTGTATACAGTAGGTGTACGACAGCGCGAGCAACAGTGCCGACCGTCGACCCGGCGCTTTTTTTACCGGACCGAAACACGCCACCACCTCTGGAGGAGACCCATGAGCACGCTGCACTTCACCCTGCCCGACGGTTCGACCGAGACCGTCGAGGTCACGCGCCTCCTGAACGCCGGGTACGCCGGCCGCGAGCAGGACGAGGTCCAGGCGCACATCGCCGAGCTCGCCGAGCTGGGGGTCCCCGGCCCGACCACGACGCCGGCCCTCTACCCGGTGTCGCCGTACCTGGCCTCGCAGGCCGACGAGGTCGCGGTGCAGCACGAGCGCACCAGCGGCGAGGCCGAATGGGCCCTCGTCATCACCGACTCGGGCGTGCTGCTGACGGTCGCCTGCGACCACACCGACCGCGCCCTCGAGGTGCACGGCGTCGCGTGGAGCAAGAACGCGAGCCCCGACATCCTCGGCACGCGGGCCTGGTGGCTCGACGACGTGCGCGACCGCCTCGACGACATCACCCTGCGCGGGTACGTGGGCGAGGGCGATGCCCGTCAGCTGATCCAGGACTCCACCCTCGGCGCCCTGCTGACCCCCGACTACTGGCTCGACGTCCTCGCCGAGCGCGACCTCGCGACCCCCGGCACCGTGCTCATCTCGGGCACCGTCGCGATGACCCCCGGCGTCGACCAGTTCGCCGACGTCTGGTCGGTCGAGATGCACGACCCGGCCACCGGCGACACCCTCGAGGCGGCGTACCGCGTCGTCCCGATGCCCGCGCCGATCGGCTGAGGCCGCACGCCTCCGCCCGCCCGCCTCACGACGAGCCGCGCACCGCTCCCCGAACCCCGAACCCCGCACCGCGGGGCCTCGGGGAGCGGTCCGCCGTTCAGGGCCGCTCGGGCGTCGACCGGGCGAGCCGCCAGAGCCGGTCGCGCGACATCGGCAGCTCGTGCGGCCGCACGCCGAGAGCGTCGCGGATCGCGTTGGCGAGCGCCGGGGCGACCGGGTTGTACGGCGCCTCGCTCATGCTCTTGGCGCCGAGCGGCCCGAGCTCGTCGTGGGTCTCGGCGAAGAGCACCTCGGTCACGGGCACGTCAGAGAACTTCGGCAGCCGGTAGTTCCGCAGCGCGCTGGTCAGCACCCGCCCCTCGCCGTCGAGGATCATCTCCTCGTAGAGGGCCGTGCCGATCGCCTGGGCTGTGCCGCCCTCGACCTGCCCGCGCAGCTGCTCGGGGTTGAGCACCGTGCCGGCGTCGGCCGCCTGGATCGAGCGCAGCATCCGCACCTCTCCGGTGGCGCGGTCGACCGCGACCCGGAACGCGTGCACGTTGAACGCCACCGAGCGCGGCGTCCCGTCGTGGCTGCCGTCGGCCACGAGCGGCCCGTCGGCCAGCAGCTCGTCGACCGTCACCAGCCGCGTAGCAGAGGCGCCCGTCGCCGCGCCGTCGGCACCGCCGTCGGACGAGGAGGCGCGGGTCACGACGACCCCGCCGGTCACCACCTCGGGTGCCGGCCCTCCGTCGACGACCTCCGCCGCGCCTCCTGCGATGCCGAGGGCGCGGTCGATCATCGCGGCGCGGAGTTTCTGCGCCGCGGCCCAGAGCGCCTTCCCGGCGACGACGACGCCGGCCGAGCCGAACGCCCCCGAGTCGTACCGGGCGACGTCGGTGTCCGACTGCCGGATGGACACCCGGTCGGGCGTGGTGCCGAGCGCGGTCGCGACGAGCTGGGCGTGCACGGTGGTCGTGCCGTTGCCGAACTCGGCGGTGCCGACGCCGATGTCGTAGCCGCCGTCGGCGCGGAGCTCGACGGTGGTGTCGGCGAAGTGCCCGCGCGGCGGCATGGTTGCGATCATGGCGAGGGCCATGCCGGTGCCGGTCGACCAGGTGGGGCCCTCGGGGGCGGGCTCCGGGTCGGGGTCGGCCAGCGCCTCCTCGACGAGGTCCAGGCACTGGTCGAGGCCGTAGCTGCCCCAGATCAGGTCGGTCTCCTCGTCGGGATCGGTGACGACCATCGGGTCGCCGGGCACGACGACGTTGCGTCGACGCAGCTCGAACGGGTCGATGCCGAGGCGGATGGCGAGCTCGTCCATCGCGGACTCGATCGCGAAGATCACCTGGCCGAGCCCGTAGCCGCGGAACGCCCCCGACGGCAGGTTGTTCGTGTAGACCGACTCGGCGTCGACGCGCTTCGCGGCGCAGCGGTAGACCGCCACCGACTCGTGCACCGAGTGGTACATGACGCCGACGCCGTGGTTGCCGTACGCGCCGGTGTCCATCAGCTGGTCGACGTGCAGGGCGGTGAGCGTGCCGTCGGCGGTCGCGCCGAGACGGACGCGCACCCGCATCGGGTGGCGGGTGGGCGCGATGGTGAACTCGTCCTCCCGGCTGAACTCGTACTGCACCGCATGGCCCGTCGTCAGCACGGCGAGCGTGACGAGGTCCTCGGTCAGGAGCTCCTGCTTGCCGCCGAACCCGCCGCCGACGCGCTTGGTGAAGACCCGGACGTCCTCCTGGTCGAGCCCGAAGACGTGGGCGATCTCGTCGCGCACGAGGAACGGCACCTGGCTCGAGGTGCGGAGCACCAGGCGGCCGTCGTCGTCGAGCCAGCCGCGCGTGGCGTGCGTCTCGAGCGAGCCGTGGCTGACGCGCTGGGTCGTCCAGGTGCCCTCGACGGTCGCGTCGGCGGCGGCCAGGGCGGCCTCGACGTCGCCGGTCTCGCCGTGCATGGCGGCCACGGTGTTGCGCTCGGGGAACGCGATGCGCGAGACCTCGCCGGACTTCTCGCCGTGCAGCAGCGGGGCGCCGGGGCGTCGGGCCTCCTCGGGATCGAAGACGGCGGGCAGCGGCTCGTACTCGACGTCGATCGCGTCGAGGGCGAGCTGCGCCTGACGGACGGACTCGGCGACGACGGCGGCGACCCGCTGGCCGCGGAACCGCAGCACGGGGTCGAGCACGAGCCCGTCGTCCGGGTCGTCCTCGCGGTTCTCGTGGCGTCCGGTCGAGAAGAGCGTCGCGGGGGAGTCCCGGTGGGTCAGCACCGCGTGCACCCCGGGCATCGCCAGGGCCGCGGCGGTGTCGATGGACAGGATGCGCGCGTGCGGGTGCGGGCTGCCGAGCACGGCGACGTGCAGCAGCGTGGTGGGGCTGCGGACGTCGAGCGTGTACTCCTCGCGACCGGTGACGACCCGCGCCCCGGCCGGTGCCTTGACCGAGCGGCCGGCCGCCTCGCCGGCGTCGGGCGTCACGGTGTTGCCGACGCCGCAGATCGCGTCGCGCACCGAGCGGTAGCCGGTGCACCGGCAGATGTTCCCCTTGAGGAGGCGCGGGAGATCGTCGCGGTCGGCCTCCGTGAACGTCGAGGCCGTCACGACCATGCCCGCCGTGCAGAAGCCGCACTGGAAGCCCGCCGCGTCGACGAAGGCCTGCTGCACCGGGTGCGGGTGCTCGGGCGTGCCGAGCCCGGCCGCGGTGGTGACCCGGCGTCCGTCGAGCCGGTGGGCCGGATAGATGCACGAGTGCACGGGCTCGTCGTCGACCAGCACGGAGCATGCGCCGCAGTCGCCCGCGTCGCAGCCCTTCTTGACCGCGTGCACGCCCGACTCGCGCAGCAGCGTGCGCAGCACCTGGCCCGGGGCGACCGGGGCGTCGATCCGCTCGCCGTCGACCTCGAACGCGACCCGGCGACCGCCGTTCGTGATGCCCTGCGTGGCGGTCGAGCCGTGCCGGCCGGGTGCGGTGTCGTCGACGGTGCTCACCAGGAGCCTCCCAGTTCTCGTCGGATCTCTTCGGCGTACGCGGTGCTCGTGGCCCGCCGCCAGTCGGGGGCGCCGTGCGGGTCGTCGTACCAGTCGACGACGCGGTCGACGGCGTCGGTCAGGGCCCGCTCGCCCGGCACCTCGTCGAAGCGCAGCTGGACGGGTCGGACGGTGCCGGCCGTGATCGTGACGACGAACTCGCCCGACGCTCCGCGGCGCCCGGTCACGAGGGTGCCTGAGCGGCCGAGCGGGCTGAGCGCGATGCGGCGGAACGCCGTGCGCGACTCGAGCGACGCCGCGGGGATCTCGAGGGCGCGGAGCACCTCGCCGGGGGCGAGCGCCGACTCGCGCAGGCCCGTCACGAACTCGGCCACCGGCGTCCGGCGCTCGCCGCCGTCGGTGGTCCACACGACGGCCGTCGCGTCGAGGGTCGACATCAGCGAGGTCATCGAGCCGGCGGGCAGCCCGAGCGCCACGTTGCCGCCGACCGTCGCGACGTTCCAGATCTTGAACGATGCCAGCAGGCTGTTCGCGCACTGGCCGATCAGGGGGTGCGCCGTCCACTCCTCGCGGGCCGCCACCCGGGTGAGCTGGGCGATGGTGCAGGTCGCCGCGACGGTCAGGCCGTCGGCCGTCTCGGCGAGCGGAGCCCAGCCGAGCGAGGTCAGGTCGACGAGGCCGGTCAGCCCGGGCTGGCCCTCGGAGTAGAGCCAGGTGCCGCCGCCGAGCGGACGCTCGCCGGGGGCGAAGACCACCTCGGCGCGGGAGGCGGGGGTGCGGACGGCCGCGACGGTCACGAGATCCACGGGGCGCCTCCGATCGGGTGCGGCGTCGTGCAGCCGGGGCTGGCTACAGTGGCGACCATGATCGACGTCCCCGAGAGCGAGCTGCGCGAGCACCTCGCCACCGCCTTGTCCGTGCAGCGCTGGGTCGACGACGTGGCCGCCGCCGCGCCGTTCGACGACGTCGAGGGGCTGGTCGAGGCGGCCGAGCACGCCGGCGACCCGCTGAGCGCGGCCGAGATCGACGAGGCGCTCGCCCACCACCCGCGCATCGGCGAGAAGCCGGTCGGCGAGGGCGCCGCCCAGGACTTCAGCCGGCGCGAGCAGCAGGCGTCGCAGCTGACCGACGACCCGCACGAGGTCAAGGCGCTCGCCGAGGGGAACGCCACGTACGAGGAGCGCTTCGGTCGCGTGTTCGTGATCCGCGCGGCGGGCCGCAGCAAGGCGGAGATCATCGACGAGCTCGAGCGGCGGCTGAAGCTCGACGACGAGACCGAGAAGCAGGAGGCGGGCGAGCAGCTGGTCGAGATCGCCGTGCTCCGGCTGCGCCAGACCTTCGGCGGCCGCAGCGCCGAGACCGGTCGGTCGACCGAGACGGCCTCGCCGATCGCGCCCGTCGCATGAGCCACGTCACGACGCACGTGCTCGACGCCGCCCTCGGCCGTCCGGCGGCCGGGGTGCCGGTCGTGCTGTCCGACGCGGACGGCGTCGGGCTGGCCACCGGCCGCACCGACGAGGACGGGCGGGTGGGCGATCTCGGTCCGGACGCTCTCGACGCCGGCGCCTACCGTCTCGTGTTCGACACGGCGGCGTACTTCGCCGCGACGGATCGCGCGTCGTTCTACCCGCGCGTGACGATCGACTTCGACCTCGCCGACGAGGCCGCGCATTACCACGTGCCCCTGCTGCTCAGCCCGTTCGCGTACTCGACCTACCGCGGCAGCTGACCCGGTCGTCGGGGCGGCCCGTGACGGGGCCGCGCTCATCGGCTCCGTGCCCACCGACTCAGTAGTCCGTCCGGTGGTCGGCGGCGAGCCAGGCGTCGAACGGCGCCGGGGCGTTCTCGGGGCGCACGGCGTCGACCGGGAGGTCCCAGGTCGAGCGGTCGCGCGCGAACAGCTCGTAGAACTCGAGGTCGTCGAAGCCGCCGCGGGCGGCGTCGTGCCGGTCGGCCGCGAAGACCACCCGGTCGACCCGGGCCCAGAGCGAGGCCGACAGGCAGAGCGGGCACGGTTCGCACGAGGTGTAGAGCGTCGTGCCGGCCAGCGAGAAGTCGCCGACGGCCGAGCAGGCGGCGCGGATGGCGACGACCTCGGCGTGGGCGGTCGGGTCGAGGTCGCGGGTGACCCGGTTCTGGCCCTCGGCGACGATCTCGCCGTCGCGCACGATGAGGGCGCCGAACGGGCCGCCGCCGTCGGCGACGTTGGCGACCGCGAGGTCGATGGCTCGGGCGAGCCAGCGGGCGTCGTCGGAGTGGGGCATGGCGCCTCCTGGAGGTGTCGGGTCGGGTCGGTGAGGGGGAGGTGCGGGGGAGCCGGTCAGGCGAGGCCGGCCGAGGCGCGCCAGGCGTCGCCCGCCGCGGGCGCGTCGTCGCGGATCAGCGTGGCCTCGATCAGACCGTACGGCCTGTCGGCGGCCCAGAACACCTCGTTGGCGTTCTCGAGGCCGAACCGGTCGAGGTCGTAGGCGAAGTGGTGCTTGTTCGGGGCGACGAGACGCACCTCGGCGATCTCGGGCACCGCCTCCATCACGGCCTTGCCCATGTGCCAGAGGGTCTGCTGCAGGGCCAGCGACTGGAGCGTCGCGAACTGCGCGACGAGCAGGCGCTTGATCTCGGCGTAGACGGCGTCCCATTCGAGGTCGACCGACGTGAAGCGCCACTTGACGTCGAGAGCGGTGGCCATCACGCGGTCGTGGGTCTCGGGCAGCGTGGTGAACTCGTCGCTGAGGAACCCCGCGAACTCCGACCCGGTCGACTTCAGCAGCACGAGGTCCTTCAGGCCGCCCACGACGTGGTCGCCGCTCGCGTCGACGGTGACGGCCGCCGTGCGCACCTCCTGGCCGCTGCGCAGCCAGGTGTGGTCGTGCTCGACGCCGTCGACGACGGCGCGCTGCCAGGCGTACTCCTCGATCTCGATGCGGGCGCCCTCGACCGGGGCGATGTCGTCGACGAAGTGGCGGGCCAGGTCGAGGCCGAAGCCCTCGATCGACTGCACGCCGTGCGACTTGGCGAACGCGAACGCGGTGTTCTTCTGGGTGTCGGTGGGCAGCACGGCCGACTGGTCGCCGTCGAGGTAGGCGGCCTCGAACGGACCGCGCAGCGCGGTGGTCACGTTGAGGTCGCGGATCTCGTGCCGGGGGGAGTCGCGCACGATGCGGACCAGGCGGGACTCCGCCTTGCCGTACTGGTTGTCGCCGAGGATGATCGCCATGCGCTGATCCTCACACGACCATGTGAACGGCGTGTTTCAGGATGGGCCGATTGTGAACTGCTTGTTTCAGGACCGCCCTCGGGAGGGACGGCCGAGTCACTAGGGTCGAAGCCACCCGGGATCGGACCGCACCCGGGTGCGCACGATCGAGAGGCCCCGCCGCATGACCGACCAGCAACCGGCCCCGCAGCCCGGCGCAGCAGCCGAGCCCGGCGCAGCACCCGTTCCCGCCGTCCCGATCCTGCAGCCCGGCGAGGGGGAGAGGCCCGGCGACGTCTATCTGCCGGCCACCCCGGGGACGACGCTCTGGGGTCGACTGCCGTGCGCCTCCGACGCTCCCGTCCTCTCGGTCGAGCCGGGGTCGACCGTGACGATCGACACGGTGAGTCACGAGGGCGTCCTCGACGACCAGGGCCGCGACCCGCTCGCCTTCTTCGCCTCGCACGGCGTCCCCGCCGACCAGGTGCTGCTCGACGCCGTCGCGATCGCCGCCTCCGACCTCTCGGGGCGCGACGCCGCCGTCGACGGCCCGCACGTCGTCACCGGTCCGATCGAGGTGCGCGGCGCCCAGCCCGGCGACCTCGTCAAGCTCACCCTGCTCACGGCGACGCCGAGGGTGCCGTACGGCATCGTCTCGAACCGCCACGGCCGCGGGGCGCTCGCCGGCGAGTACCCGCTCGGCGCCGAGAACGTCAGCGTCTTCGCCGCCGTCGACCGCGAGCCGCGCGCCGACAGCCCCGGCAGCCCCAACGCCCCCGGCGCCGCTGGCACCCCCGGCGCCGCCGCGAGCACGGACGGCCTGGTCGGCACGCTGCCGCTCGTCGCCGGCGGCGAGCACGTCGTGCGGTTCCCGCTCCGGCCGTTCCTCGGCATCATGGGCGTGGCCGTCGCCGGCGGCACCCGCCCGCACTCGGTGCCGCCCGGGGCGCACGGCGGCAACATCGACATCAACCTGCTCACCGAGGGGGCCTCGCTCTACCTGCCGGTGCAGGTGCCGGGCGCGCTCGCCTACGTCGGCGACCCGCACTTCGCGCAGGGCGACGGCGAGGTCGCGCTCACCGCGATGGAGGCCTCGCTGCGCGTCACGGTCCGCTTCGACCTCGTGCCGCACGACGTCGCCGTCGCGGAGTTCGGCGAGCTCGTCGGCCCGCTCGCCGAGACCACCGACCACCTCGTGCCCACCGGCATGGACCCCGACCTCGACGAGGCGGTGCGTGCCTGCGTCCGAGCCGCGATCGCTCTGCTCCGCGCCCGCTACGGCATGGACGAGACCCTCGCCTACGCCTACCTCAGCGCTGCGACCGACTTCGACATCTCGCAGGTGGTCGACCTCGTCACCGGCGTGCACGCCCGCATCCGCGTCGCCGACTTCGCCGGGGTGCACCGTGGCTGACGGCGTCCCCGAGGAGGCGCGGGTCGGCTCGGACGCCACCCCCACCACGGTCGAGGGCGACCTCCCCGACGGCCTGCTCGCCGCCTTCGACGCCTACGAGCGCGCGCTCGCCGCCGACGACCAGCCGGCGCTCGCCGCGGCCTTCGAGCCGACCGCGACCGTGATGCGCGCCGACGCCGGCGGTCTCCTCGTCGGTCACGACGCCATCACGGCGTTCCGCGGCAGGCGCGGCTCGGGCCCGCTCCGCCGCGTGGTCGAGTGCCACGTGCGCGTGCTCGACGGCGACGCCGCGCTGATCGTGTCGGTGAACGCGCCGGCCGGCGGTGGACGCGGCGTCGTGACGCAGCTCTGGCGACGCGCGCCGTTCGCCGAGGCCCCGCTCCGCCCCTGGCGCATCGCGTCCGCGCAGGTGCAGGCCCCGCCGCCCGCGATCGACCGTCGCGTCTGGCGCGTGGTCGGGGAGCCGCTCGTCTCGGGGGCGCGAGGCGACGGGTCGACGGGCACCGCGCCTCCTGCGGGTCCCGGTTCGGCGGACGATGCGACCCGCCCGCTCTCCGGCGAGACCGTCGCTGTCAAGGACCTCTTCGCCGTCGCCGGTCATGCGATCGGCGCCGGCGTGCCCGCGTACCTCGCCGGCGCGACGCCGGAGACCCGGCACGCCGCCGCGGTGCAGCGTCTGGTCGACGCGGGAGCCGATCTCCGCGGCATCGCCCGGACCGACGAGTTCGCGTACAGCATCGCCGGCCGCAACTCCGCGTACGGCACCCCGCCGAATCCGGCCGTGCCCGGGGCGATCTCGGGCGGCTCGACGAGCGGCCCCGCGACGGCCGTCGCGCTCGGTCAGGCGAGCATCGCGCTCGGCACGGACACGGGCGGATCGCTGCGGGTGCCCGCGTCGTACCAGGGGCTCTGGGGCATCCGCACGACGCACGGCGCCGTCGACCGCACCGGACTGCTGCCGCTCGCCCCGACCTTCGACACCGTCGGCTGGCTGACCCGCGACGTCGACACCCTCCGACGCACGGCCGCGACCTCGCTGCCGAGGGCCGAGCAGCGGGGCGTCGAGCCGTCGTTCGTCGTCGACCCGACGCTGCTCGCCCCGGTGTCGCCCGAGGTGCGGGCCGCCTTCACGTCGGCCGTCGACGAGGCCGTCGCCTCGGGAGCCGTCGCCCGCCCCGAGGAGGTCGCTCTCGGCGACGTCGCGCACCTGTTCGAGCTGTTCCGCGTGCGGCAGGCCTTCGAGGCCTGGCGGTCCGACGGCGCCTGGATCACCGCCCATCCGGGCGAGCTCGCCCCCGACGTCGCCGCCCGCTTCGCGTTCGGGTCGACGATCTCACCGCAGCAGGCCGAGGAGGCGCGGGTCGCCCTCGAGCACGAACGTCACCGCCTCGAGTCCACGCTCGCCGGACGGGTGCTGCTGCTGCCGAGCGCGTCGTCGGCCGCGCCCTCGCTCAGCGCGACGGCCGCCGAGGTCGACGCCGTGCGTTCGGCCACACTCGGACTGACCTGCGTCGCCGGCGTGCTCGGCGCGCCCGCCGTCTCGGCGCCGGTGCTCCACGTGCCCGTCGAGGCGACCCGTCAGGGGCAGGGGGACGCCTCGAGGGCCCCCGACGGGGCATCTCGACGCCGCGCGCCGGTCGGGCTCTGCTTCGTGGGGCCGCGGGGGTCGGATCTGGCGCTGCTGGGGGTGGCGGCGGCGTGGCCGAGTTGAACCGCGCCTCCTCGGCCCGGTGCCGGCCCGACGGCTCGATCGCCCTCGGGAGTTCACCTGCCTGAAACACGGGTTGCGTAGCATGGGGCGGGTGAAACGAGTCTTCCAGCAGATCGACCCGCCCGCTCGCCTGTTGATGGGCCCCGGCCCGATCAACGCCGATCCGCGCGTGCTGCGTGCGATGTCGGCGCAGCTCGTCGGCCAGTACGACCCGGCGATGACCGCCTACATGGACGAGACCCAGGCCCTCTACCGCGAGGTGTTCCAGACCGCGAACGAGCAGACCGTGCTCGTCGACGGCACGTCGCGGGCCGGCATCGAGGCCGCGCTCGTCTCGCTGATCGAGCCCGGCGACCGGGTGCTCGTGCCGGTCTTCGGACGCTTCGGGCACCTGCTGCGCGAGATCGCCGAGCGTTGCGGCGCCGAGGTGCACGTGATCGAGGTGCCGTGGGGCCAGGTCTTCCCGCTCGAGACGATCACCGCCGCGATCGAGCGGGTGAAGCCGAAGCTGCTCGCCGTCGTGCACGGCGACACCTCGACCACCGTCGCCCAGCCGCTCGAGGGTCTCGGCGAGGTCTGCGCGCAGCACGGCGTGCTCTTCTACACCGACGTCACCGCCTCGATCTCGGGCAACGCGTTCGACACCGACGCCCTCGGGCTCGACGCCGTCACCGCGGGGCTGCAGAAGTGCCTGGGCGGTCCGTCCGGTTCGGCGCCGGCCACCTTCTCGGCCCGGGCCGTCGAGGCCATCCGGTCGCGCGCCTCCGTCGAGGCCGGCATCCGCACCGAGGGCGACGTGACCAGCTCGCGCCGCATCGCCTCGAACTACTTCGACCTCGCGATGATCTTCGACTACTGGGGCCCGCAGCGGCTGAACCACCACACCGAGGCGACGACCATGCTCTACGGGGCGCGCGAGTGCGCCCGCCTCGTCGTCGAGGAGGGCCTCGACCAGACCGTCGCCCGCCACGCGCTGCACGGTTCGGCCATGCTCGCCGGCGTCCAGGGGCTCGGCCTCGAGGTGTTCGGCGACCTCGAGCACAAGATGAACAACGTCGTCGCGGTGGTCATCCCCGACGGCGTCGACGGCGACGCCGTGCGCGGCGCGATGCTGACCGACTTCGGCATCGAGATCGGCACCTCGTTCGGTCCGCTGCACGGCAAGGTCTGGCGCATCGGGACCATGGGCTACAACGCGCGCCGCGACACCGTGCTCACCACGCTCTCGGCGCTCGAGGCCGTGCTGCGCCGCGCCGGAGCCCCCGTCACGACCGGCGGCGGAGTCGGTGCGGCGTACGACGTCTACGCCGACGCCGACCGGGCCGCGGCGAGCTCGCCGGTCGAGACCCGGGCCGACGCGGGCACGATCGCGCCCGAGGCGGCGTCGACGGACGGGACCGCAGGAGGCGCAGCGTGAGCCCCGAGACCGCCCCCGGCCCGCAGGTCCCGCCCTCGACCGGCGCCCCGGCCCTCGACGAGGCGCGCACCGTGCTCGAGCGCTGTGACGTGCTCGCCGCCGTCTCGTCGAGCGACACCGGCATCACGCGCGTCTACCTCAGCCCCGAGCACGCCCGGGTGAACGAGATGGCCGGGCGCTGGATGGAGCAGGCCGGCATGACCACCTGGCGCGACGCCGCGGGCAACCAGCGCGGACGCTACGAGGGCGCCGAGCCCGGGGCGCCCGCGCTGCTGCTCGGCTCGCACCTCGACACGGTGCCCGACGCCGGCCGCTACGACGGGATCCTCGGCGTGCTGCTCGCGATCGCGGTCGTGGAGCGGCTGAACGCCGAGGGCGTCCGGCTCCCGTTCGCCGTCGAGGTGCTCGCGTTCGGCGACGAGGAGGGCACCCGCTTCGGCACCGCCCTGCTCGGCTCGCGCGCCGTCGCCGGCACCTGGGACGACGCCTGGTGGCAGCTGGCCGACGCGGAGGGCGTGAGCCTGCGCGACGCGTTCGTCGCGTTCGGGCTCGACCCCGAGGCGGTGGGGGAGGCCGCGCCTCCTCGGGACTCCGTCGTGGGGTACCTCGAGGCGCACATCGAGCAGGGGCCGTACCTCGAGGAGGCCGACCGGGCGCTCGCCGTCGTGTCGTCCATCGCCGGAGCGCGGCGGTTCGAGCTGACCATGACCGGCGTCGCCGGGCACGCGGGCGGGGTGCCGTTCCACCGTCGCCACGACGCCCTGGCCGGAGCGAGCGAGGTGGTGCTCGCCGTCGAGCGTCTCGCACGCGACGCCGGCTGCATCGCCACCGTCGGGCGGCTCGAGGCGTTCCCGGGCGGGGTCAACGTCATCCCGGGGCTGGTGGAGTTCAGCCTCGACCTGCGGGCCGAGCACGACGACCGGCGCGACGAGGTCTGGGCCGCCATCCAGGCGGCCGCAGCGGAGACGGCCGCGACCCGCGGGCTCATCTTCGAGGCGCACGAGACGCACTCGGCTCCGGCCGTGGTCGCGAGCAGGCACCTCGCCGAGGTCGTGCGCGACGGCATCGTGGCGACCGGGGACGCCGACCCGATGACCCTCTTCTCGAAGGCCGGGCACGACGCCATGGCCGTCGCCGAGCTGACCGACTGGGCGATGCTCTTCGTCCGCTGCGGCAACGGCGGCATCAGTCACCACCCCGACGAGATCGTGACCGAGGGCGACGTCGCCGTCGCGCTCGACGCGTTCGACGCCGCGGTGCGGGCGCTCGCGGCGCGGCACGCGGGCGCGGACGCGTGACGGATGCCGAGGGCGACGCGGGCGCCGGCGCGAGCACATCCGAGCCCGGCAGCGAGCCCGGCTCCGAGCCCGGCTCCGTCGGCGGCATCCGCGACCGGATCGACTCCGGCTACGGCGCCCTGAGCCCGCGCGAGCAGCGGGCCGCCGACTTCATCCTCGACCACCTCGACGATCTCGCCGTCTACACGGCGACCGAGATCGCCGAGCGGAGCGGGGTCTCGAAGGCCACCGTGTCACGGCTGTTCCGCCGTCTGGGCTTCACCGACGCGCAGGAGGTGCGTGACCAGGCGCGCGCGTCGCGGAGCCGGGGCGTGCCGATCGGCTCGGCCAGCGCCTCCTCGGATCTCGCGCAGCACGCGGCGGCCGAGCACCGCAACCTGCAGCGGATGCTCGACGGTCTCGCCGACGGACGTCTCGAGACGGCCGCGCGGCTGATCGCCGGAGCCGACCGGGTCGTCGTCGCCGGGTTCCGCAACAGCTACCCCGTGGCGTCGCACCTGCGGCAGCAGCTCGTGCAGGCACGCGACGACGTGCGGCTGGCCCCGCAGCCCGGGCAGTCGATCGGCGAGGAGCTCGCCGGGCTCGGTGCGCGCGACGTGGTCGTGCTGGTGGGGTTCCGGCGTCGTCCGGCGGGGTTCGCCGGGCTGGTCGGAGCGCTCGTCGAGCAGGGGGTGCCCGTCGTGATGATCGGCGACGTGACCGCGCGCGCGACCGGAGTGCTGCGACTCGAGTGCCCCGTCGACAGCCCGTCGCCGTTCGACAGCTACGCGGCCGCGATGAGCCTGGCCGCGCTGCTCGCCTCGGCGGTGCTGGCCGAGCATCCGCGCCGGGGCCGGACGCGCATCGGCGACATCACCGGGCTCTACGCCGACCTCGCCGAGCTCGAGTAGGACGGCACCTGCTGCGCATCGTGGACAGCCCTCCGCGATCGGGCGGCAGGCGTCCCCTAGGCTCGGGGTCATGGTGAGCTCCGCCGATGCGCCCACGACTCGACCGCCCAAGGCGGAGGTCCGCGAGCGCCTGCTCGTCGCCGCGGCCCGGCTCTTCTCGACCGGGGGAGTGCACACCACGACCCTCGACGAGGTCGCCCGCGAGGCCGGCTTCAGCAAGGGCGCGGTCTACTCGAACTTCGCGTCGAAGGCCGACCTGGTCGTCGAGCTGCTGCGTCGCGAGACGGACGCGGCGCTGCGGGCGCTCGACGACATGATGCTGCCCGGCACGGCCCTCACGTCGCTGCCCGACGCGGTGCGCCGGGCGTTCGAGCCGTACGGCCCGGGTCAGGCCGAGGACTTCGCGCTGATGTCGGAGTTCCGGTCGCAGGCGCTCGCCGACGAGCGGGTCATGGTCGTGTTCGTCGAGCAGCGGCGGGCGGTGCTCGAGAAGCTGCGGGGCCTGATCGAGCAGGTCTTCCAGGGAGGCACGGTGCAGGCGACCGGGCTGACCTCGGACACCCTGGCGCGCCTCCTGATCGATGTCGCCCTCGGTTCGGCGTTCGACTCGCCGGCCACCGGCGAGGTGACTCCGGGCGAGGTCATGGGCGAGGTGCTGGCCGCGCTGACGCGGGCCGCCGAGGGCTGATCCGCGTCACGGCGGAGGTGGGGGACGCCGAACCTGTGATCGCCGGAGACGTCGAGGACTACCGTTCAGGGCTGCCTCCCCGGGACTACCTAGCCCTGATCCACCCAAATGACATGTGTTGGCTAAACCCCACGAGCTGTCGGGAGGCACGGCGTCCTCCGGCCCGAACCGGAGGGCGCCACCGACTTCTCGTTCGACCTCGAACGAAAACCAAGCACGACTCCGTGAAGACGCGTACCTTGTGCGGCGGATCGTGCGACGGAACGTCGTTCGAGACCGGGGTACAGGGATTCGGGTCCTCCTGCTCTCGGGTGGGGCCGCCGCGTAGGGGTACGTGACGTCGGCCTCACCTCTGTCCCTTCGGCCTCGCGTGCCTTTCGTGCCTTCGCTCGGCGAACCGTCGCGGGTGGGAGGCGCGGGTCCGGATGCAGGGGCCGACCGGAGTCAGAGACGGCCAGGCGTCACCGTGTCGTCGGTGTCGCGGCGGATGGCCACGACGGTCACGTCGTCGGGGTAGTTGCCCTGTGAGGCGAGGTTCGCGATGCTCATCACCGCTCCGGCCGCCGTCGGCTCCGCGGCGGTGGCCGTGTCGGCGGCTCGGGCGAGCGGCTCCGTGTCGTCGTCGAAGAGGTCGAGGACCCCGTCGCTGCAGATGAGGAGGAGGTCGCCGGGGTCGAGGCGGGCGGTGCTCGTCGCCCAGGACTGGGTCCCGTAGACCCCGAGGGGCAGGTTCAGAGAGGGGATGACGTCCCGGGTGCCGTCGGCACGGCAAATGATGCCGAGGCCGTGGCCGGCGTCGACGACCTGGACCTCGCCGGTCTCCGCGTCGAGCTGCACATGGAACAGGGTGACGAAGGCCTCGTTGGCGCCGAGGTCGGGTTCGACGGCCTGGTCGACGACGGTCATCGTGTGGCCGGGGCCGCGGGACGGCTGGGCGGCGCGGAGGGAGGCCCGGACCGTCGCGGCGATCATGGCGGCGCCGACGCCCTTGCCCATGACGTCGGCGAGGGTCGCCACGAGCCCGCGCGGGGTCCGCTGCCAGTCGAAGAAGTCGCCGCTGACGGCGCCGCTGGGGACGCAGGCGCCGGCGACGTCGTAGCCGGGCAGGTCGGGGGTGGACTGGGGGAGGAGGCGGCGCTGGACGGCGCCTCCGTCGACGAGCTCCTGACGTGACCGGGCGGCGCGGGCGGCGAACGCCTTCGACGTCTGCTCGCCGCTGAGGGAGGCCATGCTGAACGACACGACGACGAGGAGCAGCAGGGTGATGAGGGTCGTCGAAGGCGTTCCGAAGAACGCGACGAAGACGTCGCTGCGCGGTCCGTCCACGAGGAACACGACGAAGCGGACGAGGTAGTACAGGGAGAGGGCGCCGGAGGAGAGGATGAGCGGCCAGCGGGTGCGGGAGAGTCCGGGGTCGATGAGGACGATCTCGCGGGTGGAGAGGCCGATGAGGACGCCCATCAGTGACAGGTAGAGGGGTCCGCCGGACCAGTCGTTGGTGGCGGGCGAGTCGAAGCTGGACACGGTGGTGAGGACGGTGGCCGGGCCCACGACGAGCCACCACGGGGTGGGTCGGACGCGGAGGGAGCGGCTGGCCATCCAGACGGAGGCGGCGCCGGCGACGATGACGCCGTTGCCGAGCGGGTTGCCCCAGATCTGGTTGGCGGTGCCGTCCTGCAGGTAGGCGACGGAACCGGCCATGAAGAGCACGAGCGCCACGCACCACCAGAAGCTGAAGGCCGACCTCGTGCTGCGGAACGTGACGAACGCGAAGAGCAGGAAGAGCGTGAAGGTGATGACCCCGAAGGCGACGCGCAGCGTGAGCGAGTCGAGCAAGAATTCCCCTGTCTCGTCGGTGGCGGGCGACCACGTTGGAGCTGATCGCCGGAGGCGGTGCAGGTGTGCTCGAGCGCTTCGACCCCCTCTTGCAGTGTATGCGGGAGGGTGGTCGGAGAAGAGCCCCCGATCGGGTCGGGGGCCGGGCCGCGAAGATCGGCCGTCAGTCGTCCGATGGTCGCCCCGGATCGTCCTGCGGGAGGACGACGGGGGTCGAGGGCTCCTCGTAGCGTGGCCGCATGTCCTCTCGACCTCGTGTCATCGTCGCCTTCGTCGGGACGGCGCTCGTCGTCGGGTACGCCGTCGTGGGCTCGCTGCAGGTGCTCGTCTGGAATCCCCTGGCGGCGGTGCCGGGTGCCACGTTGTCGGAGATCCACGTCGAGCTCGATCGTGCGGGCCAGTCCTTCTCGCCGGCGCCCGTCATCCTCTGGGCCGTGCTCGGAGTCGCCGCGGCCGCCTCGCTGGCGGTGTCGGCGTCTCGTTCCGACGGGTTGGCCCTGAGCCATCTCGCATTCGGCTACTCGCTCCTCCTGGTCGGGGGAGCGCCTTCGTTCTTCTTCGTCGCGTTCTCTCCCGGTATGCAGCTCGCCGACGGCTTCGGCATCAGCGGCGGCGACCACTCGCCCTGGGCCCGCCCGCTCTATGTGACGAGCTTCCTGGCGATGATCGTGGCCATCGCGACGGCCGGTCTCGCGATCACGACCAGCCGTCGCCGGGCGCACACGTCTTAGGGATGTCGGGGGTTCTTGAGCGCGACAGTTGGGGGTTCGACCTTTGCGACTCCCAGGCTGGCGAACGGGGTGCACCGGGGGCTCAGCTCGGTGAGCGGGGTCGTGACCGTGCGAGCTATGGCGGCCTTGGCTGGTGAACGGGTCATGAGCTGGCGAGCTGTGCCAGGCCTCGGCTGGCGAGGTGCAGAGCGCCACGAGCACGGTCTCCTGAGCGGCCCCATGGGCGGTCGACTACCGGACGCTGAGCCGGGTTGCTCTGGGCTA
Organism: Frigoribacterium faeni; assembly: GCF_007988805.1. GTDB lineage: Bacteria > Actinomycetota > Actinomycetes > Actinomycetales > Microbacteriaceae > Frigoribacterium > Frigoribacterium faeni. The sequence goes on along the minus strand of NZ_BJUV01000014.1, from coordinate 43,937 downwards.
TACCCCAGCGCCACGGAGGGCAGAGTGCGCGGCTCGCGTGGCGTTAGGGCGCGTTCTGGGGTTTTCGCTACAGGTGTGTGTCACGGTCTAGGGATGGTGCAGCACAAGACGCAGACGGTTGCGTATGTCCGGGTGAGCTCGGTGGATCAGAATCTGGGCCGGCAGCTCGAGACCATCGGTGACGTCGACCGGGTGTTCGAAGAGAAGGTGTCCGGCGGATCCCGAACCGACCGAGTCGCATTGCTCGAGTGCATCCGCTACGTCCGAGAAGGCGACGTCGTCAAGGTGGCGTCGATGGACCGGCTTGCTCGGTCGTTGACGGACCTGCGGGAGATCGTGGACGAGATCACGGGCAAGGGCGCCTCGGTGGTGTTCGTGAAAGAACAGCAGACCTACAGTCGGGACACCGAGGACGCGATCGGCCGGCTGATGTTGAATCTGCTGGGTGCGTTCGCGGAATTCGAGCGGACCCTGATCCGAGAGAGGCAGCGGGAAGGTATCCGGTTGGCGCAGGCGGCGGGGAAGTACAAGGGGCGATCGCGGAAGCTGACCGTGGAGCAGCTCGTCGAGGTGCGTGGCTTGATCGGCTCGGGGGTGCCTAAGGCGAAGGTCGCGCGGGATCTGCAGATCGATCGGACCACCTTGTACCGAGCTCTGGCGCGTAAGGCCGACGACGGGCCGGTGGGGGAGTGAGAGGAGTGCCCCGCGGTGGTCTCGGACGCGGGGCGCTCAGCCCCTGTGCTTGATGCTTTCAACGAGGGACCACGAGAAGGTGCTCGTGATGGCAACCGTAGTGGGGCAATTTGCTGCGGGCACAGGATTTGTCGACTTATGAACTTTGGCCTTCTGGCTTGAGTCGATCGATGGGCCGGAGGGTTACTCGGCACCCATTTCGCCATCTGAGGTAACCCCGACGACATCCGATGAATGGTCGATCACGCTAGATGGCGAGACGGTAAGCATGCCAGATGCTGGCATCATGCTTGCGGCTCCTGGTTGTAAGGCCGGGGATAAATCGACCAAAAATTTGAATACATGGTCCAAGAAAACCTTTTACAATGCTAAAAGCCGTAAAGCATATTTGCAGTGCGGGGTAGGCGACGCGAACAAGGATAACGTACGCGAAGGTAGAGACTGGGGATGGCGTCATATTTCTGGCAAGCACGGAGGCGATTTTGCCAATATCATTGCTAAATATCCTCAAGCAGCGGCCGGTTCTAATGTAACGACATGGGATGGCCTTGCTAAGGTTGCAATACAAAAAGCCCTCAGCTATTCGCAAGCAGCATCTTCGAATTCAAGTGGTTCTAATGTTGCTTATTCTAGTGGGCTAGAAATCAAGCGCAACGGTAAAGTCGTTCGCACATATATGATCGTAGTTTGGGTAAAATTGACTGATAATCGAATTCAATCGGCTTATCCAGGTTCTTAATGACTACAACAGTTTAGGAGTAGCATGTATCGCGAAGTTGAACTAACTCTCTTACCAGGCCTTGCCTGGCCACTTCGTGAAAACATACTTTACAGTCCGGAAAATGCATTCAATTTTGCGCCAGAGGAATATGGTCTTTCAAAGCGACTAACTACTGAGCTGTACGAGTGGGTTGCTGCCTGGGAAGCGCGCGGGCAACGAAGTACTGAGTCTCACGTGGCTTGGGGGAATCGAATCGCCCGAGACCTCCGGCGCGAGCTTGGAAGTGATTTCAAGGTCACCTACCTGGGCCGAGAAAGCTAGAGGATCAAAACGCGGCAGATGTCGTCTTGGGCTGACTCTGGTCAGTGCGTGGGCGTGCAGGAACGAGTTGGTGCAGGCGTTAGACACGCAACTCGGGTAGAAGAACTGCGAGTCGGGTCCTGATGGTGGACAGCAGTCGGTCTATTGAGCCGCCCTCTTCGAGGGCGGCTTGCGGGGCGAGGTCGAGGGCGTAGTGGGACATGGATGCGGCGTCGGTGGCTATAACTTTCCAGATGCTGAGGCTGTTGGGGCTCTCGGAGCTCGAGACGTCGAGGTCGAGGACATAGATCCACGCCGGCACCGGGGGAGCCATCGACGTCATCGTCGACATCCAGGGCTACTTCACCAAGGCTGAGGACGGTGCTGTCTTCACTCCTGCAGCTGCTCGCATCGCCGACACACGTGTCAGCCCGTACAGCGTCGTCCAGGGCGGCGCTGAAGTGAGCATTCCCGTCGCTGGTGTGAAGGGCATCCCGGCATCCGGTTCCGGCCTCACCGCCGTCGCCATGACCCTCAGCGCGCTCAATGGTTCCAGCACGGGCGGATCCGCGGTCGTCTGGCCCGACGGAACGGCCGCGCCGGCTACGACGTCGATCAACTACGTTCCGAGCAACATCCACTCCAACACCGTCATCGCCCAAGTCGGCGCCAACGGCAAGATCCGGATCAAGAACAATGGGGCAAACCCTATCCACTTCATCCTCGACCTCCAGGGGTGGTACACGTCACTGAAGGCCCCGACAATTAGCTGCGACGGCGACTATGCAGCGGGTGCGTGGGTCACGAACCCGGGCGATGGAGCAGACGGTGTCCTGTGCCGGCTAAGCGCACCTGCGGCGAGCAGTTCAGATCAAACACTTCAGCTCAATGTGAACGGCGTGCCTCAAGACAGTTTTACGCTCAGTGAGACGTCGACAAGCAATTTCACGACCATGCTCTATGGCCTTACCGGGAAGATCGCTCTCGAAGCATTCCTGACCGATTCAGCGGCCGACGGTCCCGTTTCTGCTTATGAGTTCGGTGTGGGCGCCTGGTCGCAAGAAAGCCTGTCGCCATCAGTGCCCCACAACTCCGTAACTGAGCCTGGTACTGCTGTTCTCACGCCTCTATCACCCCGGACTGGCCTGCTGCCGTCCGACTCGCAAATTTCCTACGTTGTTACAGACCTCACGGCTGGCACAACCCTGACCGTCCCAGCCACCGGCAACGAGCCCGCCGTTCTTACCGACCTTCCCCGGGGTCACACCTTCGGGTGGAGCGCCAAAATTCGGGCTTTGACGAGCTGGACCACAACGACTCAGGTGCAAACGGAGACATGGCGCTTCCGGGTTGCGAATGAGGGAGAGACCGTTCCCAGCAATGAGCCCGCGGAAGACTCGAGTGCGTCCACGTCAACGACTGGTGGGACCTCTTCCCAAGCAAGCGCGGCCGTAGTACCGAATGGCTGTACCCTGAGCCCAGATCGTTGGGGAAACGCCAATTTCCGCCCTGCGTGCGACAAACACGACATCTGCTACGGCTCAAAAATGAATCGTAAAGACTGCGATTTGCAGTTCAGAACGAATCTCATGAATATTTGCATCGCTACATACAAGCCCGGATTCAAAAGAAATAACTGCGCATGAATTGCGCAAGGCTATTACAGCGGTGTGCGCATTTTCGGCGCTCAGTTCTAAAAGGGTAAGGGAAAAAATAACTAATGAATAAGCGTCCGATTTTTGTAACGGCTGTGGTTCTGCTTTCTGTGGGATTCCTTCTTACGGCAGTCAGTGACACCATAATCACGTACAGCGATCAAACCGGCGTCAACTTTGGCCTTGGTTTTGCTTACACCGCCGGTCTGCTCATAGGAGCGGCGGGCGTGGTAACTGGCGTCGTGGCCATCATCACCAGTTCCAAGAAATAAGTGCCGAAGAGAGGGTTTGCCATAAGTAAACCCTCTCTTGTCGTTCCCTGCTCGCCGGGATACCGAGAGCGCCTTGGCAGATAAGGGTCGTCCATCGGGACACCTTCACGAGCCCGCTTCGGCCGTGCGAGGTCAGGTGGCGCATGGCCTGCGAATTCGCGTATGCCTGACCCGCAAAAATGCCCGGTGAAGGGGGTCTGAACGCTACAGTCATCGGGCGCTCATCGGATACGCCCGTGTGTCGACCTCGGGACAAGATCTCGCAGCACAAAGTGACGGTCTTGCAGCACTGGGTGTTGACGAACAGCACGTGCATGTTCACCACGGCTTGTCGGGTACCACTCGAGCTCGGCCGGGACTCCGCGAGGCCCTCGCTGCGTGCCGTGCCGGCGACGTCCTCGTGGTCACCAAACTTGACCGCCTCGCCCGCTCACTGCGCGATGCGACAGACATTGCCGACGAGCTGACAGAGAAGGGCGTCGCCCTGAACCTTGGGGGAGCGGTCCACGACCCCAAAGACCCGGTCGGCCGGCTGCTGTTCAACGTCCTCAGCATGGTGGCCGAGTTCGAGGCCGACCTCATCCGTGCACGAACCCGCGAAGGCATGGCGATCGCCAAGGCCGCCGGCAAGCTCCGCGGCCGCAAGCCCAAGCTGACTGCTTCGCAGGAGAAGCACCTCGTGCAGCTGCACCGCACCGGCGCCTACACCACGAGTGAGATCGCGGAGCTGTTTGGAGTGGCTCGCTCCACGGTCTATAGAGCGCTTCAGAGGGCTGAGCAGTCGTAGGTTGAGATCGAAGGACAGATGCGCGCCCCGAGCGTAGGAGGGCTAGCTGTCGCTAGGCTCTGGCCATGTCATCGTCCTTCCCTGCACTCGGGCGTTTTTTCGGACTGGAGCGAGAAAAGAAGATAGCCGATTCCGGTATTCGCAATATCTTTACGCCGCACCAGCCGATCGCTGAATCGGACTTGCTGTTCGGCCGACAGGTCGAAGTTCAGAAACTGGTTGAAACGCTGAATACCCCCGGCCAGCACGTCTTGCTTTACGGGGAGCGGGGGGTCGGCAAGAGCTCTCTGGCGAACGTAGTTGCGTCATTTCTTACGGTCATCTCGCTAACCACCATCTACGTGAAGCGATGTGACCAGTCGGACACATTTGAGTCCATCGTCAAGGCTCCTTTGGCAGCAGTCGGCGCGGACCTGACGCTGGTGAATGTGTCCGAGCAGGACGATAAGAAAATTGTCGGCGATGCCAAGTTCGTCAAAGGCGAGAAGGCCAAGTCGATCGTCGCTAGTTATGCGGCGAGCCACTCCCTCAGTCCTTCTACGGTGGCTGAGGCAATTGGAGATCTGACAGGGCTTCTCGTAGTAGATGAGACGGATGCTGTCGGGAACCCCGAGGATCGGCGCAAGCTGGCGGAACTCATCAAGCTTCTAAGCGACGCCGGCTCAAACTTCAAAATCATGATTGTGGGCATAGCCGCCACGGGAGAAGAGCTCACCGCAGCCCATCCCTCCGTTCAACGGTGCCTGAAAGAGACGCAACTTTCGCGGATGACAGATCCGGAGTTACGCGAGATTATTGAGACGGGCGGCCGTGCTGCCAAACTGCATTTTGTTCCAGAAGTTGTGACATCGATTGTTCGCCTGAGCGCTGGGTACCCCCACTTCACGCACTTGATCGCTCTCAAGTGTGCGGAGCAGGCCGTGACGGATGGGCGAGCTGAGATTGCCCAAGAAGACCTAAATGCAGCGCTGCAGCTAGCTGTCCAAGATGCAGAAATCAGCCTGAAGCGCGACTACGACCTAGCGACTCGTTCCGGCATGACTGAGATGTACCGAAGCATCGTATTTGCGGCGGCAACAGTTACCTCTGAGGACTTCAGTTCATCTGTTCTCCGCGATGCAATTGAGCGACAGACGGGGACGAGCATGACGCAGGCCTCGCTCAACAACTTTCTTCAGCGCCTCGTGTCCGACGATGGTTCTTCAATCTTGCGGCGCATCGCCAAGGGTGTGTATCGATTCTCGGACCCCAGAATGGCGAGCTACGTACGCATGGCGACCGAGGCGCGCACGGGACCCCCGCAGACCTAGCCCATGAGCTCGCGCGTGTCTCAGTGGGAAGCAATTAGCGTTCGACCGCAGGCCCTCCCTCTCGCAGGGTGGGGAGCGCATTTCTGCCTATCCTGGGGTGATGAGCGCACATGCCGACCTCATCGAGGTCGCTCGAGCCAGGATCAACCCGCACCGCGTGGGTGATCGTCTCTTTGGCGACGTTGCCGCTGCTCTCGAGACGACCACCGGTGTGATCCACACGGGTGTCTGCATCGACACCGGCTCGGGGACCGGCTTCTGCGCCGAGCACGCCGCCATTGCCTCGATGGTCACCAGCGGTGAGTACGCGATCGCGCGCATCGTCGCCCTGTGGCGGGCCGCTGACGGACGAGTGACCGTGCTCCCCCCGTGCGGTCGCTGCCGCGAATTCATTCGGCAGATCGACGATTCCAACCTCGGGGCGACGGTCGTTCTCGGCCACGGCAGGACGGCACCACTCCGTGATCTGCTGCCGGAGTGGCGATGGCCCCAGCCTGAGGAGCCGACGCCGTCTCAATGACAAGCCGGGGCGCATGCAACGTGCCCGATAGGGGATCCTTCATCGAGATCAGTTCCGGACTGGTCTATCGAGACGTCTCGAGCCGAGTGGCCGCGGGAGACGGGTTCACACGCGCCTCCGTTCGGTGACCGATCTCTTACCGGACACGTGATAGTCGCCGCCTATGGCCTGCTGATGTCGTAGGTCACGCGGAGCAGGCCGTCGCCTTCGCTGCTGTGGTGCCCGCGCATGGTCAGCTGTACGTCGTCGGCGAGGTCGCCGAACAGGCGGTGTCCTCGTCCGATCAGCACGGGGGCGATGGCGACGGTGATCTCATCGATGAGCCCCTTTGCCAGGAATGACTGGATGGTGCGGCCGCCGTCGACGTAGACCCGTGCGGCCGCTCCGGCTCTGAGCATGTCGGCGGCGTCGTCGACCGTGCGCGCGATCTCCACCCGTTCGTCCGGATGGAGTCTCGTGCTCAGCACGATGACCCGCTTCTCCGTGAACGGCCACGGGTCGAATCCCTGGACCGTCTCGTAGGTGGTGCGTCCCATCACGAGCGTGTCGATCGTGGGAAAGAATGTCTCCCAAGTGAGGGCCGCATGCTTTGATGTGCCCGTGGTGTGGGGTCGAGGGGTGGGGTCGGTGAGCCAGTCGAGGTTGCCGTCGGGTCGCGCGATGAATCCCTCGAGGCTCGTGCCGATGAACACGCAGCCCTTCCAGTTGCGGTCGTGGATCATGTCCAGCCTTCCAGGAGGTCGTCGAGGGTACGGGTGGGCGGGGTCGGGTCGAGCTCGACGGCGCGGCGGTAGAGGCTGCCGTGCAGGGCATCGAGCAGGGTCAGCGAAGCGCGATGCGGGTCCACATCCGGGCGCAGAGGTAGGTGGTCGAGCAGCGCGGCCAGGTAGCGGGCCTGCTTGCTCCACCCTTCGCGGAGGAGGGATGCGGCGGCGGGGGATCCGAGGTCGCGCATCAGGGCGCTGAGGCCGGAGACGGCTGCCGCGGCTGAAGGGGCGGCGAAGTGGGTGTCGAGGTAGGCGCGGAGCTCCGCCAGGTCGTCGCCTGGGCGGGTGGGGCCGTCGGGGATGCTCTGGATCCAACGCCGTGCCAACGCGAGGAGCAGGGCGTCCTTCGAGCCGAACCGCTTGATCAGACCTGCGGGAGTCATGCCGGCCGCCGGTGCTACGTCCCGAAGCGCCCACGGAGTCATGGGCGGACGCTCGGCCAGGGCCGCGTCGATAGCGTCGAGCACCTGTTCGTCAGATCTGCTTCTTGGTCGGGCCACGTAGTTAGTAAACCAACAGTCACTATCTCACGGCGACACGGCCCCGCCGACCCCGGGGGTGCATCTTGGCCTGGAGGGCGCACGCGGACTCCGCGAGTCGTCCGAGTAGGGATCGATGAGAGGGCAGGCGTGAGTGATGGGATCCGGGTGCGACGATGTACGGGTGTCTGATGCCTTGGAACCCGCGCTCGTCCCGGAGCTGCTCGTCACCGATCTCGATCGGAGCATCGCTTTCTGGTGTGGCCTGTGCGGCTTCGCCATCAGCTATTCACGACCAGACGAGCGTTTCGCGTACATCGTCCTCGGCTCGGCGCACGTCATGCTCGAGCAGGTCGGAGTCGGGAGGAACTGGGTCACGAGCCCTCTGCAGCACCCCCTGGGTCGAGGAGTGAACTTCCAGATCACCGTTCCTGACAGTGGCACCTTGGCCACCGTGCTCGACCACGCCGGTGTCGAGCTCTTCATGCAGTTGGAGACGAAGTGGTACCGCGTCGGGGAGGAGGAAGCCGGCGTGCAGCAGTTCCTCGTCCAGGATCCGGACGGCTACCTGGTCAGGTTTCAATCCTCCGCCGGGCGTCGACGGCTTGGCCGGTAGGGGATGCTTCACAGGGCGCTGGCCCTAGGACCACCATCTGGCTCCGGTGAGCATTCTCTTGCCGATTTCGTGCCCATTGCGGGCCGCATTCACCAGCGCGTCGAAATCTTGGCTGCCGGTACCTGACCACCCATCCTTGGTGGCAGTGATCGTCCAGTCTCGGCCCTCCGCGTAGAGGAAATGCCCGTCCATGATGCCGAGGAAAGCCCCGTCGACCGAACTGAGGAGATCCTCGCTGCCGCTGTCGCAGGCGTCGCACCCGCAGACCGGCAGCATCTCGATGGTGACCGGCGGCATGCCGACCTCGATGGAAGCGACAGTCGCTTGATCGCTCTCGAACCAACCCAGGACAACCACTATCGACAAGGCCCCGGGCGCCTTCGGTGTGACCTTGATGGCCCGAGAGGTCTCGGACTCAGAAGTCCAGGTTGGGACTTCGGCGCTGTGCTGAGTGGCGAGACCCAGCTCGGTCACCGCGGAGATCCAGGCCATCGCCCTTGCTCCGATCACTCGGTAACGTTCTGGGTCGGTGACGCGGGAGTACTCCTCGTCCCTGATGTCTCGGTCAGCGTGTGGGTCTGCCCAGGACACGCCGGCAGCCGTCGAGGCGCCGAATGCCCGTTCCACTTCCGCCACGAGGTCATTTGCTTCCACCAGCCAAGGATAGATACCACTCTCAATCGAGATGCGGGTGCGCTGGGTGTCCGAGAGACGACCCTCCAGCGGGCTCGGTCAGGCGTTCCGGCTGAGTTGGTCGAGACCTGTGGTGAGGATCTCGGTCAGAGTTCTGGCGTAGTCGCCGGCCGGGTCGAGATCGGGGTCGAACACGGTGATGGAGATCCCCATGGCGTGAGGAGCCAGGTGCTGCAGGAGAGCCGTCAGTTCTGCAGCGGTGAGGCCGCCGGGGTCGGGGCTGTCGACTGCCGGCATCACGCTCGGGTCCAGGATGTCGGCATCCACTTGCAGCCAGTAGCGGGTGCCGGCGACTGCGCGCACGTCTGAGGCGAGCTGTCCTGGTGTCCGGGCCTGCGCCTCCTTCGCCGAGACCACGAGCCCGAGGACCCGGGTGGCCTCCGCCGCCTCCTCATCGTCTTGGCGGTGACCGACGTGCACGGTGTGTCTGGGGTCGAAGTACGGGCCGGCGTCGTCGATGTCGGCGACCGCGGGCCAGTGCAGTCCGACCGCGGCCGCGAGGTCCTCGCCGGCGACGCTCGCGCACTCGTCGCTGTTGCCGGGGTGGCGGAAGTCGCTGTTGCCGGGGTGGCGGCGGGCGGATTGCCGCTTCACAGCTTGGCCTGGGACAGGCTCTGGGCCGTCAGTCGACCGAGCGTTGACTGTCCGATTGCCCATCGTGCACCGGGCGTCAGCTCGTCTCAGTCTGCGCGGATGATGCACCAGGCGTGGTGGAATGCGCGGGCGTCGAGGTCGCTCTGCCGCATCCAGACCTCGAGCGGCGACGCGTCGCCGAACCAGCCGTCGAGGGTGGTGCTGCTCTCGATGTCGGCGACGAGTCGAAAAGAGTCCCCAGGAGCCGTGAGAGGGAGGCACTCGGGGAGGATGTCTTCGACGGCCACGGTGTGCCCGGCCTGCGAGTAGCCGTAGAGGTGCGTGATGGGAGCGGGTCCTGCATCGCGGTCTCGTGTTCGTTGCCAGTTCCACATCCTCTCGAAGGCGATCGTCGCCTCCTCGGCCGCGTCGAGCGCCTTCTCGGTCGTCACGCCGAGGTCGAGCGACGTGGGGATCGAGAACGTCGCCATCGCCGTCACCTCCTGAGCTGCATCGGTCGGGAGGTCGAGATCGGCGGGGGAGCCGGCGAGCAGTGTCAGGTCGGGGACGGGGAGCCAGCGGACGAGCCAACCACCGGTATCGCCGTCCTCGGGCTCGGTGCCGTACGTCTCGAGGTCGTGGAAGATCTGCAGGATCCCGTCGTGGGGGAGGTCTTCGCGGGTGTCGGGCCAGTCTGCGCGCATCGACGAGTCCATGACTCCGGATGCCTCGCTCAGATGGAAGGAGGCGACGTGGGCGAGGGGGTGCCCGTCGCGGCGACGAGGCCATTGCTCCTGGGTGATGCCGACGGCCGGGCCGCCCAGCCAGGACCCGCCATACATCGCGGTCTCGAGGATGGTGTCGAGACCCGGCTCAGAGCCCTGCTCGGTGTACGCGACGCTGAACTCGACCCTCTCGTCGAGCCGCGCCTCGCGGTACTTCTTCTTCTGCAGCCAGTCCACGATCAGCGATCGGTAGCCGTGGATGGGCGGGCGGTTCTTGTCTTTCATCGCTTCGGATCTCTTTTCATCGGCCGTCCCTGGCCGACAGCCGGAGAGGGCGGGCGTGGCAGTGACACCATTCCAGGCCGAATGGCCCTTCCTGCTCGGACACCCACGGTGCAGAGGAAGCTGCGCGCCGTGCAGGACGGTTCACCCCACGGTCAGCGGATCCATATCGATAGCCGCCGGCTCAGCGGGAAAGTCCCTCGATCGAGTATCGGCGTTCGATCCCAGCCGTAGCCTGACCCCACGTGCTGGCGGCGGCGCGTCGTTGATGGAGCTCGAAGACAAGGGCCAGCGCTGTCCAGGTGGCCGTTCACATCCGCTGTCGTCTCCGAGAAGATGACGTCATGAACGAGGAACCCATCCACGGCACGACGACGACCGACGCGGACCCTGCGCAGGTGATGTCCGGACCCGTCAGCGCGACGGCGACCCTGGACGCGCTCACCGAGTTCTGGTCGCAGCGCACCCTCGCGACAGCCAACGGCACGTTGATCAAGGTCGCCAAGGGCGCAGGGTCGACGGAGTGGCACCACCACGACGACCAGGACGAGACCTTCGTCCTCCTGGAGGGTGCACTGACCGTGCAACTCAGGACGCACGACGTCGAGCTCGTACCCGGTGACGTCTTCGTCGTCGACCGAGGAGTCGAGCACCGCCCGAGGACGGACTCGGAGGCGCGGTTCATCATCCTCGGGACGACGATCACCTCGAATGCTGCGGGCGGCAAGCCCGAGTGGAGCTTCACCGCCGCCGAGTGAGGCGGCGGCGTCGCTGAGTCGCTAGCCGCGCGCGTCGATCGCGGACGTGGGCGTGCCGGAGTCCCAGGTCGAGAGGAGGCGCAGCCGGTCGGCACTGTCGCCGTGGGCGTCGGGGTAGTAGATCACCAGGATGAGTCCACCCACGGGCGCATCGTCGTGGATAGGCTTCCGCACGTGGGGACCAGGGGAATCTATGTCGAGACCGTCATCGACGCCGACATCGAACGGGTGTGGGCGGCGTCGCAGGATCCCCAGGAGCACGTGCGGTGGGATCTCCGGTTCTCGGAGATCCTGCCCGAAGCGGCCGATGCCGACGGGGCCGCGCAGTTCACGTACGTCCGACGCACGATCGTCCACGACGTGCACGGCACCGGGGTGAGCATCGGCGAACGCCGACGGGCCGACGGCACTCGGACGTCGGCGTTGCGCTTCGGTACCGACGATCGGCTGTCGCCCATCCGGGCGGGACGCGGCTACTGGCGGTACGTCCCCACCGATGACGGTCGAACGCGCTTCATCACGGGCTACGACTACGACGCCGGGTGGGGCCCCCTTGACCTCGTCGTCCGGCCGCTCCTGGGGTGGGCCACCGCCTGGAGCTTCGACCGCTTACGGATCTGGCTGGAGGGCGGCGGCGAACCCGAGGTGTGGACGCTCCTCTCGGTTCTGCAGGTGTGGCGACGGGACCGGCCCCGCGCCTCCCGAACCCGGCGCGCACCCGAGGGCGGCAGCCGCCGCGGCGACCAGCTGCAGGACGCACCCGCCACGTTGGCGGCACTGCCCGATCCGAGCGGCGACCGATGACGTCCGTGTTCGAGTCGGCGCTCGGCGACGACTTTCCGCGCCTGCACCCGATGATGCGACGACGCTTCGGAGTCGGCCTCGACGCCGCCGAGGCGTGCATCGGACGCGGGGTCATGTCGTCGATCCGGCGCGGGCCGTGGTGGACGGTGCCGTTCCTGCAGATCGGACGGCTGCGGAACATCCTCGTGCCGGACGTCGGCGAGGGTCTCCCGTTCACGATCGAGAACTACCCGTACCGCGACCGGTTCGGCCGCGAGACCGTGACCTTCGTCCGCACGTACACGACGAAGCCCGGGCGGACGGCGCGGTTCGACGCCACGATGGTGCTCGCCGGCGGACGTGTGCTCGACTACCTCGGGACGCACCAGCACCTCGCGGTCGATCTCGACCTCGCCGTCGACGAGCGGGGCGGTCTCGTCCTGACCTCGGACGCGCAGCGGTTCTACGAGGGGCCGATCGCGTTCCGGTTCCCGATGCTGTTCAGCGGCCGCGCGACCCTGCACGAATGGTGGTCGGACGACGACGAGAGGTTCCACGTCGACCTCGAGGTGCGCAATCGCGTCTTCGGGTTCCTGTTCGGATACCGCGGGTCGTTCACCTGCGAGTGGGTGCCCGCGACCGATGCGCCGGAGCGGCTGAAGCCCCGGCGCACCGAGTCGCGGACCTGATCAGGGTCGGTCGGCGCCGCGGCCGAGTATGCACGCTGGTCCGGCGTCGGGGCGAAGGCCGGGCAGTCCGCGACGGTTCGTTTAGTCATCGTAGGTCGTCCTGCGCGACCCGGCGCCCGCCTCCTCGGCTCGTGTGCCAGGGTTCAGGCATGGTGTCTCCGCAGGCGTTGACCGAGGCCGAGCGTCGCGTCGTCGCCGCGTGGGCGGCGGACTGCGCCGAGCGGGTCCTGCCGCTGTTCGAGGCCGAGGCGTCCGACGACGACCGGGCACGCGACGGCATCGAGCGAGCCCGAGCCTTCGCCCGCGGCGAGCTCGACGCGGCCGGCGAGATCCGTCGACGGTTCGACGCCGGGCGGGCCTCGCGCTCGGCGACGTCACCCGCGGGCAAGGCTGCCGCCTGGGCCGCCGGGCAGGCGTCCGGCGTCGCGCACATGGGAGCCCATGCTCTGGGCGCGGCGGCCTACGCGGCCAGGGCGGTCGAGTCGACCGATCCGGGCCGAGGAGGCGCGTCCGAGATCGCCTGGCAGCTCCAGCACATGAGCGGCCCGGTCCGTACCGCGCTGCGTCGGCTGCCGCGCCTGGGGGAGGACTCGTCGGGTCCGCTCGGGCCGGGGCTGCTCTCGTCGGGCGCTCTCGGGGCGAGCATCAGGGCGATCCAGGCCGCGCTCGACTCGCCGGCGTGACCTTCGGCTGGTTCCAGGGCTCTCGTTCGAGGGCTGTCACGCGTGGCGGAGCGGGGAAACACGAAGGCCCGGAGCGTGAGCTCCGGGCCTTTCACGATGCTGGTGGGTCAGTTGCTGCCGTCTTTGGCGCGTTCCGTCTCGAGGCGGTCCTCGCTCATGGCCTTGTCCTTCTGGCCCTGGGCGGTCAGCTCGGCGTCGTCCGTCTTCTTTCCGACGGCTTCCTCCACGTGACCCGCCGCCTTCTGGACTGCGTCCTTGGCCTTGTCTCCGATCGACATGATGCTCCTTCTGAGTCAACGGCCGAGAACCGGCCTGGTCCACCTGAACGTAGGCGGCCCGTCGGAACCCGGTCCGCTCTTCTCGGCAAGGTCGCAGCCGCCCGCGTATCCCGCCGGCAACGCGCGCTGTCGATCCCCGGGCAGACCGTCTCGGACGGCCAAGGCCTCCGCCATCGACTACTCACTCCACCTCGCAGGGGGAGACGAGGTGCGGGGCGCCATCCGCCTAGAGGACCGAGTAGATCGTGGTCATGACGCTTCGACCGGTCAGCGTCGTGAGAAGGGCCGGCGCCTCCTCCGGCCGGCTGTCGGCGACGAGGATCCCGAGGACCTCCAGCGCTGCCCGGCTCGGCCCCGCGGGGATGTCGCCGTCCAACCCCGCGGCTCGGCGCAGATCGAGCGTGTGGACCACGAGCTCGAAGATCCGGGTGGGCAGGTAGGTGGCCAGCGTCCAGTCGCCGACCGGCGTGGACACGAGCGCGTCGGCCGGCTGACGGATGATCAGATCGGCTGCTCGATCCACGATCGAACGAACGGCCTCGGGGAGGCTCGGACCGAGATCGACGCCGGCTCGACGACCGCGCTCGGCGACGTCGTCGGGGTCGGCGCGGCCCGAACGGACCACCCGGTAGTAGTCAATGGTCTCGAGCGTCGAGGACGAGGGTTCGAGCCGGAGGTAGTCCTCGACCGTCAAGAGGGCCCTCGAGGTGTGACCGACGAGGTCGCGTCGGGACCAGACGCCCAACGCGGCTGCTTCCCATCCCGGAGGCGTGAGATCGAGCTCGGCGACCGTGTCGGCGAACCAGGTCGCGGCACCGATGAAGGCGGACCGGGATGACGCGAAGTCGTGCATGGTCGAACACTAGGTGCGCGACCCCTCGGCGTGGGTGCAGATGTCGTCCACTCCCCCTACGGGGACAAGGCGGCCCGCGCCCCCATCGCCTTCACCGCCCGCGCGGTCGTGTCAGTCCAGCAGAGCGCCGATTCAGCGAACCGCCCAGGCTGTGGGGCCGTCAGCCCGGCGCGACGGATAGCCACGTGAACCGCTGAAGGCTCCCTGGCCGGCTCTCACGTGTCCGTGGCAGGAGGCGCGGGGCGAGGATGCCGGATGGTCGCCACGGTGCCGATGATGCAGACGACGGCCAGGGCCGCGAGCGCAACTAGTACCAGGGCGCCCACGAACGTCGTGCCGCCGTCCTGAACGACGCCGACCAGAGTCTGGACCGCGCAGAACAGCCAGAAGAACGCGCCGATGCCCCAGCCGACGGACGAGCCGCTGAACGTCGGGCGCTGAAGTCGGAGTCGCCCCCGTCGCTGGTCCGTGTTCTCGTCCATGATCACTCCCTCGTCACCGTCGACCCCTCCACCGTACGTCGGTGCCGGCGAGGTCTCAAGGAGCTCGCGCCGGTCGCACCTGTCCTGGCGGGGCGAAGGGCGTCAGTCTCGCCGGTAGGCGCTGCTGTCGAAGGTGTGCACCGCCGAGTCGTCCAGCAGGGTCCGCAGGTTGTACGTGGCGCAGTCGACGAACGTGCCGATGCTGATCGACGACGACGATCGTCGCAGCTCGCCCTTCGAGGGGCCGTCGGAGCCGATGCCGGCGCGGTGCACCATCCACTCGATGTCTCGGGCCTCCTCATCCAGGTACCGCATGACGGCCTCGTTGTCCTCGTGCTGACCGATGTAGCCCCGCGCGATCGTGCTCCGCACGGCTCGGAGGACGAGAGGGAGGCGCGTGCCCGGTGCGGCGCTCAGCCCGCCCGCCTGATAGAGCAGCCTCCGGGTGCCGGAGCGCCGCATGGCGGGGACGAGCGATCGGACGAACGTCGTGTTGACCTGCCGGTCGCGCTGTGCCCGGACGTCACCGAGCATCATCACGACCGCGTCGACACCGTCGAGGAGGGCTCCGAGGTCGAGTTCGTGGTCGATCGATCCCTGCACGACGTCGAGATCGTCGTGGAAGATCGAGAGCTTGCCCGGTGTTCTCGCCAGGGCTCGGACGCGGTGCCCCGCATCGAGGGCGAGGCGGGTGAAGTGCTGGCCGGTCTGCCCGGTGGCGCCGAGGACCAGGAGGGAACGCGAAGATGTCATGCCGTCAATCTAGGCGCTGTCTAGTAACTAGTCAATGTCTAGACGCGGTCTAAGATGGCCGGATGACGGAACGACCCTTCCACCACGGGAACCTGCGGGCGGTGCTGCTCGACGAGGCGACCACCGTCGTTCGGGAATCGGGCGTGGCCGGGCTCTCCCTCCGCGACCTCGCTCGTCGGGCCGGCGTCAGTCACGGGGCTCCGCGGAGCCACTTCGTGGATCGGCAAGCCCTCCTCGACGCCCTGGCGGAGCTCGGCTTCGAACGGCTCACCGCAGCCGTCCGCCGTGCGCTGCACGGTGGGGGCTCTCTACCGGACCGGCTGAGGCTGGTCGGTCACGCCTACGTCGACTTCGCCATCGACGATGCGGCGCTGATGGATCTCATGTTCGAGACCAAGACGTCCCGCCGATCCGACGGGGTCCAGGAAGCGGCCGGCGTCCTCTTCGCCACGCTCGACGGCGCTCTGGGGCCGGCGCCGGCCGGCGGTTCAGCCGACGACTCGCGAGAGACGTTCAAGATGCTCTTCGCGGCGACGATGCAGGGCATCGCGGCGCTCGTCGCGTCTCGCCGACTCGCGCGCCATCACGGAGACGCCCTCGTGGACGCCGCGATGGACACCATGCTCGGTTCCGAGCTCGCCGCTCGGGCGATCACCGCGGGCTGACCTCGGCGACCGGCGTGTCGCCCGATCCGCGAGGGGGTTCCCCTGTGAGGAGCGCCTCGGCGGCCAGCTCCTGCGCGAGCTCCATGCAGCGCAGGCGGGCGGGAGAGAAGTCGTAGGGCATCCTGCTGATGACGGCGGCGACGCCCTCCGATCCCCGCCGCGGACCCGACTGGTGATCGGTCGCGTCATCGTCCGTCTCGACGCCCTCGGGGTGCAGGGCATCCCAGGCGTCCAGGAGGGCGTCGTCGTCCTCCGGCTGCCCCGACGCGTCGATGGCGGCGAACAGCGCGACCTCGAAGGCGTGGCGTTCGGCGGCCACCTGGGCCACTCGCGGGTCGTCGACGGCGACCGAGTCGTCGAGCGCCTCCTCGGCCGCATCGACACGATCGGACTCCTCCCGGAGGCGCGGGTCGGCAGCCAGCGCGACGAACCGTCCCGCCTGGATGGCCGCACCGAGCGGGCCGAAGATCCGCTCGGTCACGAGCAGGGTGTCCAGGTCGTCGCGGCGCAGGGAGCCCTCGGGCAGGCCCTCGAGGCGCTCGGCGACGAACTCGTCGAGCAGACCTACCCTGCTGCCCCGGGTGGCCATGCTCTTCAGTGCGGTCCGTTGCCGCTGGAGCTCCGCCTCCTGAACGATCAGATTCGCCTCCAGCCGTTCGAGGACGCGCGAGACGTCGTCGCCGTCCGCACCCGAGGCGGCCGTGTCGCCGAAGGCGTCGCGGATGTCGTCGAGGGCGATGCCGGCGTCCGCCATCTTGCGGATCCAGAGCAGCCGGATCATCTCGTCGTAGCCGTAGCGGCGACGACCGTCGCTGCCGCGCTCGATCCCGGCGAGCAGGCCGATGTCCTCGTAGTGGCGGATCGCCCGCGGCGTGATTCCGACGAACGCGGCCGCATCGCCGATCGCGACCTGACGAGGAGGGATGAACGACGGATGCATGCGGGGACCTTCCTGAGCGGGACGTGAGACCACCCGACCACATGACGCTACGGAAGGTGCAACTCCCGGCCCATGACGGTCCGCCTTCCGGGCGACGCCGGGCGGCCGGCAGTCGACCTACGGTCGGGAGATGGACAGGACGACCACGAATCGGGCGCGGGCGCGCGTGGTCCTCGTCGTCGGCGTGCTCGTCCTGGCCGCGACCGGCATCGCGGCGATCGTCGCCGTGCTGTGCCTCCTCCTGTGGCGGATCGTCCTCTGGACTCCCGCCGGCGTCGGCTACGGGCCGGCTCTCGATGCTCCCGAGTTCTGCCGTCTGGCCGGACACCCCGGTTCCTTCTCCCGGGAGTCGTGGCCGCCCGCATACTCGTGCGGCACCACGCTCATCACACCGCCCGATGTCACCCGGGCCGTCATGGACACCTGGACCTTCTGGATCCGCGTCCTCCGACTCGCCGCCCTCGCCGGCCTGACCGCGTTCGGCGCCGTCATCGTCACCGCGTTCCGACGAGACGCGGGCGAGAGCCGCCACCCGGTCCAGGCGGACGCCGAGCCGGCATGACGCGTCAGGGCAGCAGCAGCTCGTCGAGGTCCGCGCGACCACCGTCGAACGCGTTCATGTCGATGAGCTGCTCGTCGCCGTCGTATCCGTCGAGTCTCTCCCGCGCCGACCACTGCCAGAACGTCCAGTCGCGACCGTCGACGAGCGTCGGCGAGGTGGCCACGGATCGGAACCAGATCGGGTTCTCGGCGTAGCCGTCGGACAGGTAGCGCTCGTACCAGTCGCGCGTCGCGTAGAGCACGGCGGGCCGGCCGTAGTGCTGCTCGACCGCCTCCAGCAACGGGTCGAGCACCTCGCGCACGGCGGCAGCGTCAGGAGGCGCGGCGCAGTACTCCGCGTAGCATTCGACGTCGATCACCACGGGCAGGTCGCCGCGGTTCCGGGGTACGGTGTCGACGACGTTGGCCGCCTGGTCGGCCCCGGGGCTGTCGACGCTGAGGAAGTGATACGCGCCGACGAGCAGGTCGGTGGCGTGAGCACCGGCCCAGTTGTCCGCGAATCGCGGGTCCTGATAGCCGGAGCCCTCCGTCGCCTTGATCCACGCGAAGTCGATGTCCTCGGCGGCGAGGACGTCCCAATCGATCGTGCCCTGGTAGGCGGACACGTCGACGCCCTGCACGGGATAGCGCAGAGCCGCCGTGCGGGTCGGCCAGAGGGTGCCGGTGAACACGAGCGCACCGATCGTGATCAGGGCGAGGGCGGCCGCTGCCGACGCGAGCAGCAGGAGCCGGCGCCGGCTCGGGCTCGGGCTCGGGCGTCGGCGTCGGCGTCGGCGTCGGCGTCGGCTCGTCGACGGGACCGCGTCGGACGGCGGCGAGGCCGTCGCGTTCTCGTCAGGTGCGTTCCGGTCGGCTTTCACGGGGCCGAGCCTAGGCAGTCGCCGGGGCGAGGACATCGCTCTCGCCCCGTTCCGCCTCTGGCCGCGGTGCCCCGTCTCCGACCGTCCGTCGGCATCGACGTCGGCGACTCAGGCCCCAGGGCCCGTTTCACCGCGCTTCGCGCGCCCCGGGCGCGCTCAGCCTGATTTGCCGACCGGCCCGCCGACCGAGCTGCCGCGAAGCGCGTCCCGCCGCCACGTGCCGCGCGTGCCGTGCCTGCCGCGCCTGCGGAGGCGCCCTGTCGGCAACTCAGGCCATCGGGCCTGTTTCGCCGTGATTCGCGCGTCCGGAGCGTGCTCAGCCTGATTTGCCGACCGGGCTGCCGCGAAGCGCGTCCCGCCGCCACGTGCCACGTGCGCCGTGCCTGCCGCGCACGCGGAGGCGCCCTGTCGGCGACTCAGGCTCAAGGGCCCGTTTCGCCGTGATTCGCGCGTCCGGAGCGTGCTCAGCCTGATTTGCCGACCGGGCTGCCGCGAAGCGCGGGCCGCTGCCACGTGCCACGCGCGCCGTGCCTGCCACGCCTGCCGCGCCTGCGGAGGCGCCCTGTCGGCGACTCAGGCCATCGGGCATGTTTCGCCGAGATTCGCGCGCCCAAAGCGTGCTCAGCCTGACTTGCCGACCGGGCTGCCGAGAAGCGCGTCCCGCCGCCACGTGCCGCGCGTGCTGTGCCTGTCGCGCATCGGGAGGTGCCCTGTCGGCGACTCAGGCTCAAGGGCCCGTTTCGCCGCGATCCGCGCGTCCGGAGCGTGCTGAGCCTGACTTGCCGACCGAGCTGCCGCGAAGCGCGTCCCGCCGCCACGAGCCATGTGCCACGTGCGCCGTGCCTGCCGCGCCTGCGGAGGCGCACCGTCGGCAACTCAGGCCACGAGTCGTTTCTCTGCGTGAATCGAGCGCTCCGCGCGCTCTTCACCTGAGTCGTCGACCACGCACCGCGCGACCACGCACGGCGCGACCGCGCACCGCTCGAGCGCTCAGCGGTCTGCTTCCGACGGCATGACGTGGTGCATGCCGGTCCGGTCGGGCGCGACGTCGGTGAAGCCGCGGGACTCGTAGAGCCGCGTGCCGGGTGGATCGGCCGTCAACGTCACGTAGGCCCCGGCGGGGGCGCAGGCTCGGATGTGGTCGAGGAGGGCGTCGAGCACGGCGCTCCCGATCCCTCTGCCTTGGTGGGCGGGGAGGACGGCCATGTCGGCGATGAGGAAGTACCACCCGCCGTCTCCGACGACTCGGCCCATCCCGACGACGTCGCCTTCAGCGTCGAGAACGTGTCGGAAGGTCCACGAGCCGGCGATGGCGGCCGTCGCCTGATCGGCGGTCTTGGGTGAGAGTCCGCAGTCGCGTCGGAGGCGGAGGTAGTCCTCCACCGGGGGAGGGCCGTCGACGAGTCGGTGACCGGCAGCGAGGGGCATGCGTTCAGTGTGGTCGAGCTCGGCGCCGCAGCCGGTGAGCACGCGGCGGATGTCTCCGCGCGGATGCTCCCGCCGGGCACGACGGCGTCGCCCACGACGAGGCGGATCTCCCGGCGGTGGGACGGGCGATCCTCACGATCCTCACGATCCCTCGCCCGGCCGCTGCAGCGAGCTGCCGCGCACGATGAGGCGGGGCGGCAGCACGACCGTCTCGTGGCGGTGGGTGGCCGGGTTGTCGAGCTCGTCGCGGAGCAGACGCATGGCCTGGCCGCCCATCTCGACGCCGGGCTGACCGACCGTCGTCAGCGGGAGCGTCGTGCCCTGAGCGAAGTGGTTGTCGTCGTAGCCGGTGATCGAGACGTCGTCGGGGATGCGCACGCCGCCGAGCAGCAGCGACTGGACGATCCCCGACGCCAGGGCGTCCGAGGCGGCGACGATGCCGTCCGGCCGAGCCGCGGCGTCCTGCGCCAGGAGGTCGCTCCCGACGGCGAGCCCGGCCCGCACGGTCAGCGCCGCCGTCGTGACCAGCTGCAGAGGCACCCCGGCCTCGCGGGCCGCCGCCGACGCGCCCTCGAACCTGTGCCGCACGGCGGTCAGATCGAGCGGACCGCCGACGAAGACGAGTTCCCGACGTCCCTGGTCGAGGAGGTGCTGCGCGGCCAGGCGACCGCCCCGCACCTCGTCCACCACCACCCCGCAGCTCTCGTCCGGCTCGCCCGGCCAGTTCACGTTGACCACACGCAGGCCGCGCTGACGCAGGCGCCGCGCCTCGTCCATCGGGCCGTCGAACGGGGCCAGCACGATCCCCGCGGCCTGCGCCTGCTCGAAGAGCTTGAGGTAGCCGGTCTGCTTGTCGAGATCCACGTCGGAGTTGCCCAGCAGGACCGACTGCTGACCGAGGTCGGCTTCGCGCTCGACGCCGCGCGCGATGTCGAGGAAGTACGAGTTGCCCAGGTCGACCGCGACGAACCCGACGAGCGTGCCGCGCCCGGCGGCCAGGGTGCGCGCCGAGGTGTTCGGCGTGAACCCGAGGGAGGCGATGGCGTCCTCGACCTTCCGCCGCGTCGCCGGCTTGACCCGGTCCGGGGCGTTGACGACGTTCGAGACCGTCCCCAGCGAGACGCCCGCCAGCCGTGCGACGTCGGCCATCACGGGCGGTCGTCGGTGCGAGGAGGGAGTCGAGGTGGTCATCGTGGCGCCGAGCTTAGCTCGCGATCGGCCTCGAACGGGTATTGACAAGCCCGGTCCGGTCAGTTGATTATGAAGCGCTTCAACTTTTCTGAGGCGCCCACCATTCAAGGAGGAATGATGCCCCGCACCGCTCGCCGTGTTGCCGCCTTCACCGTCGCCGGCCTGACCATCGCCGCTCTCACCGCGTGCTCGGGTGGGGGATCGGGTCAGGCTGCCACCGAGTTCACCGTCCTCGGCAACGTCGAGAACGAGGTCGTCCCTGCAACGCTTCAGACTCTCGCCGACGGCGCCTGCGCCACCGAGAACGAGGCCATGCCGCTCAAGGTCGAGACCGTCCCGCAGACGAACCTCAATCAGCAGGTCCAGCTCCTCGCCGGCCAGGGCGGCCTGCCCGTCATGTACGCCGTCGACACCAACGAGCTCGTCCAGCAGCTCGACGACGCCGGCTTCGTCGCGCACTTCGACGAGCTCTTCGACGAGCTCGGGGTGGCCGACTCGATCGAGCCGGCCGCGCGGTCGACCGTCGAGTCGCTCTACGACGGCGAGTTCCTCGTGCTGCCGACCGAGTACAACATCGAGGGCATCTGGTACAACAAGGACCAGTTCGCCGAGAACGGCGTGGACGTGCCCGAGAGCTGGGACGACGTCGTCGCCGCGGCCGCGACCTTCCAGGACGCCGGGCTGACCCCCTTCGCCGCCAGCGGCGAGCAGGGCTGGCCCCTCACCCGCCTCGTCGGCAACCTCATCGAGCGCGAGCTCGGCGCCGACGCCCTCCAGGCGGTGGCCGACGGCGACGCCTCGCTGACCGACCCCGAGTACGTGGCCGCGGCCCAGCAGGTCGCCGACCTCGGCGCGGAGGGCTACTTCGGCGAGGGCGTCGGCTCGATCGACTACGACACCTCGATCAACGAGTTCCTCAACGGCAGCTCGCCCATGCTCTACATGGGCAGCTGGGTGCTGAGCAACTTCGCCGACGACACGGCGAACCGGATCGGCGAGGACGCCATCGGCTACCTGCCGTTCCCCGACGTCGAGGGCGGCGAGGGCGACAGCAGCGAGCTCGTGGCCAACGTCGGTCTGCCCTTCACGATCAACCCGAGCGCGCTGAACGACGACAGCAAGGCGTGGGTCGCCTGCATCGCCGAGAACTACGGCCAGGTCGCTTTGGAGGACAGCAGCCGCATCTCCGGCTTCACGGTCTCGGGCGACGCCTCGAGCAACGCCCTGACGACGGAGGTGCGTGACCGCATCTCGGAGACCGACACGACGATCCCGTGGTTCGAGGCCTACTTCAGCACGCAGGCGACGACCACCTCGCAGCAGAACGCCGCGCAGCTCGTCACCGGCGCCATCACGGCCGAGGAGTTCATGACGCTCGTCCAGGGCGACCTGGGCTAGCGCCTCCCGCGACGGGAGCGGGGCACGCCGAGCGCGTCCCCGCCCCGTCGCGACCCCGACCCGACCTCCCGCTCGCACCGAAGGCCCCTCATGAACCCCCTGCTCGGCGACCGGCGCGCGACCCTGATCCTCATCGGGCCGGCGCTGCTCATCTACTCCGTCGTGATGCTCGTCCCGATCATCGTCTCGTTCGGCTACACCCTCACCAGCGGCAACGCGATCACCGGGTTCACCTTCTCGGGGCTCGAGAACTACCAGCGCCTCCTGACCGACACCCGGGTGCGCGACGCGCTGCTGCTGACCGTCCGGTACGCCGTGCTCATGACGATCCTGCAGGTCGGCTTCGGCTACCTGCTCTCGCTCCTCTACGTCTTCGTGCTCCGGAAGTGGTCGAGCGCCGTCCGCACCCTCGTGTTCTTCCCGGTCGTCCTGCCGACCGTCGCCGTGGCCCTGCTGTTCCAGCAGATGTTCGCCATCGCACCCCGGAACGGCCTCGTCAACACCGCCCTCGAGGCCATCGGGCTGTCGTCCGTCGACTGGTTCGGCGACGGCGGCACCGCGTTCCTGGTGATCATCATCATGGACGTCTGGCGGTCGATGGGCTTCTACGGCGTGCTCCTCTACGCCGGACTGCTCGACATCCCCGAGGAGGTCTTCGAGTCGGCCCGCATCGACGGCGCCTCCGGCTTCGGCCTGGTCCGACGCATCGTGCTGCCGCTCTCGCTGCCCGTGCTGATCTCGTCGCTGATCTTCTCCGTCAACGGCACGCTCAAGGTCTTCGACAGCATCCTCGCCCTCACGAACGGCGGCCCCGGCACGTCGACGAGCCCGCTGACGATCTACATGTTCGACACGTCGTTCCGCTTCGGGCAGTACGGCTACGGCAGCACCGTCGCGTTCCTCCTCACGGTCGTGTCGTTGCTCGTGACCGTCTTCATCTTCCGCGCGAACCGACGCGACCTCACGAAGGACTGACCGATGACCTCCGTCGACACCACCGTCCCCGTCCCGACCGCCGCCGCCCGCCGCCCGACGCCGCGGCGTCGTCCCGCACCCCGGCGACGCCTCGGGCAGATCGTCAGCGGCGCCCTCGTCGCGCTCCTCCTCGTCATCGTCGTCGGCCCCCTCGTCTGGATGCTGCTCGGCTCGTTCAAGACGCAGACCGAGTTCCTCGAGCAGCCCGTCTGGGCGCTGCCCCAGCAGTGGAACCTCGACAACTACGTCTTCGCGTGGACCCAGGGGAACTTCGCCCAGTACGCGTCGAACTCGATCCTGACGGTCTTCCCGTCGCTGCTGCTCGTGCTGCTGTTCGGCTCCATGGCGGGCTTCGCCCTCGAGGTGCTCGTCTGGAAGGGCCGCGGCGCGATCCTCATCACGTTCCTCGCCGGCATCATGGTGCCGACGCAGATGATCCTGCTGCCGCTGTTCGCCGCCTACTTCCGCCTCGGCCTGACCGGCACGCTCTGGCCCCTGCTCATCACCTACACGGCGACGAGCCTTCCGCTGGCCGTGTTCCTGATGGCCACGTTCTTCCGGGCCGTCCCGCGGGAGATCTTCGAGGCCGCCACCCTCGACGGCGCCGGTCTGATCCGGTCGTTCTTCCTCGTCGGCCTCCCGATGGTGCGCAACGCCCTCTTCACGGTCGGTCTCGTGCAGTTCTTCATGCTGTGGAACGACCTGCTCATCGCCTTGACCTTCACGAACTCCGGCTCGCTCCGCACGCTGCAGGTCGGCCTGCTCAACTTCACCGGCCAGTTCGGCTCGGTGCAGTACGGACCGCTCTTCGCCGCGATCTGCCTCAACGTCGTCGCGATCCTCGTCATCTACCTGTTCCTGAACAAGCAAGTGCAGAAGGGGCTGACCGCCGGCGCGGTCAAGGGCTGACCATGAGCATTGCAGTCACCGATCTCCGGATCGAGCACGGCGGCGAGGCCCTGGGCCTCGGCACCCCGCGACCCCGCCTCTCCTGGCGGCTCGCCGGTCCCTCCGGCTGGCGGCAGGCGTCCGCCGAGATCGCCCTCGACACCGCGTCGGGAGCGACCGAGACGGTCGTGCTCGACACGACCGACCAGGTGCTGGTCGACTGGCCCTTCGCCGACCTCGGCTCGCGGGAGCGCGTCGAGGTGCGCGTCCGGGTGACGGGACTCGACGGGTCGGTCTCGCCGTGGAGCCGCCCGGAGCCCGTCGAGACGGGCCTCCTGCTCGCCTCGGACTGGCAGGCCCGGCCCGTCGGCGGCGCCTGGGCCGAGGAGCCCGGCACCGACCGCCGCCCCTCCCGCGTGCGCCGCGGCTTCCGGCTCGACGCGCCCGTCGTCTCCGCTCGTCTCTACGCCACGGCTCACGGCGTCTTCGAGGCCGAGGTGAACGGCGTGCGGGTCGGCGACGACGAGCTCTCGCCGGGCTGGACCTCGTACGACGCCCGTCTGCGTTACCGCACCTACGACGTCACCGAGCTCCTGGTCGCCGGCGACAATGTCGTGGGCGCGTGGCTCGGCGACGGCTGGTACCGCGGCCGCCTCGGCTTCAACGGCGGATACCACGACCTCTACGGCACCGACCTCTCGTTCCTCGCCCAGCTCGAGGTCGAACTCGCCGACGGGAGGCGCGTGGTCGTCGCCACGGACGACCGGTGGGAGGCGCAGCCCAGCCCCATCGCGTTCAGCGGGCTCTACGACGGCGAACGTCACGACCTGCGGCTCGACGGCGACGGCTGGTCGATCGCGGGCGCCGACGACGACGGCTGGACCCCCGTCGCCCTGGCGGAGCGCGACCCGAGCACCCTCGTCGCACCCGAGCAGCCGCCGGTGCGCTGCACCGAGGAGGTCGCGCCGGTCGCCCACCGGACGACACCGCGCGGCACCGTCGTGCTCGACTTCGGTCAGAACCTCGTCGGACGCCTGCGCATCACGGTCGACGGCGACACCGGCCACGAGATCACGCTGCACCACGCCGAGGTGCTCCAGGACGGCGAGCTCTACCGGCGCACCCTCCGTCTGGCCGCGGCGGAGGACGTCGTGATCCTCCGCGGCGACGGACCGACCACCTGGGAGCCGCGCTTCACCGTCCACGGCTTCCGCTACGCCGAGATCACGGGCTGGCCGGGAGAGTTCGACCCCTCCGCCGTCGTGGCCCGCGTGCTGCACACCGACATGGAGCGGACCGGGTGGTTCACGAGCTCCGATCCGGGCCTGAACCGCCTGCACGAGAACGTCCTCTGGAGCACCCGGGGGAACTTCGTCGACATCCCCACCGACTGCCCGCAGCGCGACGAGCGTCTGGGCTGGACGGGTGACATCCAGGTGTTCGCGCCCACCGCCTCCTTCCTGTTCGACTGCTCGGGGATGCTCGGCTCCTGGCTGCAGGACCTCGCGATCGACCAGCTGCCCGACGGCACCGTGCCGTGGTTCGTGCCGCGGATCCCCGGCGGCCCGTCGTGGGAGCCGATCGAGCCGGGCGCGGTCTGGGGCGACGCGGCCGTGCTCACGCCCTGGACCCTCTGGGAGCGTTTCGGCGACGCCGGCGTGCTGGCCCGGCAGTGGGGTTCCGCGAAGGCCTGGGTCGACCTCATCCTGTCGCGAGCCGGAGAGGACCGGATCTGGGACGAGGGCTTCCAGCTCGGCGACTGGCTCGACCCGGCGGCCCCGCCGGACGACCCGGCCGACGCGTTGACCGACCGCCACCTCGTCGCCACCGCCTACCTGTACTGGTCGACGCGGCACCTGGCGGAGACGGCCGGCGTGCTCGGGAGGCACGACGACGCCGCCCGATACGGCTCGATCGCCGACGAGGTGCGCGAGGCGTTCGTCGGCCGTTACACCGACGGCCACGGTCGGACGACGAGCGACGCCCAGACCGCCTACGGGCTCGCTCTCGAGTTCGGGCTCGTCGGCGGGGAGGAGGCGCAGGCCGGGGGCGACCGCCTGGCCGAGCTCGTCGCCGAGGCCGGCAATCGCATCGCCACGGGCTTCGCGGGAACGCCCGTCGTCGCCCCCGCGCTGACCCGCACGGGGCACGTCGACCGCGCGTACGACATGGTGCTCGAGCGCTCCTGTCCGTCGTGGCTCTACACCGTCGACATGGGCGGCACGACCATCTGGGAGCGGTGGGACAGCATGCTGCCCGACGGCACCGTGAACCCCGGCGAGATGACGAGCTTCAACCACTACGCCCTCGGCGCCGTGGCCGACTGGCTGCACTCGACCGTCGCCGGGCTCGCTCCGGCGGCGGCCGGGTGGCGGCGCGTCCGCTTCGCTCCTCGCCCCGGCGGCGGTCTGACTCACGCGTCGGGTCGTCACATCTCCCCGTACGGCGAGGTCTCGTCGGAGTGGCGGGTCGACGGGGGAGTGCTCCGGTTGACGGTCGCTCTGCCGGTGGGGACGACCGGCGAGGTGTCGTTGCCGGACGGAACGGTCGTCGACGTGCCGCACGGACGGCATGACTTCAGCTGCGAGCTCCGTGCGGCGGTGGGCGCGGCCTGATCGTCGAGGAGTCGCCCCGCCGACCCGGCGGGACACGCGCCTCCCGGCAGGCACGGGCTCAGCGCGCCGCGACGGACTCCAGGAACCCGTCGGTGGCATCCGCGATCTCGGGCGATCGGGTGTGGTGCAGGTAGTGATCGCCGTCGAGGGCGACGACCCGCCCCTCCTCGACGCTCGCCGCCTGCTCCTCGTGCAGCCGGAGCCAGCCCTCGACGTCCGCATCGTCCTCGGCGACGACGAGCAGCACCGGCAGGGTCGCCGGGAAGGTCTCCCCGCTGACCGACGCGAAGTTGGCCGTCACGTGGTCCATCTCGTCCAGCAGGGTCGGGGCGGTCGCGTTCTTCGTCGTGAGTCGGCGCATCTGGTCCTTCGCGGCCTCGTCGTACGGCAGCCCCTCGTACGCGTCGCCACCGAGGGCGGACGCCACCCGGAGCAGACCGAGGTCGCGCAGCTGTGCGAGCCCGTCGGTCGCCACCGGGGTGTCCCAGCCGGGCTGGTCGGGCACGCTGCTGTCGATGCCGACGAACGCGGTGAGCTCGTCCGCGTACCGCTCGCTGTACTCAAGGGCGTAGACGCCGGCGATCGAGTGCCCCATGAGCGCGTAGCGATCGACGCCGAGCTGCTGCAGCGCCTCGTGCACCTCGCCGACGATGTTCGCGGCGGTCCGCGGGGTGTCGGCCTGGTCGCTGAGCCCGGTGCCGAACGGCTCGACCGCGACCACCCGACGGGTGTCGTCGAGCTCGTCGATCAGCGGCTGGAAGTCGAGGCCGGGCGCGGCGGTGCCGAGACCCGGCAGGAGGACGATCGTCTCGTCGCCGGTGCCGCTGACGACGACGTTCATCTCCTTGCCGTCCACCGGCACGAGTTCGCCGTAGGGCGTGATCGCGGCGAGATCGGACCTCGTCGCCACGACGTTCACGATCGACGTGGTCGCCAGGGTCAGGACAGGGACCGCCACGAGGACGCCCACCGTCCACAGTGCGATCTTCAGGGGTCGGCGCATCGATTCCTCATCTCGGGGACGGCACCTCGGAGTCCCGAGGCCGTCCCCCAGCAGACCGCGGATCCCACCGCGCCGGAAGTGTCGTGACGTCACCGCCATCCATGACCGATGTCACGCCGCGTCCGTCGTGACGGTCGGCCGCGGCGGGCCTCAGACCCGGCGCAGCAGCCGGGCAGGAGGCGCGTCGGAGTCCACGAGGACGCCTGCCACCCAGGTCCCCGCGACCGCGCCCATCAGCGACGCGCCGTCGAACGCCGACACCGGGTTGCGGTGCCGGAGCGTCGACGCGTCGACCGTGAACGGCGTCTCGGGCGCGAACGCGACCAGGTCGGCCGCACCCCCGACGGCGATCGACCCCTTCGGCGCCCGCCCGGCGGACCCCGGCGCAGCAGACCCTGGCGCAGCGGCCCCGGCAGAACCGGTCGCACCGAGCCCGACGAGCGCCGCCGTCCCCGACGACATCCACCCGACGACCGTCTCGAGCGCGATACCCCGCGCCCGCGCCCCCGTCCACACGGCGCGGAAGCTCACCTCGAGTCCGGCGATCCCGCCCCAGGCGAGGTCGAACGACCCGTCGCCCGCGAACTTCAGCGCCGCCGTCGAGGGGGAGTGGTCCGAGGCGACGATGTCGACCGTCCCGTCGACCAGCGCCTCCCAGAGCAGCTCGCGGTTGCGCTCGTCCCGGATCGGCGGGCAGCACTTGTACTGCGTCTCGCCGTCGCCGATCGACTCGGCGTCGAAGGTGAGGTAGTGCGGGCAGGTCTCGACCGTCAGCCGCAGGCCCTCGGCCTTCGCCGCCCGGATCGCCGCCAGCGCCGACGCCGACGACAGGTGCAGCACGTGAGCGCGCCCGCCGGTCTCGCGCAGCGCGTCGATCACGTGCTCGATCGCGGTCTGCTCGACCGCCTCGGGGCGCGACCGGACGAAGTCGTCGTACACCGCGCCTCCTGCCGTGACCTCCAGCGAGGCCGCCGCGGCGTCGAGCTGCCCGGGGTCCTCCGCGTGCACGATCAGCAGGCCGTCGAAGGCCGTCAGCTCGCGCAGGGCGGCGAACAGCTGCTCGGTCGACAGGTGCGGGAACTCGTCCACGCCCGACGGCGACAGGAACGCCTTGAAGCCGAACACGCCCGCCTCGTGCAGGGCCCGCAGGTCGCCCGTGCCGAGGTTCGAGGGGATCACCCCGCCCCAGAAGCCGACGTCGACCACGGACTGCGCCGCGGCGGCGGCGCGCTTCAGCTCGAGGGCCTCGACGGTCACCGTCGGCGGGATGCTGTTCAGCGGCATGTCGACGATCGTCGTCACACCGCCGGCCGCCGCGGCGCGGGTCGCCGAGGCGAAGCCCTCCCACTCGGTGCGGCCGGGCTCGTTCACGTGCACGTGGGTGTCCACCATGCCCGGCAGCAGCACCTGGTCGGCGGGCAGCGTGCGGTCGGCGTCGAGCCCGGTCGTGGCGAAGGGCGCGTCGAGTGCGCCGATCGCGGCGACGACGCCGTCGCGCACGCCCACCGCCGCGGGGCGCCAGACGCCCTCGACGAGGGTGCGCTCGGCGCGCAGCACGAGGTCGAACGGGGTCGGGGAGGTCTCAGGCACGGGTGCCCTCCGTGGTCGAGGCGACCCGCGCCTCCTCGTCCGACGACGCGCCGGCAGCCTCGGCGGCCGCTGCCGCCTCGAGCTCCTTCCGCCGCATCCGCAGCAGGTGCCCCGCCAAGGCGACGAGCAGCGTCAGGCCGCCCGCCGTGCCCATGCCGACGCCGATGTGCACCTGCAGCAGCAGCGCCCCGACGCCCGCGCCGACGAGGATCATCAGCACGGCGAGCACCCGCCGCGGGAAGTTCTTGCCCGTGCCCCCGGCGATCTTCGACTCGGACGCGAGCCCGACGATCGTCGACGTCACGACCACCGTGGTGACGTCGGCCACCGCGAGCTTGCGGGCCGCCGCGGCCTGCAGCCCCATCGCCGCCCCCAGCAGCCCGGTGATCGTGAACGCCCACGGCGACCCCTCGACCGGGAGCACGACGAAGCACGACACCCCGAGGCCGAGCAGCACCGTGCCGGTCACCGAGAACGCGATCGTGCTGCGACCCGACCAGCCCGTGCGCGCCGAGCGCAGCAGGGCCCCGCCGAGCGCGGCCCCGATCATGAACGCCACGAGCGCGACGATGGGCCCCACGATCGGCAGCCCGTCGGCCTGCGCGATCGCCATGCCGAGGATCACCACGTTGCCGGTCATGTTGGCCGTGAACACGCGGTCGAGGCCGAGGTAGCCGACGGCGTCGATGATGCCGGTCGTGAACGTCAGCGCGAGCATCATGATCAGGTGCATGCGCGCCTGGTCGGCACGGAACTTCTTCACGGGGGTCCTTTCGTCACGGCACGGGTCGTCCGATTCTTTCAGCCGAGGAGGCGCGGGTCGTCATCGGCGGGCACGTCTCGTCCCCGGGGCGGCCACGACCGGACGGTCGCTCGCGCACCGGTCGCTCAGCCCGCGCGGTACGCGTGCGCCCAGCCGTCCGGCCCGAGCGACCACTCGCGGCGGCGGCTGGCCGTGTCGGGGGCGCTGGTCCAGAAGGTCAGGCGGGTCGGGCGGACGACGAAACCGGTCCATCCGGTCGGCTGCTCGAAGCCGTCGGGGTGCTCCCGCTCGAACGCGGCCCAGCGCGCCCGGCGCTCGTCGAGCGGCAGCGCGGCGAAGTCGTGCGAGTTGAGCCAGGCGAGCTGCTGCAGGTACGGCGAGCGGGCCCGGTAGGCGCGGGCGATGCGGTCGTCGTCGGCCCTGGCCGCGACGCCGCGCACGACGATCTGCCGGGTGAAGCCGGGCCAGAGCACCGTGACCGCCACGCGGGGGTCCGCCTCGAGCTGCGCCGCCTTGCGGCTCGCCGCGTCGGTGTGGAACGCGAAGCCGTCGCGGTCGAACGAGCTCAGCAGCACGGTGCGGGCGTCGGGCCCGCCGTCGGGGTCGACCGTCGACAGGGTGATCTGCGGCCGGTCGGGGTCGTCGTCCGCGGGCAGCCAGTCAGTGAGCAAGGCCCAGGCGTCGTCGGGGACGGGAGCGGGGACGGGCCCAGGCGAGGTGCCGGGCGCGGCGCCGGGCGACCCCGCGACCGCGACCGGACCCGACCCCGCGCTCGGGTTCACGCCCCGAACCCCACCGGCCCCGACGGCGGCCGGTGCCGGAATCGCGCGATCTCGGCCAGCGCGTCGACGCCCTTGCGCAGCGCCGTCTCGTAGAGCGTCGCGCCCCACTCGGCGTTCGCCCCGCTCGCGTCGCCGACGACGCCGGCCGGGCCGAAGTCGTCGCTCAGCCAGCCGAAGTGCACCGGTCCGCCGTTGAACCTCACGTGCTCGAGGTCGATCATGTGGTCGGGGATCCACCGGGCCGCCTGGCTCATGTCGACCAGGTCGGGGCGCAGGTGCAGGATCATCGACGTCTCGCTGTGACCGCCGTGCACGCCGAAGCCGTGCTCGTCGGGTCCGTTGACGCCGTCTCCCGGGGCCATGCCGGTGCCCATCAGGAAGGTGCGCAGCCCGAAGCGGCGACGCAGCTCGCGCAGGGCCACCTGCAGCAGGGCGATGTTGCCGCCGTGCCCGTTGTAGAAGACGACCGTCCGGGCCGGGGTCGCGGCGATCGAGCGGCCGATGTCGACGACGGTCTGCAGCAGCGTCTCGGCGTTCAGCCACATCGTGCCCGGCGCCCAGTGGTGCTCGTCCGACTTCGAGTAGGCGAGCGAGGGCAGCAGCCAGACGTCCTGACCGGCGGCCGCCGCCTCCTCGACGACGGCCCGGCCGATCAGGTCGGCCATGAGCCAGTCGGTGGCGAGCGGGAGGTGCGGGCCGTGGTGCTCGATGGCGCCGGTCGGCAGCACGAGGATGCTGTCCTCGTTCAGCGCGGCGGCCGCGGCCGGGCCGCTCAGCTCGATCAGGTCGCGCGAGCGGCGACCGGGAGCCGATGAGGCGCGGGTCGTGTCGTCCCCGCCGCTCACGAGACCTTCACCCCCGTGTCGATGCCGATGCGTCCGGTGGGCGCGGCGTGCCCGCCCTTCACCCCGGTGTCCGGACCGCCGACGGTCGTCGGGTCGACGAGCTTGCCCGGGTTGAGCAGCCCATCGGGGTCGGTGCCGGCCGCGAGCTCGCGGGTGCGGGCGGGCTCGAAGTCGACGAACCACTGGTGCGGGTTGTGGTACCCGACGCCGAGGTCCTTGAGCTTCGCGAAGCCCGCGTAGACGTCGTCGGCGGTCGTGTAGACGCCGGCCAGCATCCCGATCGGGCGACCGTGCTGCGACTCGATGTGCAGCATCCCGCCCTCGTAGACGGCGTGCACCTCGTCGATGCGGTCGACCAGGGCGTCGCCCGAGACCTCGACGTGGAAGTACCGGTCGGGGTAGGCCTTCTGCAGCCACTCGATCGGGTGGTTGTACGACATCATGCTGATCTTCATCGAGGTCTGGGCGCCCTCGCGGACGTCCTCGACGCGGCCTCCCGCCTCCTCGACCTGCCGGGTCGCCTCGGCGACCGTGGCGACGTCGAGGATGGCGCGCAGGCTCACCCGTCCGGCGGGGATGCCGGGGTCGGCGGGCAGGGCGTCGGCCAGGGTCGGCAGGTCGGCGCTGACCAGTCGGGGCGTGGGCTCGAGGGCGGCGAACGGGCGGATCAGGCTCAGCGCCTGCTCGAACGTGTCGAAGCTGGCGAAGAAGCCGCGCCAGTCCTGCAGCGGCTCGAGGCGGACGGTGGCGCGGGCGATGATGCCGGCCGTGCCGTAGTTGTGGACGTAGGGCTGCGCGTCGTCGCCCTCGACGTGCACGAGCCGCGCGTCGGGGGAGGCGTGCACGACGTCGAGCGCCGTGACGAAGCCCGAGCTGTTCGAGCCGTGCTTGATCGAGCCGGTGCCGCCCGACCCGCCCGACAGGAACCCGCCGAGCGACGACTGCGCGGTCGACGGGTACATCAGGATCTGCTGACCCGCCTTGTTGGCGGCCTGCTCGAGCGCGACCATGGTCGCGCCCGCCTCGGCGGTGATGAAGCCGTCGCCGACCTCGACGATCGCCTTGGCCCGCGTCATGTCGAGCACCAGCCCGCCCGACATCGGGATCGCCTGACCGTAGTTGCCGGTGCCCTTGCCGCGCGGGGTGATCGGCACGCCGTGCCGGACGGCCGCCGCCACGACCTCGGCGATCTGCTCGGCGGTCGCCGGGTAGGCGACCAGGTCGGCGAGACCGAGGGGCAGCTGCTCGCTGATCACGGGCGAGAGCCGTGAGCCGTCGAGCGACGCCTTCTCGCGGGCGGCGAGCTCGACCGAGACGCCGCGCTCGCCGAGCAGGGTGCGGAGCTCGCCCTCGAGGGCGACCAGCGCCTCCGGGGAGGCCGGGGGCCGGATGTCGTTCATGGTGCGTCCTGTCTGAAGAAGGGGAGGGGGCCCGGCTCGCACCGGGCCCCCGGGTGATCAGAAGCCGAGGCTGATCGTGTCGTCCAAGAACTCGTTCGTGTAGAGGTCGGAGGGCACCAGGCCCTCCTTGAGGGTCGAGCCCTGCTTCTCGAAGATCTCGGTGTCGAGGTCGATGATCGTCTGCATGCGCTCCTCGTCCATGTCGCCGACGTAGCCGTTGTCGCCGTCGGTCGCGATCTTCAGCTCCTTCATCTTGTCGACGGCGTAGGCGGCCACGTCCTCGTCGTAGACCCAGCCGGTGTCGTACTGGTCGACCA
The DNA here is from genome assembly GCF_007988805.1 of Frigoribacterium faeni. Lineage (GTDB taxonomy): Bacteria > Actinomycetota > Actinomycetes > Actinomycetales > Microbacteriaceae > Frigoribacterium > Frigoribacterium faeni. The sequence continues at coordinate 10,044 of NZ_BJUV01000014.1, read as the reverse complement.
GGTCGACGATCTTCTCGTTCGTCGCGTCGGGCGAGGCGAAGTAGTCGACGTCGGCCTGCTGCAGCACGGGCACGAGCTTCTCGAGGCAGGGGGTGAGCTCCTCGAGGTCGCCGGTGCGGACCGACATCGCCTCGGGGTAGATCGGGTAGCCGGTGTCGTTGATCAGCTGGTAGTCGAGCGGCTTGCCCCAGGCCGAGACCTGGTTCTCGTAGACGAACGGCTCGGCGGTGGCGAAGCCCTGCTGCGCGTCCTTGCCCTGCGCGACGACGAACTTCGCGGGGGTGCCGTCGTAGCTGCCGTCGGTGACCGACTCGGGGAGGATCCCGTTGCCGACCAGGTAGTCCATGTACGCGGCGCCGCCGAAGTAGCGGACCACGCCGCCGTCGGCCTCGAGCTCGGTGCCGAGCTCCTCGATGGTGCTGACGTCGGGGTAGGTCTCCGGGTCCCACATGATCATCTGCGGCGAGATGTCGTTCTCGGCGAAGACGGCGGTGGTGGGCAGGTCGGCCGAGTTCTGCACGGCGACGTCGGTCGTGACGTAGCCCATCGTGATCTCGTCGTCCTGGTACATCTGCGACGGCACCGTGTTGAAGCCGATCGCCGGGCCGCCGGCGCGGATCTCGACCTTGACGCCGGTCGGCTCGCCGCCGACGACGAGGTCGCTGGTGACCGACTTCTGGTCGGCGTCGACGGTGTAGTCGTCGCCGAGCAGCTGGTACGCGTGGCCGTGCTCGGCCTCGGGGTTCCAGTCGGTCTGGATGACGACCGTCGCCGGGCAGACGCCCGAGAGGTCGACGGCCGAGCCGCTGGCCGCCGCCTGGGGCGCGGCGTCGTCGGTCGAGCCGCCCGAGCAGGCCGAGAGGGCGGCGGCGGTCACGACGACGATGCCGAGAGCCGTGAGGGTGCGGGAGGGACGGGGCATGGGTTCTCCTGTCGAGGGTGGAGCAGGGGATGGAGCCGGGCGTGTGCGGTGGGACGGTGCGGTGCTGTGGAGCAGGGCGGTGCCGTGGTGCGGAGGGTGAGCGGAGGGAGGCACGGGTCGGCGGGGCCGGCGGCGCCAGGGAGGGACGGGGTCAGTTGGCGCTGTACCACTTGCCGATCGCGGCGCGGCGGAGCCAGCCGAACGCGACGAAGACGAGCACGCCGAGCACGCTGGCGACGACGATCGCGGCGAACATCTCGGCGCCGTTGAGGCGCTGGTTCATCACCGAGATGAGGACGCCGAGTCCGCCGTTGCCGCGCTGGAAGAACTGGTCGGCGACGATGGCGCCGATCACCGACAGGCCGGCCGAGTTGCGCAGCCCGATGAAGATCGACGGCAGGGCCGCCGGGAACCGGAGCTTCGTCAGCAGGGTCAGCCGCGAGGCGCCCTGCAGCTGGAAGAGCTCGCGCTGGCCCTTGTCGACCGACTGCAGGCCGAAGAGCGTGTTCGAGACCATCGGGAACAGCGCGAACATGACCGTCACGATGATGCGCGACGGCATCTCGTAGCCGAAGAGCGACCCGATGAGGGGGACGAGGGCGAGGATCGGGATGCACTGCAGCACCACCGCGTAGGGGAACAGCGCGCTCTCGATCCAGGTGGCCTGCACCATGAGCACGGCCCAGGCCATGCCGATCACGATGGCGATCGCGAGCCCGATGACGGCGATGAGGGTCGTGTTGCCCAGCGCCTCGAGCAGGTCGGGGCGGAAGTCCGCGTCGAACAGCAGCGCGTTCACGACGAGGTGCGGGTACGGCACGAGGAACGGCAGTCCCCGCACCTGGTCGTAGTAGGAGGCGATGCCGTAGCCGACGCCGATCAGGACGAAGAACACGACGATCGGCAGCACGATGTTGCGGACGCGCTCGGCGCGGGGCGACGTCGCGCGCCGGGGCGGCTTGGGCCCCGAGAGGCGGGTGGCCGTCGTGACGGCGGGCTCGGCGGACGAGACGCGGGTGTCGACGGCCATCAGTTGTGCCCTTCTCGGAGTGCGTGGCTGACCTCGCCGACCAGTTCGGCGAACTCGGCGGTGAAGCGGATCTCGGGGTCGCGGGGCATCGGGAACGGCACGTCGAACTCGCCGACGATGCGCCCGGGCCGCCCCGACATGACGATCACCCGCGTCGAGAGGTACACGGCCTCCGACACGGAGTGGGTGATGAACAGGCCGGCGAAGCGCTTCTCGACGAACAGCCGCAGCAGCTCGTCGTTGAGGCGCTCGCGGGTGATCTCGTCGAGGGCGCCGAACGGCTCGTCGAAGAGGAACAGCTCGGGGTCGAGGGTCAGCGACCGGGCGAGCGAGGCGCGCATCCGCATGCCGCCCGACAGCTCCTTCGGCAGGTTCGACTCGAAGCCGGAGAGGCCGACCAGATCGATCGACTCCTGCGCGGCGGCCCGGCGGACCGCCTTCGACGCGCCGTTGAGCTCGGCGAGCAGCTCGACGTTGTCGCGCACCGTGCGCCAGGGCAGGAGCGTGGCGTCCTGGAACACGTAGCCGATCCGGTCGGTGTCGACCTCGGCGACGCCCTCCGAGGCGCGCTCGAGACCGGAGGCGATGCGCAGCAGCGTCGACTTGCCGCAGCCGGAGGGGCCGACGACGGTGACGAACTCGCCGCGGTCGACGGTGAGGTCGACGTCGCGGAGCGCGACCGTGCCGTTGGCGAACCGCATGGCGACGTCGCGGAAGTCGAGCAGGGTGTCGGTGCGCGTGGCCGTCGGGGGAGCGATGGTCGGTGTGGTGGTGGTCATGGTCGGGTCACCTGGTCTCTGTGAGGGTCAGGGCGTGCTCGGCGGCGGTGGGCGCGGGGTCGGCGACCTCGCGGGTGACGCGGCTCGCGGCGACGAGGCGCCCGGCGTGCACGGCGAAGCGGTCGGGCGACGCGCTCGCGACGACGTCGGCCAGCGAGGAGGCGCGGATCGCCAGGAACTCGGCTCGCGCCCCGACCACGGCTCCGGCCTGCGGCAGGCCCATGACCGACCGCGCGCTGTCGCTCACCGCCGCGTAGGCCTCGTCGATGGTGAGGTGCCCGGCGGTGACGAGCAGCATCGCCGTCTCGAGCGCGTCGCTGCGGCCCAGGGGGTTGAACGGGTCGCGGACGTTGTCCGCGCCGGCCGCGAGGCGGACGCCGGCGTCGAGCAGCGGGCGCAGGGCGGTGAGGCCGCGGGGAGTGGAGACGGGGCGGTCCCAGCCCTGCAGGTAGAGGTTCGTGATGGGGTTCGCGATGATGCCGATGTCGGCGGCGCGCACGGCCGCGATGACCTCGTCCCGCTGCTCGACGGGCATCGAGCCGAGCCGGCTGCAGTGCCCGGCGGACACCGTCGTGGTCCAGTCGACGACCCGGCGGGCGAAGGCGTCGAGGGTCACGGCGCCGTCGAGGCTCTCGTCGGTGTGCAGGTCGACGCCGACGCCGCGGCGCTCGGCCAGGTCGAGGAGGCGGTGCAGGTCGCCCTGCGGGTCCCTCGAGAGGTGGGGTGCGCCTCCTATGAGGTCGACGCCCAGATCGAGCACCGCCTCGACGTCGGAGTCGGGGGAGTCCTGCGAGGCGAGCGCGACGATCTCGACGTCGATCAGGTCGCGCAGCTCGTCGCGCACCCGGACGAGCGCCTCGGCGCCCCGCGTGGCGTCGCCGCCGAGCAGCACGTCGACGTGGGTGCGGACGGCCGTCGTGCCCTGCGCGAGCATGGCGAGCAGCTGGCGGCGGGCGCGGTCGGCGATGTCGTCGACGGTCATCGTCGCGGCGTAGACCCGCCACGAGGCGATCGCGAGCTCGAGGTCGCCCATCGGCGGTCGGATGGCGTCCCACGAGAGGGCCTTGTCGAGGTGCGCGTGCGGCTCGGCCGGCGCCGTGAGCAGCACGTGGCCGGCGAGGTCGAGCGTCTCGGACCCGGGGGCCGCCGGCGCCGTGCCCGCGGGGAGCACCGCCGCGACGGTGTCGCCCTCGATCCGCACGTCGACCGTCGAGCCGTCGGGCAGCGCGGCGTTCCGCAGCAGCGAGAGCTGGCGGGGGAGTCGGGTCACGGCGGAGCCTCCGGATCGGGATCGGGGGTGCCGCTCGGTCGCGTCGATCGGGTGATCGGAGGCTCGGAGCGGGTCGGGCGGGTGTGTCGGGTTGCGCGCAGAATGTTGATGGCGTCAACATGGGTCAATCTAAGGACGGCTCGTTTCCGACAGATGACGCGACCGTTTCGCCGTGTAAATTGCTCGGATCCCGCACCGGACCCCGTGATAGACACTCGTCTGACCACCCGACCCAGGAGGCCCCCGTCACGTCCCTCGACGCTCCCGTCGACCAGCAGGCGCTGGCCGTCGGCGGCCGCATCCGCGCCCTCCGTCGCGCTCGCGGGCTGACCCTCGTCCAGCTCGCCGGCGAGGCGCGGCTGTCGCACCCGTTCCTCAGCCAGCTCGAGCGCGGCCTCACCCGGCCGAGCATGGTCTCGCTCGAGAAGATCGCCCGAGCGCTCGGGTCGAGCCAGGTCGAGCTGCTCGCCCCGGTCGACGGGCGGCGCTCGGACGACCAGCCGGGGGTCGTCTTCGTGTCGGCCGACGACGGCTCGACGGGCAGCTACGGGCAGGCGTCCGCGCGCCTCCTGACCCACGGCGACCGGCCGTTCCATCCGATGGAGATGACCGGCTACAACCGCGATCCCGGCGAGTTCTTCCGGCACGCGGAGGACGAGTTCGTCCACGTGCTGGCCGGCCGTCTGCAGGTCGACCTGAGGCCCGAGGGCACTCGGCTGCTCGAGACGGGCGACTCGCTCTACTACGTCGGCGGCACCCCGCACCGCTGGAACGCCGTGGACGACGGCGGCTACCGCCTGTTCGTCGTCAAACAGAGACCGGAGCCCGTGTGACCGCCCCGACCCGCCTGTCCGAGACCGCCCTCGACCTCGTCGTCACCGGTCGCACGCGCGCCGCCGACGCCGTCGACCTCTTCGACCTCGCCGCGCCCGACGGCTCGCCGCTGCCCGGCTGGGAGGCCGGCGCCCACGTCGACGTCGCCCTGCCCGGCGGCGAGGTGCGGCAGTACTCGCTCTGCGGCGACCCCGTGGCCGGTACCTGGCGGATCGGCGTGCTGCGCGAGCCGGACGGACGAGGAGGCTCGGCCTGGCTCCACGAGCACCTGGCCGTCGGCGACACGGTCCGGATCGCCGGGCCGCGCAACCACTTCGAGTTCGAGCCCCGACGCGGCACCTCCTACGTGCTCGTGGCGGGCGGCATCGGCATCACCCCGATCTCGGCGATGGCCCGCGCCGCCGCGCACGCCGGGGTCGACTACGTGCTGCACTACGCGGGGCGCTCGCGCTCGACCATGGCGATGCTCGACGAGCTGACGGCGCTGCACGGCGACCGCCTCGTGCTGCACGTCGGCGACGAGGGCGGGCGGCTCGACCTCGACGGCCTGTTCGCCGGCATGGCCGCGTTCACGACGACGTACTGCTGCGGTCCCGAGCGCATGGTGGAGGCGATCGAGGTCGCCGGTGCCGGGCGGCAGGTCGTCGTCGAGCGGTTCGAGCCCAAGGCGGTGGGCGAGCCCGTGCTGCACGAGGCGTTCGAGGTCGAGCTGGCGGAGTCGGGGCTGACCGTCACCGTGCCTCCGGACCGGTCGGTGCTCGACGTCGTCGAGGAGGCCGGCGTGCTCGTCCTGTCGAGCTGCCGCGAGGGCACCTGCGGCACCTGCGAGACCACTGTGCTCGAGGGCGAGGTCGACCACCGCGACTCGATCCTCACGCCCGATGAGCAGGCCGCGAACGACCGGATGTTCGTCTGCGTGTCGCGGGCGGCGTGCCCGAGGCTCGTGCTCGACCTGTAGCGCGGCGCGGCGTTCAGCGCGGCGCGGCGTTCAGCGCGGCGCGGCGTTCAGCGAGCGAGGCGGGCGGCGAGGGCGGCGACGAGGTCGCGCTCGTCGGCGGCGAGGAGGCGCCCCTCGCGCACCACGGGTCGGCCTGCGACGTACACGTCACGCGGTCGGCGTCCCGGCGACGCCCAGAGCAGCCCCGCGACGGGGTCGGCCACGCCGGCGTCGGCGACGCCCGAGACGTCCCAGAGGCAGAGGTCGGCCGCGGCTCCGGGCCGCAGGTGGCCGAGCTCGGAGCGCCCGAGGCCGGCCGCGGAGCCCGCCGTCGCCATGCCGAGCACCGTCCGGGCCGAGAGGGCGGGCCCGACCAGCGGAGCGACCTGCATCGCGAGCCGCGCATCGGCGAGCAGGTGACCGGCGTCGTTGCTGCCGCCGCCGCTCGTGCCGAGCCCGACCACGACGCCGGCGGCCTGCAGCGCGGCCACCGGCGCGATGCCCCAGCCCATCGGCAGGTCGCAGCCCGGGGCGTGGGTGGCCGTGACGCCGGCGGCGACCAGCCGTGCGATCTCGCTCGCGTCCACGGCGCAGAGGTGGGCCACGGTGACGTCGGGGGCGAGCCAGCCCCACTCGTCGAGCAGATCGAGCGGTCGGCGCCCGTACCGTTCGAGGGCGATCACGACGTCGACCTGCTCGTTCGCCTGGGTGCGCCTCCTCAGCCCGTGGCGGGCGGCGACCTCGCCGAGCAGCTGGAAGGTCTCGCGCGAGTCGCTGTGCACGCCGGCCGGTCCGACCGCGATCTGCAGCATGCCGTCGTCGGTCACCCCGCCGGTCGGGATGTCCCCGGAGGCGCGGGTCAGCAGGTCGCGCACGATCGCCTCCGCCGACGCGGCCGCGGACTGCGGGTCGTCGCGCGCCGAGCCGCGAACGAACACCAGGCGGCCCCCGAGGGCCCGGGCGGCGTCGGCGATCGAGCGGGCGACGGCCACGGTGTCGTCGGTGGTCGCGGTCTCGGGCGACGGCCAGTTCAGCTGGTGGTCGGCGACGGTCGTCACCCCGCTGAGCAGGCCCTCCGCGACCCCGACGGCGGTCGTCGCCGACACGAGCGAGGGGTCGATCCGCGCGGCGCCGTAGGCCGCCGCCATCGTCGGCAGCCAGTCCTTCATCGGCACGCCGCGCGTGCCCGGCAGGGTGCGGAATCCGCTCTGCAGCAGATGGTGGTGGGCGTTGACGAGGCCGGGGGTGACCACGCAGCCGCTCGCGTCGACGGTCTCGGTGACGACCCCCGACGAGCCGTCGACGATCACCCCGCCGTCGACGAAGAGGCTGCCGGTGGTCTCGGTCGTCTCGTCGACGACGATGCGCGTGGCGCCGGTGATCTCGAGCATGGGGCGTGTCTAGCAGCGCCGTGTGTCGGGGACGTTACCCGCGCCTCCTCGGCCGTCCCGGTGGGACTCAGGGGTCGAGGATTACACTCCTGCTCATGTCTGACAGTGCCCCCGACCGCATCCTCATGTTCGGCGCCGAATGGTGCCGCGACTGCCGTCGTTCGAAGGCGCTGCTCGACTCGACGGGCGTCGAGTACGACTACGTCGACCTCGAGGCCGTCGCCGACGGGGCCGATCGCGCCTACGCCGTCAGCGGCCGCACGAACATCCCCGTCGTGGTGTTCCCCGACGGCAGCCATCTCGTCGAGCCCACCGACCCGGAGCTGGCCGCCAAGCTCTGACCGGCCCCCGAGCCCCTCTCCTCCCCAGCCGGAGGGGGGGAGGCCGACTCCACCATCTCCCTCCTTCGGCGGAGGTGGGAGGCGCCGGTCGTCGGCCAGGCTGGGTCCGTGACCACGAGCCCAGACGACCACGACCGATCGCCGGCCGCTCCGCCGCCCGGCCCGCGCCTGCCCTCTCCGACATCCTCGGACGGGACGCCTTCCGGCGCGGCTCGTCCGGTCGGCGGGCCTCCGATCGCCCCGGCCGTCGCGGTCCGCGACGCACCCGTCGCGTACAGCGGCCCCGTCGCGGCGTCCGAGCGATTCATCGCCCCCGATCTGCTGCGCGGGATCGCCCTGCTCGGCATCGCGCTGGCGAACTCGGTGTACTACATCGGCGATCGGGTGCTCGGGCCGCTCGCCCGACCCGTCGACGGCTCCACGGGCGACCGCGTGGCCGACGTGATCGTCGGCACGTTCGTCGACAACCGCGCGTTCCCGCTCTTCACCCTGCTCTTCGCCTACGGGTTCACGGTGCTGATACGGCGGCAGGCCGAGCGCGGCGTGCCGAGGAACGCCGCCCGTGCGCTGCTGCTGCGGCGGAGCCTCTGGCTGATCGTGTTCGGCGCGCTGCACATCGTGCTGCTCTTCGAGGGCGACATCCTGCTCAGCTACGGGGCGCTCGGACTCGTCCTGGCGGGTCTCTTCGCCGCGAGCGACCGGACGTTCCGGGTGATCGGCTGGTCGACGCTGGTCGTCTTCGTGGTGGTCGCAGGCGTCGACGGGCTCGCCGGGGGGATGGGCGACACCAGCTGGCTGCCGATCGGCCCCGACACCGTGCTCGGCGATCTGCTCTGGCGGGTCATCGCCCTGCTCGGGCTCGCCGTCACGGCGCCGTTCACCGTCGCGATGCTGCTGCCGATCGCCGCCGTCGGGACCCTGCTCGGGCGCCGACGTGTGCTCGAGGATCCGGCCGCGCACCTGCCGTTGCTCCGCCGCCTGGCCCTCATCGGGTTCCCGATCAGCATCGTCGGCGCCCTGCCGCTCGTGCTCGCGACCGTCGGGGTCGGGCAGCCGGGTCCGGTCGTGCTCTACCTGCTCGGGATGCTGCACGGCACGACGGGCATCGCGGGGGCCCTCGCGTTCCTCGGTCTCGTGGGCTGGTGGTCGGCGGGTCGGTCGACCCGCGCCTCCTCGGCACCGGGGGTCGGTGCCGCGGTCGTCGGTGCGCTCGCTGCCGTCGGGCGTCGGTCGCTCACCTGCTATCTGCTGCAGTCGGTGCTGTTCGTGGCGCTGCTCAAGCCCTGGTCGCTCGGTCTCGGCGAGGGCGCGGGCACCCTCCGCATCGGCCTGATCGCCGTCGCGGTGTGGCTGGTCACCGTCGTCGTGGCGGTGCTGCTCGAACGCGCAGGCCGGGCCGGACCGGCCGAATGGGCGCTGCGGCGGCTCAGCTACGGGCGCTGACCGCGTCGGGGCCGGGCGGGCCATGCTGGGGTGATGAGCGCCTCCTCGTCCTCCGTCCCGAGCCGGGCCGGTCGCCCTGCGCCGCCGGTCGACGCGGACGCCCGGTCGCACCACTACGGCGCCTTCTACTCGCTCGCCGACGGGCCCGAGGCGGACGCGACCGTCGTCGTGGGCAACTGCCAGGCCGAGAGCCTGCGCGTGATGCTCGACGGGCCTGCGCTGGCGACGGTCCGCATCCCGGCCGTTCACGAGCTGACCGTCGACGACCTGCCCTACCTCCGGTACTGGCTCGAGCGCGCCGCGGTGCTCGTCTCGCAGCCCGTCCGGGCGGACTATCACGGCATGCCGCTCGGCACGGCTCAGCTGGCGTCGCTGCTGCCGGCCGGGGGACGCCTCGTGCGGGTGCCGGTGCTGCGCGTCGCCGGGCTGTATCCGACCCATGCGATCGTCCGGCCGCCCAGCGACCTATCGCTCGTGCCGCCCGTGGTCGAGTACCACGACCTCCGCGTGCTGGCCGAGGCCGCCGCCCGTCTCGACGGCCGCGCCGTCGGGCCGACCGGGCTCGCGGGCCGACTCGACGTGGCGGCGGTGCATGCGGTGGCCGACGAGTCCCTCGAGCAGCTGCGCCGACGCGAGGCCGCGAACGAGACGGTGGTGCTGTCCGACCTGTTCCTGCGCCCGTTGTTCGACCAGATGCGGACGCTCAACCACCCCGGCAACTCGGTCTTCGCGGCGGCGGCGGGGCGTGTGCGGGCGGTCCTCGGGCTGCCCGAGCACGTCGTCGACCCGGGGCGCCCTCTGCTCGACCGGGTGCACGCGCCGCGTGAGGCGGCCGTGATCGAGGCGTTCGGGCTGAGCGACGAGGCGACCGACCACTGGGTCGTCGACGGGGCCGTCGTGCCGGTCGAGCAGGTCCGGGAGGCGCATCTCGACTGGTACGCCGCGCATCCCGACGCCGTCGCGGCAGGTCTCGTGCGGCACGCTGGCGCGCTCGCGACCCTCGGGCTCGCCTGACGCGTGGCGCTTGACGCCTGACGCCTGCGTGCGTCCGGCCCCGACCCGCCGCACTGCACCGCGTTCCGTCCACCGCACCGCGA